>JAFZAI010000123.1 GCA_017557325.1 Bacteroidales bacterium
AGCGGGAGCGGGAAGTCTTCGCTGGCGTTCGATACTCTCTATGCGGAGGGGCAGCGACGCTATATGGATACGTTGTCGACGTACGCCAAGCATTTTATGGGCATCCTTGAGAAGCCCGAAGTGGATGAGATCACGGGGCTGAGCCCGATTATCGCCATCGAGCAGAAGACTACCGGCAGCAATCCCCGCTCCACGGTGGGCACCATCACGGAGATCTATGACTTTCTCCGCCTGCTGTACGCCAAAGGGTCGCGGGCATTTTCTCCCGTCACGGGAAAGGAGATGGTGCGCTATACGGATGCGCAGATTGTCGACCTGATAATGACGGCCTACGAAGGGCGCAAGTGCATCCTGCTCGCCCCGCTGGTGAGGGGCCGGAAGGGCCATTACCGCGAGCTGATGGAGTCGCTCCGCCGGCGCGGTTATACGGAAGTCCGGGTGGACGGGGAAATCTTCTCTCTCGCAGATATCGAGACCCTGGACCGCTACAAGCCCCATTTCATCGAACTTGTCGTCGACAAACTCCGCCCGGAGGCGGGTGATGAGAAACGGGTGCGGGACAGCGTCGTGACGGCTATCGGGGCTGGCAAGGGGTCTGTCGCCGTCCTCGATATGGAGACCGGCGAGCTTCGCCATTTCTCCAAACACCTGGTCGATCCCGAGAGCGGCATTTCCCTTCAGGAGCCGCAGCCGCATACTTTCTCCTTCAATTCCCCGCAGGGATACTGCCCGCACTGCAAAGGCCTTGGCACCATTGTCGACGTCAATATCGATACCATCATTCCCGACCGGGAGAAATCCATCGCGGACGGAGGCATTGTCCCACTTGGAAAGGTCCGGGAGAACCGCAAATTCGACGTCATCCGCTCTATCGCGCGGAAATACAATTTTTCGCTGTACGATCCCATCGCCGCCCTGCCGGACGAAGCCGTCACCCTGCTGGTTTACGGCTCCGACGAACTTTTCCGGGTGGGTGACGGCGCCCTTTCGGAAATGGAATCCTGGGGTGGCGTCGTAGATGACATCGAGGACCGGATCACCTGTCCGGACTGCGGCGGGACACGACTGAGCAAGGAGTCCCAGTGCTTCCGGATCGACGGCAAGACCATCTCGGAGGTGTCTTCCTACGAAATGACGGATCTCTATGCGTGGCTCCAGACGCTGCCGGATCAATTCACCGCCCGGGAAGGAGCGATCGCACGGGATATCCTCAAGGAACTCCTCGACCGGGTGCGCTTCCTGCTGGACGTGGGCCTGGATTACCTGTCCCTCGACCGGGCGACCGCCTCGCTTTCCGGCGGAGAATCACAGCGTATCCGCCTGGCTACGCAGATTGGTTCCAAGCTCGTCAACGTGCTATACATTCTGGATGAACCCTCCATCGGCCTGCACCAGCGGGACAACCGCAAGCTCATCGCCTCCCTCAAGCACCTTCGCGACGAGGGCAACTCGGTGATGGTCGTGGAGCACGATGCCGAGACGATGCTCAGCGCCGACTGGTTGGTGGACGTGGGCCCGGGAGCGGGGGAGGAAGGCGGCAAAATCTGCCTCAGTGCTCCGCTCGACTATCTGTTACACGGGGTTAAACCTTCCGCAGAGGTACTTAAGCACTGCATTACGGGGCCCTCTCTGACGCTGGATTACCTCAACGGGAAGGAGCAGATTCCTGTTCCGGAAGGGCGCCGTCCCGGAAACGGTCTTTCGCTGCGGCTCTACGGAGCCACGGGCAATAATTTAAAAGATATTGACGTCTCCTTCCCGCTCGGCTGCTTTATCGGCGTGGCCGGTCTCAGCGGTAGCGGAAAGTCTTCGCTCGTGAACGAAACCCTGATGCCCATCCTTAAGAATAAATTCTACCGGGCCAGGATCAAGCCGCTGCCTTACAAAGGAATTGAAGGCATTGAGCATATTGATAAGCTCATCGAGATCGACCAGTCGCCCATTGGGCGCACGCCGCGAAGCAATCCGGCGACCTTCACGGGTGTCTTCAACGATATCCGCGCCCTGTTCGAGGATACGCCGGACGCCAAAGTGCGGGGCTTCAAGGCCGGCCGGTTCAGTTTCAACGTTCCCGGCGGCCGCTGCGAGGAGTGCAAGGGGGCCGGAATTAAGGTGATCGAGATGAATTTTCTCCCTTCGGTGAATGTAGTCTGCGAGCAGTGCCGTGGCCAGCGCTACAAGGAGGATACCCTCGCGGTCAAATACAAGGGCAAGAATATCAACGACGTACTGGAAATGCCGATCAGTGAGGCCTACGAATTCTTCCGGCCGATCCCGAAGATCGCTGCCAAACTGAAGGCGATGGTGGACGTCGGCCTTGGTTATGTCCACCTCGGCCAGAGCGCCGTAACCCTATCGGGCGGTGAATCCCAGCGGATGAAACTCGCCGCCGAACTTTCCCGTCCCGGAACCGGCAACACCCTTTACATTCTCGACGAGCCCACGACCGGCCTTCACAGCGCTGACATCAAAGTGCTCCTCGACGTGCTTCAGCGCCTGGTGGATCAGGGCAACACGGTTATCATCATCGAGCACAATCTCGATATCCTCAAGAGTGTCGATTATCTCTTCGATATGGGCCCCGAAGGCGGTGCAAAAGGCGGATATATCGTTGCCCAAGGCACGCCGGAGCAACTTGCCGCCGATCCGGCCTCCGTCACCGGGCCGTTCCTGCGCAGTGTCCTGCCGGTGGAGGATGATTTGTTGGATCGGGCAGGGCATTTCGTAACATAATGTGTCAGATTTTCCACAAAGTTATGCAACATTCGCGGATTTTTTCGCATCTTTAGGAAAAATTTAGAAATGATGAGAACGAAATGGTTTTTTGTATACATCGGAGTGGGCGTCGCGTTTGCGGCGGTCTCGCTCTGGGTTTTCCTTTCGGGCGGGAGAAACGCCCGCGCCATCCGCACCAAATATAAACTTGGCGGCGTCCTGTTGATGTCCTGGGCGATGCTTTCGGCCTCGACCTGTCACGGCCCCGGTCCGTTTGTCACCTGCTACGAGCCGGTTGTCCAGTGCTATGATGTCGCGATAATGGAAGATAATGTAGAACTTTCCATCAAGGAGAAAGAAGGAACCGAACTGCAAAACGGGGATATCCTGCAGGTCCGGATCCTCCAGCCGACGGCATCCCGGTATATCGGCAGGATCAAATCCGAAGGGGATCAGCCGAAGGTCCTTCTGGAAGCCACGTTCGACGTGCCGGAGAACTCTTCAAACTCGGTGGAATGGGAGTGGGCCATTAAGAACGTCAACTACAAGGGAGAAGTAATGATTGAATTCTATTCTTCCGGCGTGGATGCCGATGGCAACAAGCTCGAGCAGCAGATCAGCGGCCAGAGTTTCACCCTTAAATGAAGCCCTCCATCCACATAGGCAACATCGTCTACGAACTGACAGAAGCCTGCAACCAGTGTTGCAGGTTCTGTTATAATTACTGGCGGGACGGGAGCACACCGCTGCCGCCACCCGCCCCTCGCCTCGTCCGCAAGACACTCCGGAAACTGCTCTCCCAGGCATCTGTCAGCACGATTTCCTTCTCCGGCGGCGAGCCGATGCTGCTTCGTAGCATTCACGACCTGGCTATGCTGGCCCGCTTCAAGGGCAGCAATGTCAATGTCCTGACTAACGGTGGCCTTCTGACGGACGATGCTGTCACCAACTTCAAAAATATTGGCGTCGGTGCCGTACAGATTCCGCTTTTGAGCGCAGATCCGGCCATCCACGACTTCCTGACACAGGTGCCCGGATCCTGGGAGAAGGCCGTCGCCGCTACCCGGCGGGCCGTGGCCGCTTTCGGGAAAGGCGTCTATACGGTGCTCGTCATTACGAAAGTCAATGCTCCGGGAGTTCCGGAGACCCTGCGGCTCCTTGGCGATCTTGGTGTCAAAGGCGTAATGGTCAACCGCTTCAACATCGGCGGAATGGGCTTGAAACACTGCAAGGAGCTGCTGCTGGATCCAGCGACGCTTCGGAAAGCCTTTGCCGACGTGGAAACCTTTGCGGCCGGCCACCCCGACATCCGCTTCGTCAGCGGCGTCTGCACGCCTATTTGCGTGATGGATTCCGCTCCCTATCCGCACATTCAGTTCACCTACTGCACAACAGATTTCACCCGCCGTCCCGTGACGGTCAACTATAAGGGCGACGTGCGCTTCTGCAACCATTCGCCCTATATTCTGGGGAATATTTACGACAAGCCTGTCGGGGAAATCCTGAAGGATCCGGATGTCATCGCCCGCTATGCCGCCGTACCCGACCGCTGCCGCGACTGCGCCCTCCTGTCCAAGTGCAACGGGGGCTGCCGCGCCGCCTCGGAGCAGGTCTACGGAACCTTCGCCGAAGCCGATCCGCTGCTCGTCGAAGCCTAACTCGACAGGGACTTCCGGAAGTCTACAGCGTCTGGCCGCCGATGAATTCGCGCATAATGGAGGTCGGGGGAATGGCCGCGATCTCTGCGGGCTGGAGCGGGACGATGTATTCCAGGAATTTGAGCAGGCGGACCGCCTCGGTGTAGGCCGGAGAGGACGGAAGAATCCGCCGCAGGAGCGGCTCTGCGTAGTATTTCAGCAGCGGGAATTCATAGATGAGCGCCGTGTTCATCAGCACGGAGGCATTCTCCTGGAACGGGAAGATGTACTTGTTTTCCCCGCGACGGACACTGTGCCAGCGGGTGATGGTCCCTTCCGGCGTAATGCCCCTGACGCGGTTGTCGCGGACAATCCGCCGGAGCAGGCGGTTGTCGGAGGTAGACATACAATTGTTTTCGTCCAGGTTGAATGAAGTGAGGCAGGAGGCATAGATCCGGTAGATCCGGGAATTGTCCACCGAAGGCACCATCGCGGGATCCAGGGCGTGAATGCCCTCCATAATCAGGATATCCTTTTCTTCCAGACGGAGCCGATTGCCTTCGAAGCGCTTCATCCCGGCCGGGAAATCAAACCGGGGAATTTCCACTTCCTCTCCCGCAAGCAACGCATTGAGGTGGTCACCGAGCAGGGCGAGATCCATCGCCTCCAGGCACTCGAAGTCGAGATTGCCATCGGAGTCGCGGGGCGTCCGGTCGCGGTCGACGAAATAATTGTCGAGTTCCACGACTTTGGGCCGAAGCCCCAGCACGCGGCACTGCTGGGCAATCCGGAGCGAAGAGGAGGTCTTGCCGCTGGAGGAAGGTCCGGCGATAAAGACAATCTTAATCTGCTGCCCGGCGCGTTTAATGGCGTCCGCGATCTCGGCATAGCGCCGCTCCTGGCGGGCCTCTTCGGTATTGATAACCTCAACGGCCCGGCCGTCGTAAATCGCCTTGTTCAGACTGCCGACCCCGTCGATCCGGGTGATCCGGCACCAGTCGGAATACTCCTTGAGCGCGGCACCGAGGCGCGACTGCTCCTGGATCGGAACGACCTGCGTAATATCCGACTCGGAAGGCGGCTGGAGGCAGAATCCCACCCCCACCTTCACGAGGCCGAACACGGGCAGGCAACCGGAAGAGAGCACGAGCGGACCGTGGAAGGTATCCGCCATTTCGCCCAGATAATAAACGCTGCAGAAATACCGGCCGAGGGACTTCTGCAATTCAACCTTGAGCGGCTGGCCGTTCTTGCGGAAAATATCCAGCGCATCGTCCAGATGAACCTTCTTACGAGAGAAGGGCTGGTTCTCCGAAACGATGGCCCGCATCCGCTTCAAAAGGACATCAATATCCTCCTGCATCGTGGGATAGGGAATGGTCACGCCGTTCTCGTCCCGCTCCTTCTCCACAATTTCACAGTACAGACCGCTCGGAAGGGCGTGCTCCACCATCAGCACCTTGCCCGGGAAAAGTTCCCGGACCGCTTTCTGCAGGACGAACTGCAGGGAACGGATATAGGTGCGCCGCCCGTCGTCGTGGTTGTAGCCGATGAAAGTCACTTCATGCGGCCAGAGAATCGGGGTATCAAGCCCCTTGAGTTTGTGGTCGACCAGCGCGGCCAGGACGGGATATTCCGCCCCGGTCTTGGGATCGCGGACAATCCGGCAGATCATCCGGGACACCTCCCCCAGCGTAGCGCCGTAGGGGATTTCATAGTCCTTGCCGTCGTTGGTGAGGTGTATGGTAATCTTTTCCATAGCTATTTGATTTCCCGAAGTGAGATGGCAAAGCCGCCGCCCCGTGCTATGCGCAATGAGATTTCTGTCGAGGAGTCCACGACCTGGCGGGTGATTGAATAGGCTTGTGGAGCCGTCTCGCAATCGGCCTCCGGTGCATCCGCGTAGATGGTCGCCTCATACTGGAGTCCGCTCTGGAGAAAATCGAGCCGGAAGGAGGCCGTCTGCTCCCCGGGACCGCCGACACCGCCGACATACCATACATCCCGCGCCTGGGCGCCTTTCAGCGACTGGGCATCCTTCGGAAGGGCATACACGAAACGGGCCGCGCCGGAAATCACATTCTTGCGGCCATCCGGAAGAGAAGCAAGCGACTCGGCCGAAGCGTTCAGGGTCGAGAGCTTCGGATGACGGGCCGTCACGATCAGTTTCCCGGGCTCAGCCAGCAGGTACACGCTCTTGTCCCAATCCACGGCCACGTCTTCGATAAACTGGAAGGCATCCGGGAAGCGGGCATAATTCTCCGGCAGGTCGGCCGCCATCTGGAGCGGCGAGTAGAAGGTCACATACAGGCCCAGCTGGTTGCAGATGGTATGGAACATCCGCCCCTCCTGTCCCGGAGCCGTGACGGACATATCCGTCTCGAAAATTCCGGGCGTGTAGTCCATCGGGCCGCCCTGGAGCCGCGTAAACGGCAGGATGGTGGTGTGGCCGGGACGAATCCCGCCGCGGAATTCGGTGCCCATCGCGGATTCGTTGCCGATCATATTGGGCCAGGTGCGGCAGAGGCCGGTCGGCCGGACCGCCTCGTGAGCATTTACCATAATATGATGCTTCGCAGCCTCGGTAATGGCATAGTGGTAATGGTTGATGATCGGCTGGCTGTAATGGTATTCCCCGTACGGGATGATGGCGCCCACATAGCCGCTTTTGACGGCATCGTAGCCATATTTGTTCATCAACGTATAAGCCTGCTCCATCCAGCGCTCGTAATTGGAGCAGGAGGAGGAACTCTCGTGGTGCATAATCAGACGGATCCCCTTGCTGTGCGCGTAGGCGTTCAGCGCCGGGAGATCGAAGTCGGGATACGGGGTAATGAAATCGAAGACAAAGTCCTTCTGGTTGCCGTACCAGTCCTCCCATCCTTCGTTCCAGCCCTCGATGAGGAGGGCGTCGAAGTGGTGCTCGGCCGCAAAGTCGATGTAACGGCGGACATTCTCGTTATTGGCGCCGTGCTTCCCGTGCGGGGTGAGCTTGCGGTAATCGGTCTGGCCGAGCTGGACGGAGGGCAGATCCCAGGAATAAGACCACTGCGTTTTGCCGGTGATCATCTCCCACCAGACGCCCATATACTTGACCGGGTGGATCCAGCTCACATCCTCCAGGGCACAGGGCTCATTGAGATTTAGGATCAGCCGAGAGGCGAGCACCTCCGTGGCGCTGCCGCAGACCATCACCGTTCGCCAGGGCGTCTTGCAGGGTGCCTGAAGGCGGCCTTTAACGCCCTGTGCATCCGGCGTCAGATGGATTTGGAAAACCATTTTCCGGTCATCCAGATTGAGGTTGGCCGTGGGATAATTGAGCACGGCCGCCTCGTGGATGTTGAGGTAGAGCCCCTCCGCCGTCTTCAACTGGAGAGCGGTCTGGACGCCGGTGGGCGAGAATCCCTTCTGCGGAGTACCGCCGCCGCGCCGGGCTCCTTCCGATCTGCCACGGATCTCACTAAGACGACACTCGGTCGGGCTGAATTCCTGGGTATCGTAGTCACCAGGTACCCACCAGGCGGTGTGATTGCCGGTCATCGCAAATTCGGTCAGCTCTTCTTTGATGTTGAAATACGTCAGGGCGTTTTCCATCGGGAATTCATAGCGGAATCCGAGACCGTCGTCATACAGGCGGAAACGGATCTGCATCACCCGGTCGCCCTTGTCCTTGAGCGTCACGAGCGCTTCGTTGTAATGGTTCCGGATGCTGTCCTCCTCTCCCCAGACCGGATGCCAGACCTCATCAAAGGTGCTCTTTTCGATCCCCTCGATGACGAATCCATCCTTGAGTGACGTGCCGTCCATGAGGTCGAAACCGAGGGCGGAAGGCAGGATGACATCCGCCCCGTCGCGCAGCAGGGCGTACTGCGGCGCCCCCGTTTCCGTAAGGTTAAATTGGAGTTCCAGCGTGCCACCTGGGTTCTGGAGAAGGGGGTCAGACGAGGCCGGAACGACCGGTTTGCAGGAAGCGGCGGCAAAAAACAGAGCCGCGCAGAGGATCATTCGGAAAGATCTCATTGGACAGGTGTATCGTTTGCGAGTATATCGTTCTGTACGCGGACGGATTCTTCGTGGATGGCGGTGAATACAGCCGTAACGAATTCCCGGGAAAGGCCGAGAGCAGCCCCTTCCGCAATCATTTTCTCAAGAATGGAATCCCAGCGGGAAGCCTGGATGATGGCGATGTTGTGCTCCTTCTTGTAGGTGCCGATCTTCCGGCTGATCTCCAGCCGGGAGGCAAGGGTAGCGAGCAATCCCTCGTCGATCACGTCAATCCGGGATCGGAGGGCGTCAATACCGCTGCGATAGGCATCGTTGTCGGTATCGCTGTCGCGGACGACAAGCGATTCGAGCATCTGCTTGAGCTCCGGCGGAGTCAGCTGCTGCTTTGCATCGCTCAACGCGCAGGAAGGGTCGCAGTGCGACTCGACCATCAGGCCCTCCAGGCCGAGGTCCAGCGCCCACTGCGAGATCTCCTGCAGGTATTCCCGGCTGCCGCCCATGTGGGACGGATCGGCGAAGAACGGAAGGGAGGGGTAGCGGGTCCTGAGTTCGATGGCGATCTTCCAGATGGGATCGTTGCGGTAAGCGATTTTCTGCGAAGTGGAGAAGCCCCGGTGGATGACGCCGAGTTTGGTGACACCGGCGCGGTTGAGCCGCTCGAGCGCCCCGATCCAGAGGTCGAGGTCGGGATTGACCGGGTTTTTCACCAGAACGGGAATGTCGGTATCCTCCAGCGCATCGGCGATTTCCTGTACCAGAAACGGATTGGCCGTGGTACGCGCGCCGATCCATACCATATCGATGCCGTATTTGAGGCACGCGTAGACGTGGCCTGCACTGGCGACCTCGGTCGCGACCTTCATTCCAAGCTCCTTCTTCACCCTCTGGAGCCACTTCAGGGCGGGAATCCCCGCTCCTTCGAAGCAGCCCGGATGGGTGCGGGGCTTCCAGACGCCGGCCCGCAGGACGTGGATCCCGAAAGCGGCGAGCCCGCGCGCGGTCTCCATCACCTGCTCCTCACTCTCCGCACTGCACGGGCCGGCAATCACCATCGGCCTCGGCAGTGTAAAAAACCCCCAGTCGTGTACGCTTGTCAAGTTCATCTTTACAACAAAGTCTGAATTCTACGATACGCCTCCTCCAGACGGGGAACATCTGCACAAAGGGAAGCGCGGATATAGTCGGCCCCGCCTTCACCGAAGACGACACCGGGCGTCATAAACACCCCGCAGCCATATAGAAGGGCATCCGAGAGCCGTTCTCCGCGGGTCGCACCTGGGCCTTTCGAGGCCAGGGCGCAATCCTCGGGAATATACCCCCATAGGAAGAGCGAACCACCGTTTCGGTCCCACTCGATGCCGAGCAGGTCGAAGAGCTTCCCGGCCACTTCCTTCCGGCGGCGATACTCGGCGTTGAGCCGTTCAAACCAGTCCGGTCCTTCCGACAGAGCGGCCACGGCGGCCAGTTGCATCGGGCGGAACTGCCCCGAATCCATCTGGCTCTTGACCTTGAGGATTTCGGCGACATACTCCGCCGCGCCCGCCACCATCCCGATGCGCCAGCCCGACATATTGTGAGCCTTGCTGAGGGAATTCAGCTCCAGGCAGCATTCCCGGGCACCCCGGGCGGAGAGAATCGACAGCGGCTCGGTGAGGATGAAACTATACGGGTTGTCATTTACAATGAGAATTTTCTTCTCCAGGGCGAAATCCACCAGATCCTGATAAAGCTGAGGGGTAGCCAGGGCGCCGGTCGGCATATTGGGATAGTTGACCCACATCAGCTTCACGCCCGTGAGGTCGGCCTTACGCAGTGCATCCAGGTCCGGTAGCCAGCCGTTCTCCCGCTTGAGCGGATATTTAACGATCTCGGCCTCCGCGAGCATCGCGGAGGAATTGTAGGTCGGATACCCCGGGTCGGGCACGAGCACCTTGTCGCCCTTGTTGAGATAGGCCAGGGAAATCAGGAGAATCCCCTCTTTGGAGCCCACCAGCGGCTGAATTTCCTTGACCGGATCAAGCTCGACGCCATAATAGCGCTTATACCAGGCGGCAAAGGCCTCCCGGAGTTCGGGAATGCCCGTGTAATTCTGGTAGCGGTGCACATCCGGCAGCAGACAGGTTTGGGAAAGCGTCTCCATCGCCCCCTTCGGGGGAATCTGGTCGGGCGCGCCGATGCCAAGATTGACGATGCCGCCCTCCCGCGAAGCTGCGAGGGCTGCCAGTTCCCGGTTCTTCCGGGAGAAATAGTATTCCCGCACGGAGGCGGTTCTCTGAGCAGGTTGGATTATCATAAGACAGCTGTATATTCACCTAAAACTTGCAGGTCTTCCACCAGCGGACGGACGGCCGAGAGTGCCTGGCTGTAGCGCTCGTAGGTCTCGAACCGGATATCCGCATAGAAGAAATACTGCCATTGGCGGCCCGGGATCGGCAGGGACTGGATCCGGGTCAGGTTCATCCCGTAGAAGGACAGGATGGTGAGAATGTGCGAAAGCGATCCCGGGGTATGCGGGAGCGTGAAACAGAGCGAGGCCTTGTCGGTCCGGTCGGCAGGAATTTCCAAGGTATCGTCCAGAATGACGAAACGGGTAAAATTTTCCTTGTAGGTCTCGATGCTCTCGCGCAGCACCTCCAGGCCATAGAGTTTCGCTGCGAAGACGGACGCCACCGCTCCGACCCCGTGCAACCTCTCCCGGGCCACCTCGGCGGCACTCTTGGCGGTATCTTCGCTCTCGACGACCTTGATCCAGGGGCATTCCCGCTCGAAAAAGTCGCGGGTCTGGTTGATGGCCATATAATGGGTACGCACTTCGCGGATATCCTCGAGGCGCTCTCCGGGAAGGGCCAGAAGATTTTGCTGAATGCGGAGATAGACCTCGCCGCGGACCGGCTGCGAATGACCGCGGAGGAGTTCGAAATTGCGGACCAGACCTCCCGAGACCGTGTTCTCGACGGCCATCACGGCCGCATCAGCCTCCCCTCTTTCCATCGCACGGTACAATCCGTCAAAGGTGTCGCAGGCCACGATGGAAACGTCCTCCTTCCCTTCGTAGAACAAGCGGGCTGCCTCTTCGTGGAAGCAGCCCGGATAGCCTTGTATGGCGATGCGCTTCATCAGAATCCGAGGGCACTGACAAACACGTCGGACGGGGTCGAACAGTGCGCTTCGATGAAGGCGTTGACACCGGTCCAGACAAACAGGATCACAATGACCGTAGAGACAATGATGCCGATGACGCGGAGACGCTTCAGCCAGAGCTTGTTGTTCCAGCCAATGGTCTGGAACATACTCCAGAAACCGTGGTTAAGATGGAGCCAGAGGGCGATGAACCACACGATGTAGAGGGCGAGGACCCACCACTGGCTGAAGGTCTGGAGCAGCAGGGCGTACGGATTGTCGGCCTCGGTGCCGAGGAACTCCTTCAGCTGCATCTTTGCCCAGAAATGGCACAGATGGAAGGCCAGGAAGCCGAGAATCAGGATGCCGAGGACGACCATATTTTTGGCGGCCCAGGAATCGGCACCTGCCTTGCTGGGGACCTCATAGCGTTTCAGCCCGCCAACCGCCTTGACATTGACCACGGTCAGGTAAATGCCGTAGCCGATATGGATGAGGAAGCCCAGGACGAGGACCGGCACCATAATCGTGATGAGAGGCGTGGCCATAAAGTCGCAGCCAAGCTGGAAGAGGCCGCTGTCGCCGAAGGCCTCTCCGGCGGATTTGCCGAACTCCCCGTTGAAGGAATCGATGACGGAGAAGAAATTGATCGTTCCGTGAAGCAGGAGGAACAGGATCAGAAAAGCGCCGCTGACGCCCTGAACGAATTTCCTGCCGATGGACGAAGTTAAAAATCTAGCCATATCGTTATATTTCGTATATTCTAAAAGGCAAATATAATGATTCCATTTGGAAAATTCAGCATTTTCCTATACTTTTGTTTGATTCAATTACATCGACACAATATGTATAAACGCGTACTATTAAAACTTAGCGGCGAAAGCCTCGGGAACAAGGGCGGCGTCGGATTCAACACCGAAGGCCTCCGGGCCCTTGCCAAAGAAATCGCGGATGCCTCCCGCGCCGGCCTCCAGATCGGCATCGTCAACGGCGGCGGCAACATTTTCCGCGGCGTTCAGGGTGCAGAGAAAGGCTTCGACCGCGTGGACGGCGACAAGATGGGAATGCTCGCCACCGTGATCAACGCCCTGGCCCTGGCCGGTTTCATCAAGGCTGAAGGCGTTCCCGCCAAGGTATTCACCTCCGTTCCGATGGAGCCGTTCGCCCATTACTATATGCGCGATGACGCCGTGGCCGAACTCGAAAAGGGTACCGTCGTCATCATCGCCGGCGGCACCGGCAATCCGTTCTTCACCACCGACAGCGGCGCCGCGCTGCGCGCCCTTGAAATCCGGGCTGACGCCCTCCTCAAAGGCACCCGCGTCGACGGCGTCTATACCGCCGATCCCGAAAAGGACCCCACGGCCGTCAAATACGACGATCTCACCTTCGACGAGGCCCTTTCCAAGAACCTCAAGGTAATGGATCGTACCGCTTTCGCCCTCTGCAGCGACGGCGATATGCCCATCCTCGTCTTCAATATGGAGACCCCGGGCAACCTCACCCGCATCCTCCACGGCGATCCCATCGGCACCCTTGTTCACAAATAAAATTCCATACTATGTTACCCAAAGCCAAAGAAATCGTAGAGGCTGCAGGCCTCAAAATGCAGGACACCGTCGACTTCCTCGAAGAAGATCTCAAGACCTACCGGGTCGGCAAGGCCAACCCGTCCATCTTCAACGGTGTCACCGTCGACTATTACGGCTCTCCCACCCCGCTTTCGCAGGTCTCTTCCATCGCGACGCCGGATGCCAAGACCATCACCATCCAGCCGTGGGAGCGTAACCTCATCGGCAAGATCGAGAAGGCCATCCTCGACGCCAACCTCGGCCTCACCCCGTCCAATAACGGTGAGATCATCCGTTGCGTCGTCCCCGCCCTCACCGAGGAGCGCAGGCGCGACCTGATCAAGAAAGCCAAAGCCGCCGGCGAGACCGCCAAGGTCGGCATCCGCAACGCCCGTCGCGACGGCATCGACCTCCTCAAGAAGGCCCAGAAGAACGAAGGCCTCTCCGAGGACGGCGAGAAAGAGGGCGAAGAGGAACTCCAGAAAGTGACCGACAAGAAGGTCAAAGCCATCGACGAGATCATCGCCGCTAAGGAGAAAGAAATCCTGACGGTTTAGGTGTTCAGAAGAAGAATCGAAGCGCTCCGCGCCGTAATGCGGGAGAAGCAGTGGGACGCCGTCGTCATTACCGGCAGCGACCCGCACGGCAGTGAGTATCCCGCCGCCCGCTGGAAACAGGTAGAGTGGCTCTCCGGCTTTACCGGGGAGGCTGGGGATTTGGTCATTACCCTCGACCACGCAGGATTATGGACCGATTCCCGCTACTTCATCCAGGCCCTGGACCAACTTGACGGCACGGGTGTCGAACTCCACAAGACCCGCGTTCCCGAAGAGATTCCCATTCCCGTCTGGCTTTCTATGCAAGTATGGGAAGACGAGGAGGTGACAGTGGCCATCGATGGCAAATGCCACAGCCTGGAAGAGACGGAAGCGCTTCAGGACGCTTTCACGACCCCCGTGAGGATTGTGGATGTACCCGATCTGCTGTCACTGTTCTGGAAGGACCGGCCCGCCATTCCCGCGAAACCCGTCATCACGCTCGGGGATGACCTGACGGGCTCCCCCCGGAGCGAAAAGATTGCGGCCATCCGCGATTTCCTGTTAGAACGGGAATGCGATGCCATCCTCCTCACGGCCCTCGACGATATTGCCTGGACCCTCAACATCCGGGGCGGAGACGTGGAATACAATCCCGTCACGCTGTCTTACCTGCTCGTGACGATGGGACGCGTGCTCTGGTTCGTCCGCAAGGACGGCTTCTCACTCCCGGACGAAGACACGGCCGGCACCTTTGAAGAATTGGAACGGGACGGCATCAACATTATGGACTATGCCGAAGCGGAGATGGTCCTGTCCGGACTCACCGACACCGCCGAAGAATTCAGCCGGCTTTACATCGACCCGTCCACCCTCAACTACAACCTGTCCACGGTCATCTTTTCCAATCCCTCCATCGAGCGGACGGTCCGCGGAAGCAGTCCGGTCGCGCCGATGAAGGCCGTCAAAAATCCCACCGAGATCAACCTGCTCCGCGAGGCGCATCTGGACGACGGCCTCGCGATGGAGCGCTTCCTGTACTGGCTGGAGCGCAAGATCGAGGTGAATACCATCTCCGAAGCGGAGGCGGCCTTCCGGCTGGATTCCTTCCGGGCGGACATTCCCGGCTTTATGGGTAACAGTTTCGAGACCATCTCGGCCTACGGGGAAAATGCCGCGCTGCCGCACTATGTCACGCCCGCTTCCGGCGGAGCGCTGCTCGGCGAGCACGGTCTCTATCTGGTTGATAGCGGCGGACAGTATCTTTCCGGCACGACCGACATCACACGCACCGTCCCGCTCGGTCCGTGCACGGCGCTCGAAAAAGAAGATTATACCCTGGTCCTCAAAGGACATATCGACCTGGCGATGGCGGTCTTCCCCGCCGGGACGCCCGGATGCCGGATCGACGCCCTGGCCCGAGAGCCGCTTTGGCGACGGATGCGAAACTTTGGCCACGGAACGGGGCACGGCGTCGGTTTCTTCCTCTGTGTCCACGAAGGGCCGCAGGATGTCCGGCAAAACCTCAACCCCACACCACTCCGTCCAGGAATGGTCATTTCGGACGAGCCGGGTATTTACCGCGAAGGACGGCACGGTATCCGCCACGAAAATCTCCTGCTGTGCAAGGAAATGGGCACCAATGAATTCGGCGCGTGGCTCGGCTTCGAGACCCTCACGCTATGCCATATCGACACATCAGCCATTATTCCTTCCCTGCTGACCGCAGAGGAGAAAGACTGGCTGAATGCGTATAATGAGCGGGTATACCGCGAACTCTCTCCCCGCCTTCCTTCCCAGATTTCCACCTGGCTCCGCGGGAAGACCCGTCCTTTATAGAATCTGCCGCAACTTGCGGATGAGCAGCAGGGCGATGTCGGTCAGGGGCAGCTTGGAAACCAGCCGGCGACCGCCCTCCGCGACAAGCGTTCCCGGCGTATAGAAGGCCCGCGCTTTTTCATAGCGTTTCTTGAGTTGCTTTTCCTTGGCCGCAACCACCTTTCCACTCTGGTGGATGGCCGCGTTGAGCTGATCCAGATTCTGGATGTCCCGGTAGCTACGCATCGTCGTCCCCTCCAAAGAAAAGTTTGATAAAGAGCCGGACGAATCCGCTCCGGAACATCTTGTCCCGTAGCAGGAAAACGACGGCCGCACCGACAAGGAGCACCCCGGCGACAATCATCGCCGACACGCCGTAACTGAATTTACACCATTCGGCCAGCAGCAGGATGATTCCGAAGGATAAGACCAGCAGGAAAGAAGACACCACCCCCAGGAACAGGATCAAACCGAGCAGTTTGCTCAGCGAGATGGAAAGACCCTTGACCAGGCGGAGCTTTACGTCATCCACCCGGGCATCCAGGTATTCTTTCCCCTTTTCCGCCAGATCCTCGGCCGGCGCGGAAAACTCGGTTTTCATGCCTCCGGCTCCTGGTCGTCGAATTCTTCTTCTGCGAGGGGAGCCTCCTGCTGATGCTTCAGGGCATCCTCATACTCATCCAGTTTGTTGAGCACACGTTGCTTGAAGTCGTTGAAGCTGTCCTTCGCTTCGGCCCAGCCAATTTTTGCATCCTCGAGGCCGTTCTCGGCGGCTTTGCGGACGCGGGCACGGGTCTTCCAGCCCTTGTCGGGTGCATAGAGGATACCCAAGGTGACACCGGCGGCGATGCCGGTCAGCAGTGCGAAAAATGATCCGGATCTTGACATAATGCAAAAGTTTTAAACAAGTTCTTTTATAATCTCGTCCGAGACGAAAAAATGATCCTCGGGAATACGGATGCGGCCCCTTTCTTCGATAAGTGCCCCTTCTGAAACAAGCCTTGCAAGGATGTCTTCCCGGCAGGCCCGGTGCAGAAAGGCCGCCTCCTCTCCGTCGGATGTCCTCAAAGATAGCATAATTCTCTCGATTTTGCTATTTTCCGGGGAGATAATTTCACATTCGCGGTGATAACCGCTGAGCCGGCATGTATTCCACCACCGCTTCCCGCCATCAAAACTGTGGGCGCCTCCGCCGAAACCGAGATAGGGAATCCGCGTCCAGTAGCCGGAATTATGCCGGGCACGGAAGCCGGGAAGGGCGAAATTGGAGATCTCATAATGTTCGTAGCCGTACTGGCGCATCAGGGCGCAGAGCCGGTCGTATTGCCCCCGGCACAACTCCTCGGGCGCCTCCCGGTAGTGACTTTCCTCCAGCGCACTTCCCTCCTCCAGCGACAGCTGATAGGCGGAAATATGCTCCGGATGCGCGGCCTCCACCAGGCGACGGACCGTGTTTTCCCATACCGCATCCGAGAGACCGGCGATGCCGAAAATCAGATCGGCGGAAAGGTTGCGAACCCCGCATGCCCGGAGGATCGAGAGGGCGCGGAGTCCCCGCTCCGCATCATGCCGGCGGTTCATCCAGCGGAGAATGCCGTCGTCGAGCGACTGGATCCCTACGCTGAACCGGTTCACGCCGAGGCTCATCAACGCTTCGACATAAGCCGGTCCCTTCGTTACGATGTCTTCCGGATTGACCTCCACGGTGAATTCCGCGTAAGGGCCTCCGAAACCCGCATCCTCCAGCGCCCGGAGAATCCGCCTAAAGTCCTCCGCCTCCAGCACGGAAGGCGTTCCGCCACCAAAATAGAGGGTATGAAACGGGCCGGGATCCGCCCCTTTCGAGGACCGGATCTCGGCCGTCAAAGCTTCCAGATACCGGGCTTTGCATCCATCCCCCGCGATCTCCGAGTAGAAACCGCAATACGTGCAGAAACTCCTGCACAGCGGGACGTGGATGTAGATCAAGCTATTTCAGCATTAATTCCGCCTTGCCCAGGGCACCGCCGGTGGTATAGGCCTCCACGGTATAGACTCCCTTGGTAAACTCCGGGATGTCGTTGAGGTAGATGGAAACCGTCAGTTCGGCGCCTTCATAATCGACCTCGCGGCAAGCGGAGAAGGTCATCGCCTGGCCCTTGCAGGTGAAGCTGCCCGAGCGGCCGTTGGTCAAAAGATTGCCCATCGGGTCGGTCACGCGGATATAGACGGTGACCGGACCGGGCTCGATGATGGAATTCTCGATGAGCGAGAGCGTCGTCAGGAGACGGACCGTGCGGCTGCTGCGGTCGGTGGTACGCTTGGATTCGCTGTAAGCCTCCAGGCGGATGCCGCGCGCCTTGAGCACGGAACCGGCGGAGACTTTCGCTTCGGCGGTCTCCAGCTTTTTGGTGAGCTGCTCATTGGCCCGCCGGGTCTCGGCCACCTGCGCCCGGGCATCGCTCACCTCGGCCTTGAGTTTCTGGTTGGCCGTGTTGAGCGAATCAATCTGGACCAGGTAGTTCCGCATGATGGAGCGGAGGGTGCCGAGTTCGCCTTCGTACTGGCGGATCTTGGCACGGTTGGTAGCCTGGGTATGCTTGAGCTTGTCGATCAGCTCGGCCACCTGCTGACGCGAAGTATCGAGTTGCAGGTTGATGGACTCGTAGTTGGACGTGATCTTGGACAGGGTGTCCTGAAGTTCGACGATATTGGCCTCCAGTTCCTGTTTCTCGGCCTCAAGCTCCTGCCGGAGGGTGGAACTCTGGCGATTCATCGTCCAAAGGATTATGCCGAGGGCAACGGCGATGACGGCCAGGATGCCGGTCGTAATCTGGAGGCCCAGGTTGGCGGAGCGTTTCTCCTTCTTCTCGGCCTCCTCGCGGGCACGTCTCTCAAGCGGATCTTCTCTTTCCATAGCAAAAAATTTATAGCGACCCGCAAATATAACAAAAATCGTGCGAAAACTAGCGGGTCGTGAAGTGGAGGACGCTCCGAACGGTCATCGATTCGTCCTGGGCAGTAAGGTAAGTGACGCTATAGCGATTGCCACCCTTTTCGACATTGACGACGACGTGACCGCCTTCGTAGGAAGATTCGGCAACGTCTTTCATCCAGGCGGCGTCCCCGTCTTTGGCGCGACGCTCGACGGGCATTATTGTCGGACAGATAATCCGGTCCTCCGGATAAATGGACCGGTCGGAGAGCAGTTCCATACAGGGCGGGAGGTTGTGCAACTGGTCCCAGACGCAGCTGACGTACACCTGGGAGCGGAGGGCGGCGACAAGTTTGCGGCTCATCGAATTGTGGCCGTGGTGGTTGACCTTAGCGACGTGAGCCTGTCCGCAGACCTCTGCAATGTCATCCTCGATGAAGCGAACCGTGCCGTCGGGATCCTTGAATTTGGCCGAGAAATCCCCCGCCGTGTAGAAGCGGAAATTGCCGTAGGAGAAGACCATTCCGAGCGACATCGCGTTTTCGTTGAGTTTCCTGGGGTTTTGCGTCTTTTTTGCTTCGAAGAGGTCTTTGATGCGACCATCGGGGTAAGCAATCCGCCCGTTGGCGCAGATATTCCGCACCGAGAAGGAAGGGTATTTCCCGGGATGGTGCAACTGGACGATCTGGTTGGTGGCGCCGAGGCGGAATTTCTCGATCTTGAGGTTGCGGTGCTTTTGCATATAGCGGTAGAATCGTTTCATATGTTCCCCCGTGTCAGGGTCTCCGCCGAGGACCGTATCGGGAATCGGGTCGTCATAGTCAGGCCAGCACCGGTCGATGGCTTTCCGAAAGGAGAGGATCTCGGCGGCCTGGGAGAAACCGCTGAGCGCATATTCCTCTCCGTCGCGGATTATTTTCTCCGCGAAGAATTTGTTACTGCCGGCGTGGTCGTTGTGATAATGGGACAGGAGCATATAATCCACGTCCGTTACCGCCGGATTGACACGGGTGACGTATCGGGCGATCCATTCGCCGGAATGCCTGTCGGCGCTGGGCAGGAGAGGGACCGCTTTCTCTCCCCGCGCAAGGGCATCGAAGTCGCCGCAGTCCAGAAGCATCGTCGTCCCGTCCGGGAAGATGAGGAACATCGATTCCGCCACGCCGGTATAAATGAAGTGTATCTGAAACTGGCCCGGCTTCCAGCCCTGCCAGGGTTTACCGACGCGGACATCGTGGCATCCAGCCGCAAAGGCGTGCTGCCAGTCGGTAAAACATAAGGCCGCTCCCGCGAGCAGGGAAGTCCGGAGGAAGTCTCTTCTGTCCATAGTCAAAAGCAAAGATAACAAAAAATTGGCGGTGCCGGATTGGAAAACCGGCAAAATTGGGTATTTTTGTGGGTCAGCACACATATTATGCTTAGGAAACTGCTAACTGTCATTCTCGTGCTGGGCGCCGCCTGGTTGCCCGCCGGGGCCGTATCCCACGATATCGCGAGCCTGTCCAAATGGGGGCCGTATTCCAAGGAGTATTACGGGATTTCCCATATCGACGGCCTGTCGTCCGGCATCCAGGTGGAATTCTGCCTCGTGACCGGGCAGTACCGGCGCAATTTCAAGATTCCGGGCGCGCTCTATGAATCCGGCGTCCACCCCTGGCACGTCTCGCCCGATATGCGCCACTTCACGTACCGGCACGATATCGAGTGGAAGGATCAGGTCTATGTCGACGCCACCTGGCACGTCCTGGACGAAAGGCGGGTGATGCTGGAGATCCATTGCGTCAACCAGACCAACCTTTTGCAGAATATCAATCTCCAGTTGGCCGTCCGCAAAGCCGGCGGGAAGAAGGGAGAATGGACCCCGCAGATCACCGAAGGGGAAGGCTTCTTTACCGTCAAGTATCCGGAAGTTGAGACTCCTTACACCGTCTGCTGGAACTATCCGCTGAGCGAAGTGCGGGAATGGCGCTGTGCCTCGCTGGAGCATCTGATGCCCCTGAAGGTCCACAACCATACCAGCAAGCGGCTGAAGGGAGACCAGCAGGGACACTACACGGCCAATTTCCTCCGCCCGGTGACGCTCCGCCCGCAGTCCGACACGACCGTTGTCGAATGGATTTTCTGCGGGGAGAGAAAGATTCCCGGTCAAGCCGGGAATGACAGAGAAGACGTATTTCGTCATGGCCGACCTGATCGGCCATCTCTCCCCCTCGGCATCCGCCTCCTCCAGGCTACCCTGCTGACCAACGTCGTGTACCCCATCGACGCCTTCGGGGAGCCCATCCGACACTTCTGCCCGGGCAAGAACTGGAACAGCCTCTATACCTGGGACTGCGGATTCATCGGCTGGGCGATGGGCGAGATCGACCCCGGACGGGGATATGAAATTATCCGGCAATACACGACCGTCCCGGAGGAAGAGGCCCCCTTCGTGCATCATGGCACACCACTCGCCACGCAGATACTCGCCATCGGGGACGTCTGGGAGAGGGGTGGCTGCGATCTGTCACAACTCCGCGAGATTTACCCCCGCCTCAAACGCTTCTATGACTACATGACCGGGCCGCGTTTCCGTAAGCCTTCCGGCCTTCTGGAAACTTGGAACATCTTCTACAACAGCGGCGGCTGGGACGACTATCCGCCGCAGTGGATGCTCCGGCCGCAGAAGGAGCTCCGCAGCCGTACCACGCCGATGGTTTCCACCGCGTACTATATCCGGTGCGGAAAAATTCTCCGGCTTCTCGCCTCGCATCTTGCCGCCTCGGTCCCGAAGAAGGAACGATCCGCCTTCACGGCCGACATCAAGCAGTTTGACGCCGACATTGCGGCGATGTCAAAGGGAATTCTCGACAATGCCTGGGATGCCGAAAGCGGCTACTTCGGCTACGTCCTCCACGACGCCGACGGCCATGCTACGGGCATATATACCTGGACGCCCGAAATGGGCATCCCGGCCCAGGACGGCACCAGGGCCGTAAAGGGCTCCGCAAAGAGCACCAACTTCGACCGCGGGCTTGACGGCGTGGCCCCGCTTGTCGCCGGTATCGTTAACGACACGCAGCGAGAGGCCCTGTTGAGCCACATTTTCACCCCGGGAGAGCTATGGAGCGACTGCGGCATCACGGCCGTGGACCAAAGCGCCCCGTATTACCGGAAGGACGGCTATTGGAACGGCACCGTCTGGATGCCCCACCAGATGATTCTCTGGAAAACGATGCTCGATCTGGGCCTTCCCGACAAAGCCCGCCTCATCGCCGACACGGCCCTCAGGAACTGGGAACGGGAATGTGAAGACTCCTACAACTGCTATGAGCACTTTATGATCGAAACGGGTCGCGGCGGCGGCTGGCACAATTTCTCCGGCCTCTCCTCCCCCATCCTCAACTGGTGGACCGCCTACAACATCCCCGGCACCGTATCTACCGGCTTCGGCACGCTCGTCACCCACGCTGTATGGAGCCCGAACAAATCGTCCGTAGAACTGACCCTCACCTTCGACCGCGACCTCGTCGGAGACGAAGTCGCCGTCATCGCCTGCCTCTCCTCCGGCCCTATCACCCGGGTGGTCAAAGCCACCGCAAAGCCGCTGGTCCTGAAGTTTTAGCACCTACAACTGTCGGTAGGGTGGTCGAAAATGGCACCCTACCGGCAAAAACGGCCCAAAATGACAATAGCGTGGTCCGAATCGGTCACGCTACTGACACCATAAGTCAGAAAATAGAGATTTCTACCGGAGAAGTGGAGGAAATCGGCAGCCAAAGGAGCAGCGTCGGGCCGTCGTAGGCCTGATGAATGCCGGCCTTGAAGCCCTCCAGGGGCTTGCCATCCACCGTGACCTTCGATGGCACTTCGCCCACGCCGGCCACCTTCAGGCACACCCCGCTCGCCGGGTGCTCCACGGAGGCCTCCAGGCGGAGGGAGATACGCTCGCTCCGCGTTGCTCCGCTCGGTATGACAGAGAAGGTGCTCGGTATAACATACGCCCGCTCCGTCACGTCATACGGCACTTCAGCGCCGCCGCAGGACATCCGAGGGGCGCGGAGCCAGGACTTGGCAAGCGGCAGCAGGTCCGCCGCGTCGCCTTCCGTGCAGCCGCAGAGCATCAGTTTAGTGATTAGCCAGGTGGAGGGAGATTCCAGGGACAAGCCCTGGAATGACGAAGAGGCACTTGGAATGACACTGCTGTCATACCGAGGCGCACCACTGTCATACCGAGGCCGGAGGCCGAGTGTATCTCCCACACATATGACGCTGTGCGGAGCATTGTACTGCGTGGCCGTATAGGTATGCGACGGAGCATCCGGAACACAGGCATACCGTCCGATCACGTAGTCCTGCGCCACGGGCCAGTGATTGCGCCAGGGGAAGTCGGAGAATTCCGACCAGCGGCCCGCATAGCGGTCGATGCGCGGGCCTGTTTCGCCCTTCTCGTTGATGCCGGTGCCGTCCTCCAGGATCAGGTACGGATTCCACTGGCTCTTGAGATAAGTCACCTGAATATTGGCGCCGGGAAGCGAGGACTCATCCTGGCGGGCTTTGCCGTCGAAGGTCCAGCCGAAGGTCTCGCTCCGGCCGTCCATCGCCGCGACAGACATTATCCGCGAAGCATCCAGCACATCTTCCGGGCGCTGGGAAGGATGCAGCACCTGCAGGCTCTGACACCATTCCATCCAGTTAGCAGGAGCCGAGGTCCAAACATCCATCTTGCGTACACAGGCGCCGTCGGGGTAGAAAATATAGGTTTCCTCCGAGCAGTCTCCCCACTGGGTCTCCTCGCTTTGATAGGGAATCTTCTGGTTGACCCCTACCGGAATATTGCGCCACACCACCACGGTGCGGGCCGGGGTATTCTCAACGATCCGGACGCTGGAGAAATCGGCGTGCTTATCGCTCATCGATTCCGGGCATCCCCAGCCGGTCACCTTGGCGCGCTCCACGAATTCATTGCACATCCAGTTGCCTTTCTCGGTAACGAAACAGGGAGCGTAGGAAATCCCCCGCCAGAAAACTACCTTCCAGGGCTGCTCAGGGCCGAATCCCACCACCACGTCAGGCAGCGATCCCCGCCAGCGGTCGTCAAAAGCCTTATAATATTTCAGCGGAATATACCAGGCTCCGAAGGCCAGGGAATCCGGGCCGGACGGCAGCACGCGTGGCTCGAACGCAGGCGCGGCAGGACGGACAAATTTCTCCTTCAGGACCGCCTTGTAGTCATTCTTGTCACCAAGAATCCGGAGTTCGTCGACAGCCCCGTCGAAGCTGCTGTAGATGGGGATGCTCTTGTTCTCGAAGAACGAGGGCGTACGTACCGGCGTGCGGCCGATCCATAGATCGTAACCTGCCTGCTCCACGGAAGGAAGTTCCAGGGAAATCTTGGCCACCTCCTTCCCGTCGATTGCCAGATTCAGCCCGCTGCTTGCACGGAAATTGGCGGTCAGCCGCGACCACTCCCTGAGCGGAAGTCCCTCCGGAGAAGCCACCTCCACCCATTCCCCGGCACAGGCGACTTGGAAATGCACCTTTCCGAGTGCATCCAGCCAAAGCGACCAACCACCGGGTGCATCATTGCGCTGGCGGCAAACCACCGGACAAGGGCTCTTGGGAAACGCCACGGGGCATACCCAGACATCCACCGTAAAATGCCTTTCGGGGGCTTTCACCTCCGACGCCGGCACGACGATGCGCGAATCGAAACCATCGAAAAAGGCCGCCTGCCCCTCAACGCCGGAGACAGTCCCGTCATTGAAAGCAAGCGAAAAGAGTGCTGCGAGAAGAATGCTTACCATACTAATCCTCAATCTCTATTTCTCCCTCCGTCAAATCCTCGATAACGCCATCAGAGGTATTTCCTCCTACCGTGACCTTGCAGGAGTCCTTTTTCGCACCGTAGGTAGTCTCTACAATGATATAGGCGATGCCTTTAGCGGCGGCTTGGACGACTCCGTCGGAGACCGTGGCGACATTCGGGTCCGAAGAGGTCCAGGTGACAGTCTTGTCCGAGGCATAATCGGGATAGACCGTTGCCGTCAGGGTGAGGGTCTCACCCACGGAAAGGGAGGCGTACTGTCTGTCGAGAGAAACGGATTCGGGCGCGTAGAACTTGGGCTTGACGGTCACCCTGCATTCAGCCTTTTTGCCGTCAGCGGAAGCGGTGATGACGGCATTCCCCACCGTAAGGGCGGAAACGACACCGTCAACGACGGAGGCGACAGCCGGAGCGGAACTGCTCCAGGTGGCCGTCCGGACATCGGCATTCTCGGGAAGGATCGTGGCAATAAGCGTAAAGGTCTGCTCAAGTTCAAGCTCAAGTTCGTTCTTGTTCAACGTGATGCTTCCCACCGGCACGGAGGGCGACAATACCGTCACTTCACAGCTCGCCACCCGGTCGCCGGCCTTAGCGGTAATGATAGTGAAACCTTCTTTGTGAGGCGTCACGACACCGCCGTCGACCGTTGCCACGGAGGTATTGCTGCTGCCCCAGGTGACGGTCTTGTCCGTGGCGTTATCGGGACGGACGGTCGCGGTGAGGGTCAGCGTATTCCCTAGATGAACGGAAGCCTCCTCGCGGTCGAGAGAGACAGATGTCACCTTAATGACACCCGGCTTTTCCGGCTCGTCCTGCGGGTCGGTTTTCTCATGACAGGAAGTCAAAGCGGCTATGCAGGCCGCAGCCCAAAGTACTGAAAGGAACTTATTCATACAATCCATTTTTATTCAATTACGGTTCCCGGAGCGCAACAGGTTTTCTGCGGGTTGCCTCCCAGTTGAGACCAGTTGGTGCCCGGTGCGACGGATTTATTCGCGCCGGTCCCGACTATTTTCAAGAGGGTGGGTACGCCATCCTTGTTGGCGGTGACATAGATACTTCCGTCCGGCCCGATGGTGGGGCAGCTGTTGGGATGGGGCACTTCCACCTCGCTGACTTTCTGGCCGCTGGCCGAGGATATCTTGAGGAGGCGATTTGCCGACGGGTCGCAGACATACAGATAACCCTTGCTGTCGATGGCCGCGACGCCGATGCAGTCCCCCGAGAGGCTGTAAGTCCAGGCGAGGGATCCATCCGTCTTGTTCAGACGGAAAATCTTGTTGCCGGCCATAAAACAGGCATTACCGGCCTCATCCAGGACGGGACCGAATCCACACTGGCCGCTGGAAGCATTGACGGTCGTCATCCAAAGTTCGTGCGGGGAGGAGCCTGCTTTATAGGCAGCCAGGTCGTAGCAGGCGCAGACCATCTGCGAAGAAGATCCCGCACTCACGCAGACATACACCAGATTGTCGGAAGAAATCGCAGGCTGGTAGCCCCTGGTCTCCCCTTTCCCATTGAGAAGATTGGTCTTTCTACCGGAATCGTTGTTGGTGGAAGGCGACCAGGAGCCGCCGCCACCGCGGGCTATTTTGTATCCGGCGTCCGTCCTGGCGGCGCCATAAACCAGCGTCTGGTCCGCAGAAACAGCCATTCCTCCGAGCGATCCCTGGTCGCAGTTGAGAGCCTGGAGGAGCGTCCCGGTCTTGCGGTTGAAAACACCGGCATTCTGGGAAATCAGGTCCGCGTCGTTCTCCCGGAGGCAAATCGCAACATAATTGTCAAAGACCGGCGGCGCAAGGAACCGGTAGGTGGATTTGGTGCCAGTGTTAAAGTACCAGTTGACCCCGGCACAGTCCGGCTTGATGGAGAAGATACCTCCCTGTCCGGTGGTCGAAGCTTTCGGGAACTCATAGAACTGAACGGCGATATACACATTGCCTTCGGCATCGATCGAAGGGGTCGGACTCGGATTGTTGAGCGAAGGGGAACTTTCGTTGGCGTAACTGTAGGGATTGGCCCCGTTCACGCCTATGTCGTAACGGCCTTTCTCATTGCCGGAAGGGTCGAAGCACACGAGATGATATCCGGTGGAACTGACATAAATCCGAGAGCCGTCAGCCGTCACCGCCGGCGAAGTCCAATAGACATAGCCGTCGGAGTCATATGGTTTGGCCCACTCCACCTGAAGCCCGTGGCCGTCCGACTGGGTCACCGAGATGGTCTTGGTCGCGCTGGATGACGCGCCGTAATTATCGGTGACGGTGAGCGACACCTCAATGTCGGAACCCCAGGAGATAAACGTCACGGTGGGATTCTGCTCCGTGGACGTAACCCCGCCGATGTCCCACAGCCAGGAGACAATCCGGCCGGTCTTGTCGGTGGAGCGGTCGGTAAACTGAACGGGCGTATCCTGGACCGCGGAAGCGGGCGCATCGAAGGCCGCTACCGGCGGTTCGTTGTTGTTAAATACCTTGACAATCCGCACGCACGTATCAGCCGGCGCGACGCCTTCCTCCGCGTACACCGTAAGTTTGATGGGATATTCTCCGACTTCCTCAAACACAATGACCCCGGGATCGTTCTTGTAGCTAACGTTCCCTTCCCATTCCCACTTGCACAGGCCGATGGTCGTCCCCTTCGCAGACGAAAGATTCCGGATGATCACCTCATCCCGGATCTCGTAGACGTCCTTATCCGTCGTGAAATCCGCCTTTACGGAGGGGGCCGGCGTGCATGCTACGGCAAACAGAGCCGATGCCTGGGCAACGTATAATCCTGCTCTTCTCATACTCCTTGGAATTTCAAGATGGCGTACACGGGGAAATGGTCGGAAATAAACCGGTATCCCTCCCAGGACTGCCGCACGGTCATAAACTTGCTGCAGGAGGAGAATCCCCGGTAGAATACGTGATCAATACGGGACCCCGAATAATTGGAGAAACCGTTGTAAGTACCGTATGCATCGCCGGTGGCGGCGGTGATTCTTGCACTCTGGAAGGTCTCGTACATATCGTCAAAGATCGGGTCGTCTTCCGTCGTGTTCCAGTCGGCCGTCATCACAACGGGCAGCGTTCCACAGTTGGCTCTGATGAAATTCATAATGACCACCATCTCAAAGGCCCTTACTTCCAGCAGGTCAAGATGGGTATTGATGTGATAGAATTCGTTCCCGGTCTTGTTGTGGATGACGCGGGCCCAGGTCGCGCAACGGTAATTGCCGGCCGAGGGATGCTTGCTCACCTCGTCAGGCGTATCCGTAAGCCAGAAAGTCCCCCAGTCCCGGATCGTCACGGAATCCTTCAGGTAGAAGATATCCATCTGTTCGCCCGTGGCCGTATTGTCACGGCTACGGCCGATGGATTCATAGCCGGGACAGTTGTCCATCAGGTCGGTGCGCTGGTCCAGCCGGCATTCCTGAACGCCCATCAGCACCGGGCGCTCCGTATTGACCATTGCATAGCAGCCTGTGCGCCGGTTCACCCAATTGTTTTCCTCAGCGGCTTCGCTGGCGGAGCTGTAGCGCACATTGAACGACATAATCTTGAGCGACGGACTGTCATCCTCCATCTGCCGGTCGTCATAGTACCACTGCGACCAGTCCATATCCTGTCTCAGGCGGCCATCTTTCCCCAACTTCCCGCAGGCGGGAAGGAGACAGATCAAAAGTATTAAGAAAACTGTCTTTTTCATACTACCAACCTGGATTTTGCTCGATATGGTAACCCCTGTTCTCGTAATCCCGGATCACCTGAGCGGGGATCGGGCTCAGGTACTGCCGCCCGTCATCATACCATTTGCGGCGGAGGGAGAGTTCGAAGCGAAGGTCATAGCCGCCGGCCGGATTGGGATCGGCCCGAAGCCCCTGCTCGTCACTTCCCTCGGGGATAATCCTCACATAGATTCCCTTGTAAGCCTCGGGAATCTGCGCCACTGTCTTGGTGGTGAAATAGTAATCTTTCGCTCCATCCTCGTTGATGTCAATCGGCGTGTCCAGGGCACTGAAATGGATTCCCGTCCAAGGCACCGATTCGAAGCGCTTTCCTTCCGCCCAACGGGCAAGGTCATTTTCCCGGAATCCTTCATAGACGAGCTCGATGGCCCGCTCGCGGCGGATTTCCAGGATGACCGGATCCGTTGTCTTCGGATAGAATGTCTGCTGCAGGTACGGATCCACCGTCGTCGGGCGGCGGGTCACGGCGTCACAGCCGGAATTGATTCCGCCCCGCTTGCGGAGGGCGCCGATGGTGTTCTGCCAGTCGGTATCGGTGATAGCTCCAATTTCGGCGCGGGCCTCGGCGTAATTGAGGAGAATCTCGGCATACCGGATAATCGGACAGCCATTCTCGTTTTTAGCCTTGTTGTCCTTGCCGGTGGAGTCTTCAACGTATTTAATCGGATGGTACCCAGTAGGAGCGACATTGTTCACGATATCGGCCACCATATTGGCGGACGAGCCGCTTTTCATCGAATAGGAAGGGCTCCGGACCGTCTGCTGCAGCCTCGTATCCCTGCCGACGAACTCGTTTTTGAACGAGATGGTGGAGTAATTCGGCTGGTCGGTAAAACGGGTGCCGTCGGTCTTCAGGTACGTAAAGACAAAGGCCCTGGAAAGGCAATAGCCGTTGCCATAGGATGCGGAATTGAACTTCCAGTTGGCGTTTCCGGTGACATTCCCGGAGACCGATGTCGCCGCCCCGAGAATCACCTCATCGGTGAGGATTTCCCTTGAGTAGAAGAGGCTTCTGTATGCCCCGGTCGTCGTCATATAGCTGTCGGAAACGGTCGTCTGGTTGAGCGAAAAGACCCCTGAATCCATCAGTTTCTTACTGGCATCGATGCTGAGTTCGTAAAGTTCCCGGGCCGAATAAACGGACCCGGCCTCGCCGTGATATTTTCTCCAGCTGGCCTCGAAAAGGCAGGCCCGGGACTTGAGGGCGAGGGCGGCATACTTGGAAATCAGGGTGTTTTCCACGGAAGATTCGGTCGTAATGTGCTCGTAGGCAAAGTCAAGATCATCAATGATATGACCAATGATCACATCCCGCGAATCCCTGGGTTTATACATCTCGTCGGTGTCGGCATTGTTCAAGCAGTGGTCGAACCACGGGACGCCGCCGTATGCGGTAAGCTTGCCGTAGTAGAACCAGGCACGGAACCAGCGGGCCACGCCTTCGCAGTGGTTCCGCCTGTCCTCACTGACCGTGCACTCCTTGCTCTTCAGGCCGTCCAGGAAATAATTGATGTTCCGGAGCGCGCTCCAGGACCAGGAAGTCGGGGTTTCGGCCGTGTAGGCGTTTTCACTGTAGAAGTTGGAGTAGCTCCGGCAGGCCGCATAATCCACCGAGGAGGCTTCGCAGTCCGGAATGGAACTCACCGAGGGCAGCGCCGAGTAGAAGGAATACATATAGGAATTGAGTCCGTCTTCGGAAGCGAATATGTCGGCCTTGCTCGCATACGACTCCGGCTCCATATTGAGGGAGCAGGAGACTGCCAGAGAAGATATCAGTGCAAGAATGATTGCTTTTATTGTCTTCATTGCCCTATCCTCCTAATACTTGATGGTGACACCGATGCTGAAAGTGCGCATCGAAGGATAATTGAAGCCGTCTCCCTTTTCGTCGGAAGTGATGTCGCTGTCCGACCCCTGGGTGACGGTGACCACATCGAAGTCCCTTGTCCACTTATACATCGGCGACCAGGTGTACAAGTTCTCCCCCGAGAAGTAAATGCTGGCTTCGCTCAGCCGGGCCTTCTGCAGCCACTTCTTCGGAAGGCTCCAGCCGATTTGCAGGTTCTGCAGGCGCACATACGCCACGTTCTGGATGTATCGGGAAACCGGCAATCCCCGGAAGAAGGGATGATAATAGCCCGCATACTTCGGCAGATAGGCATCCGGATTGTCCTTGGTCCAATAGTTCCCGATCATCCACTTGAGAGCTTGGTTGTAGGGGCGGTTATACTGCCCCCAGAACGGGGATTCGCCGCTGGGATACCACTGCTGCTTGCCGACCCCCTGGAAGAAGGCCGAAGCGAAAATACCCTTCCACTCAAGATTCAGCGAGAAGGAATAGCGGTAACGGGGCGACGAGTTGCCGATGATCCTCCGGTCGCCGGGATCCGTAACGGTCGAGGCGCCGTAATCGATGATCTTGTTGCCGTTGAGGTCCTCGATGATCAGATCGCCCGGATAGATGGTATGACCATTGGAAAGGGACAGCAGATTGTTGGTATAAGGATCGGCCGGACCATAATAATCATCAATCTGGGCCTGGTTCTGGAACAGGCCGTTACAGACAAAGCCCCAGATTTCGCCGATTTCCTCTCCGACATAATGGTCGCCAAGGTCTCCGGTCGGATTGTTGAATTTGGTGACGAAGGCACGGCTGTCGGCCAGGGTCGCCCGGAACCCGATGTTGAAGGGATTCCCCGCGAGGTTGAACGAATCGTTGTAGGAGAGCGCGAGCTCGAATCCGTAGGTCTTCATATCGGCGTAGTTGCCCCTCGGAGGGGTGGCGCCATACGTATCCGGAAGGGTCGGACCGACGGTGAACATATTGTAGGACCGCCTGAGGTACCAGTCGGCGGTGAAATTGATCTTGCCGTTGAAAAAGCCGATGTCAAGGCCCGCGTCGGTCGTGCGGGCCGTCTCCCACGTGAGATTATCCGGAATCTGGGAGGGGATAGACGTATAACGGAGTCGGGTATCGCCGTCGAGCACGCGACCGGTGAGGTTCGAGAAGGAGAACTTCTCCAGGAAAGAATAGGCCGCCACGTTACCGTTGCCCAGTTCGCCGTAGGAGAACCGGAATTTGAGGGTGGAAATGATGGCGGGATTGACCTTCCAGAAAGGCTCCATTGAGGGCCTCCAGGCGGCGGAAACCGACGGGAAGAAGCCCCACTGGGAATGGGCCGGGAACTTGGAGGATCCGTCATAACGGCCGTTTACCTCGATGAGATAACGGTTATCAAAGGAGTAGTTCAGCCTGGCAAAGAATCCGGCGATGCCCCATTTGGTCTCGCTGGCCGACATCGTCATCTCGTCTCCGACCGCAAGATTCAAATTCGTCACATCCGGGGTCAGCAGGCCATAACGGGTGTAGGTCCCGTTCCTGTCCTTCCTGTTTTCGTAGTTGAATCCGGCCAGCGCCTTGAAATAGTGCTTCTTCCAGGTATTCTCGTACTCGGCATACACGTTGGTCGCGATGTACTGGTGGAAAGAATAGTAATTGGAAAAGGAATCGTTGGTGAAAGGGGTGCCGATATAGAGGATTTCCCCGGGCCTTTCACTGTAGGAAACCACCGTGCGCTTGCGGTCTTCCTGCTTGTCACGCGCAGAGTAGGAGAAGTCGGCGTTGAGCCGGAGGGCGTCCTTTAGGAAGGATGCCTTGAGGGCCGTCGTCGTCTTGAAACTCCGGATGAGCCGGTCATTGTAATTGTTTCCGCTCACAAGGCCGCCGATGGCGTAGGCGCCGCTCTTGGTGAGGGTCCGGTCGGGGTTGAACACCGGAGAGCTCGGATGGCCTTCATCCGCAATGGAGCGCCAGAAATTACCGCCGCCCTCGCCGTTGTAGGCCATCGGGATGTGCTGTTTCTCGTGGGTGTACTCCATATTCTCGGAGAGGCTGAGCCACTTGAGAATCTGCACCTTGGCCTTGCCGCGGACATTGAACGTCCGGTAAGTGTCCGGATTGAAATTGAACAGGCCGTCGTAATCATAAACACGGCCCGAGACGATGTAGCTCAAGGGGCCTACCGTGCCGCTGGCCGATAGATTATGGGTGTGGGCGAAGACGTAATCCTTATAGAGGACATCGTAGTAGTTGGTATTGCCGTAATAGACATACCGGCCCGATTCGTCCACGACCGTAGTCTGGGTGAGACCTTCTTTCTTGCGCTCGCGGAAATCATCCAGCCAAATCCGGGAGAAATTCTGGCTCTTGTTGATGCCGGTAGGCTGCGAATGGTTGTAGTTGTACCAGGCATCGTAGAAGAGACGGGCATACACATAACCATCATCCACCACGTCCGGCACGGCTGTCGGCTGCAAGAAAGAGAAATTGCCGTCGTAGCTGATGGAGAAGTGCTCCTTGTTCTTATCGGGATCCTTGGTCGTGATGAGAACCACGCCGTAAGTAGCCCTGGATCCATAAATGGAGGAGGAAGCGGCATCTTTCAATACGGAGACACTCTCGATGTCATTGGGATTGAGCAGAGCCGGGTCGCCCTCCACGCCGTCGATGAGGATGAGGGCACTGCCGCCACCGCCGATGGAGGTGGCACCGCGGATGTTGTAGGTCGCCGTGCGCCCCGGCTTGCCGTCCGCGAGCGTAATATTGAGGTTCGGGATGGAGCCGACCAGCATCTGCGTGGCGCTGTTGACCGGCCTTCCTTCAAACACTTCGGAGGATATCTGGTCGACGGCACCCGTGAGGTTTTCCTTCTTTACGGAGCCGTATCCAACCACCACCACGTCTTCCAGAAACTCGGACGACGGGTGGAGGGCGATACTCTGGGGCCCCATATCGGCGGAGACCCCGAACTCGTAGTCCGTATAACCGATTGCGCTCACGACAATTGTCGCTCCCGACGGGGCCGAGAGGGAGAAATGGCCGTCAAGATCCGCCACCGTGCCGCTTGCAGTGCCCTTGATGAGCACCGAGGCACCGACGACTCCCTCCCCGGTCTCGGCGTCCTTGACGACACCGGTCACCGGCAGATTCTGGCCGAAAACCGCGGCCGGAAGGAGGAAGAGGAGAAGATATATCACCAATCGTTTCATACGCACATCATCTCTGGTAAGCGCCGGGCCAGGAAGTGCTCCCGCGATCCTTCCCGCTTATATCCTTTCCCAGGGCTCCAATACTCCCGAGCCACGCATAAAAATCAGCGTCGCAGGCCTGTATGGCAGCATTCACCGCCGATGTGGAGGCGAAGGCACCGGACGAAGCCGCACTCCACTTCCAGACAGTTCCGTCCCATTCCAGACCCGGGATGTCTTTTGCATACAGGGTAAGTTTGTCTCCCTGACCGGCCGTGTAGGTAAAGGTACCGGAATTCTGGCTTGTCACGGGCGACATCCAATTATAGGAGCCCGTGAGTGCGAGCGCCGACTGGGCGTCGCCGCCGTAAAGTCCGTAGCCGTCCTCCGCCGTGGAAACGATGATATTATTGACAAAGCAGGCGGAAGCCTCGTCGTGGTTCAGCCGCACCAGGCCATAACGGGGCATCTCTCTGTCTTCCACGGTGGGGACTCCGATCAGCGAACAGTTGGAGAAGGTGAATTTACCGACCGGGCCGATATTGTACCAGCACGCCTGCTGGGAAGAAGCATCCGCCTTGGCACTGTAGCTGCCCTTTACAGCACAGTTGTTCATTCCGATGAGGATATTCTGCGTACTGGTATTTGTCGTCGCTTCCGTGCCGTAGGGGCCTTCTATATAGTTATCCTCAAAACTACAGGCGTTGAAATAAATCTTTCCTCCGACGGAATAGTGGTAGAAGACGCCGGAAGACTTTGCCGCGTGGCAGTTTTTGATGATGCACCGGTCAAAATAGGCCTCGGCAAGCGAACCGCCGACGGCGATGAGCCCGCCGTTCGTACCGCCCCACTCGCCGTCAAAGCTGCAGCCGCTGCACTTCAGGACCGACTTCCCACTGGAATTGGCGCGCATATACAGGCTGCCGCCGTTGTAGGGCCCGCCGTGGTTGCCGCTGAACTGGCTATCTTCTATAACCAGAAGGTTGTCGGTACCATAATCGACATAGAAAGTACCGCCAGAACCATTGGCCGCGATGTTTCCGGTAAGGGTACAACCCTTGAAATTCGCCGAGGCGTCGCCATCCATATAGCAGACACCGCCTCCGTTCACGCAGGAATTGCCCTCAAAGACACAGTTCTCGAAGAGCACCGATTCATCATCCCGGCTGCCGGAGAGCCACAGCGCTCCCCCTCTTGTCTCCGCGTGATTTCCCTTGAAAATACAATCCATTGCATAGAGGGATCCGCCCGTTACCTTTATGGCCCCGCCCTGCCCGGAAGAGGCGTTGGCGGTGAAGGAACAGGCCGTGAAAATACAGGAAGACATTTCTCCGTCCATATCCAGCACTCCGCCCGCTGCGGCCACATTGCTTTCGAAGACGCAGTTCTCCGCCTTGAACTTCCCGCCGCCGGAGACCCGAATGGCGCCCGCCGTGTAAGGGCTGTAGTTATTGACAATCCGGCTGCCGGTCACTTTAACCGAGCTGCCCTTCACGTGGACGGCTGCCTGACCGTCCGCCTGACCAAGTCCGCCGGTGAAGCCGACGGCATCGAGGTGAAGGGTAACGCCTTCGCCAATCTCCACGATAAGCCGGTCGCTCCCGCCGGAAAGATAGGTGGGATGCCGGGAGGGATACTGCGTGTAACTCCCGTTTTTGTATCCCCCTTTGATCGTAACGGACCACGAAGCCGTGCTCCCAGACATTTTCGGAGTAGGATTCTCGGACGTGGACAACGGGTAGATGCCTTCTTCGAGGTGGATAATCTTGCCGTTGATGCGGGCCGCCTGCTCCGCGCTGAAATGGCCCGAGCCGTCGGCGAGGAGGAGGTTCCTGAGGTCCGCCGCGCTGAATGCGTTGGCCCAGTCCTCTCCGGTGAACCTTCCGGCGCCGCTGACGGTCGCATAGAAACCCTCTTCGTAAACACCGGGCTCATCAATCTCCGCGGGGATCGGCTTCTCCTCGGGCACGAAGACCGGTTTTTTGCAGGAAGGCGCAAAGAAAGCGACCGCGACGACCGCGAAGACAACCCTTATGATACAACTTCTTGCCATTTACATATCATTCGTTCCATCGTAAGCCCCGGGCCAGGTCTTCGTGCCGCGGGTATTCCCTGCACAGTCCTTGTCAAAGGACCCGATGGAGATCAGCCACGCGGCGAAATCACTGTCCGCCTCGGTAATGGCAGTCTGCACGTCTGCCAGCTTGGCCATCTCCGTATTGCTGCCGCCGGAAAGGGTTCCGTCCCAGCTCCAGTAGCGGTTGGTCCAGGATGCCGGGGATGCGGTGTCGAGCCATTTCAGGGCACCGAAACAGGCGCTGGTCCCGAGGAAACCGTCGGAATCGGTACCAGAAGCGACGTAATTGCCGCCATTCAGGATGGAGCCGTGCTTGTTGAATTTGGCGGTAATGTCGTTGTCCCTGGCGTCTAACGCGTTGCAGACGCCGGTCGGGGCGATAATATTATTGATCAGGTATTTCGCACCGGGACGGGTTCCGTCGAAACGAAGCAGGTTCGGATTGGTCGAGGTAGCCAGGCCCGTCGCTTTCCGGGTCGTGCCGATCAACGTGCTGTTGCTCATCACGAACTTACCGTCCGCCTTGAAGTTGACCCAGCAGGACTGCTGACCGTTGGAGTTCTCGGTGAACGTGTCATCCGCAAAACTGCAGTTGTTCAGACACAGTGACTTGCCGTATGTGATATTGATCGTCGTCCCGTATGTCCCGGTGATGTGGTTGCCGGTAAAGGCGCAGTCGCTGATCCAGGTCTCGGCGGAAGGCCCCTGCAGCCAGATGGCACCGGCCTGACGCGCGTGATTGTCCTTGAACAGGCATCTGGCGATCTTTGCCTTCATCGCCCAGTTGTTGCTGCTGCTGCCGCCGACATTGATGGCACCGCCCAGTGCATAATGGTCCTTTCCGTTGGTATAGTTCCCGTCAAAGATGCAATCGGTAATCGTGAAATCACCGGTTTCCAGCGAGGAGTCGCACAGGTTGATGCACCCGCCCTTCGCGGTATCGGCATCATCATCCGTGTGGTTGCTCCGGAAAATGGCGCCGGAGATTACCACGGTGCCGGAAGTGCGGAGATCAAGACATCCGCCATATCCGGTAGCTGTGTGGTTACCCTCGAATGTATTGGTCCCACTGATATAGAGGCAGGCCTTGGTCTCATTGCCGTTTTCACCCGAAGTGGTAACCTTGGCAGGCTCGTCGCGGAGTTTGATGGCGCCGCCGCCGTTCGGGGCGTAATTGTTGGTGAACGTATTGCCGCTTTCAACGTAAATTTCCGGCGAATTCGGTTCAGAGCCTCCGGTTCCCTTAACGGCGATGGCTCCGCCGTCTCTTCCCGTACTGTTGTCGTGGATTTTGTTTCCACCGAGCCTGACAATCGGGCTACCGGCGTTGACGAAGAGTATTCCCCCGTGATACGTTGCCGTGTTATAGGAAAACTCTCCGTTGTAGATCTTTATCTGCGCCCCATTCTGGATCGTGATGACGCCGCCGTTATTGGCCGAGTTGGCGGTAAATGTGCCGCCGGAGCCGGATACAGCCTCGTCACCGATATAGACTTCCGTACCGGCGTTGGTGATGAAGATGGCTCCGCCGCGGTCGGCCGTCGCCGTATTCTTTGTAAAAGTACAGGCGTTGAAATGGACAATGCCGGCATCGCAGGCCACAGCACCGCCCGAAGCCGTGGTGGCGTAGTTGGCGTCACCCTCGGCATTGCCGCCGAATGTGCAGGATGAGAAGTTGACGGTCGGTGCCGCTGTGCCCGGCTTATTGGTATAGACGGCGCCGCCCCAATTCGAATAATTGCCCTTGAAAGTACAGCCACTCACAGTGGCTTCTCCGCCGGCAATCCAGAGAGCGCCGCCGTGATTGCCGGAATGATTGCCCGTGAAGGTGCAATCCTCCAGGGTTGCCGTTCCGTTGGTAACCTTCAATGCCCCGCCATTCCCCTCGCCGCCGTCGTTGGCGTTGAAAACACAACGGGTGACGGTGACCTTCGTGGAGGTGCCGTCCATATTCAGCGCGCCGGCATTCGTCGCCGTATTGGATGAGAATACGCAGTCCGCAACCGAGAATGTTCCGTTACCCGCCAGATTGAGCGCTCCGGACGTATAGGTGTTCAAATTATCCGCAAACTTACAGTGAGTGAACGACGCGGTGCCGGAGTGGTTGGAAACCACGGCCGCGCCGCCGCCGGCCGCCGTGCTGCCGTGGCTGAAGGTGAAGCCGTCGAAACTGAGATGGGATTTTTGTTTCACCCACAGGACACATCCCTTATCGTCGCCGGAGAGGATGGTCTCATTCGTGGCAGGATTGGCCGTATCACCGCCTGCAGCGGGATAGCCGCCGACAAAATGCACGGTGAGCGGATTCTCGTGGGCAGACCAGTCGAGCTGGGTGTTGTTTTCCGCACTTTCCGCCATTACGTATGTCCCGGCGGCCACCTTTACCGTAATGCCGTCCACAAGGTCGAGCTGCTCCGCCGTACGTCCCGCGGAATTGGTCAGGAAGGCCTTGAATTCATCCCGGCCCCAGGCCGTCTCCCAGGACCGGCCGTTGCCGCCAGCAGCCGCATCAGCCCGCACATAGCGACAGGTAATCTTGTCTGCGTTGCCCCAGGAAGCGATCTGCGCCCTGGCAACGCTCTGGGAGCCCGTCCATCTGGCCCCGCCGGCAGGCTCTTCGCCACGGAAGAAGCGAATGGTCGCACCGTCCGAGAGACTGAGGCCCGGAAGGGCGGATGCGTAATAGGTCCCCGCGCCGGAGAAATTGACCGTAAGGGAAGTGCCGGTCTCCGTCGCCGCACCGGGGGTGACAGCGGTTTCGGAGAAGGTGAAGGGCACGGTGCCGACGAGCGCCTCGCCGTTGTTGCCGGTGATGACGGCCCTGGTGAGTGTGGCGTCATCTACGACGATCTTGAAGAGGGAGCCCGCGTTGAAAAACCTGAGAGCAGACACATTCGAAGCGGCGGTCGCAATCAGATAGCCAGTATGGGAGAACGCACCGTCCTGCTCGGCAGGAATCGTAACGGAGAGGATCGAACCGTCAAGCGCCGTATCGGCCGAGAAGGGATATGAGAAATATAACCGCTCCGTACCGGCGGGGACATCCACTGTGAAATGCGTGGTCGCGCCGGTCTCCTCGGCAAGGGTCTCGGCGGATCCGCCGGCATAGCTCACCTTCACCTTGTCACCGGCGACCCAGCTGACGATATGTGTATTGCCTTCCCCCTCGGAGATGGCTGTTTTCGTCTCTTCGGCCTCTGCGTCAAAAACCAGACGGACATATCCCTCCGGGACATCGCCGGGGTTGACGACAACCGGCTGCTCCTCGCCTTGCGGGTTTTCATCCCCGCTGCTGTCTGCTTCTTTGGAGCAGGAAACGGCGAATGCCGAAATGATCGCCGCAAGAATTACAATAAAATACTTTTTCATACGGAATACGGACTTTATTTTACCCATCCCTGGCGAAAACAATATCCCGGGCGAGTGACTCGCCCGGGATATTGTTTCTTTTACTGAGGCTGATAGGCTCCGGGCCACCAGGTACCCTCGCCGCGGTCAACGCGGCGCTGGTCTTTATTGGCGTCGCCGCCGAGCCAGGACTTGAAGTCATCGACCCAGATCCCACCATCCTCCAGGCGGGTGGTGCGGATGTCGGCCTTCGTTCCCATAGCGGGCGCAGTGCCCGAGATGGTGCCACTCCACTGCCACCAGGAGAATTCGCCTCCATCATTGGTCCAGGCAAGGCCGTCGATGTCAGCAGCCGTAAGACCTGCTGTATTTCCACCCGTATTGGTGAAATCACCGATACTTATCAGGTTGCTGTAGTGGGTGTAGTACAGATCAGCCTTCGCGGTGCTCTCGTCGCTGATCACAGCGGCGATGCCGGCCGTCTTCGGCACAATGATGTTGTTGGTGAAGTAGTTGACCTGGCTTCCCCAGACGGCAATCAGACCGGTGTTGTTGGTCAGCGGCGTAAAGCTGACGCCGTCCGCGCTGTACTGCGTGTCGCCGATGATGGAGCAGTTGCTGATGCTGGCTGTTCCCTTGACGTCGTCGATGCATATCCAGGAGGGTTTCAGGTCCTTCTGGTCATCTGCAGCGGTGGAGGACGTGTAGTTGTTCCTCATCGAGCAGTTGTTGAACATCATATTGGTGACGCCGTCCGAAGCGAAGACCGGGCCCCACCTGTAGGACACATAGTTGGCATCGAACGAGCATTCGTCGATATAGACATTGGGATAGGTGTTGGAACCGCTCACTTTCTTGTCAATGCAGTAGACCGCACCGCCATAACCGGCATGGTTGCCAATGAAACTGTCACGGAAAGCCCTCAGCCTGGGTTTGCCCTCAAGGCAGATCGCACCACCCCGGCAGGCATTCGTCGCTTTCGTGCCGTAATTGCCTTTGAAGATGCTTTCGTCAACATTCAGTTTGCAACCCTTTTCAGCATAGATGGCACCACCTTTCGCAACTGAATAATTATTCAGGAACTGACAGGTGTCGAAGTTGTATGTTCCGTCCGAAATCCACATCACACCGCCGTTGTCACCGTCTGCGTGATTGCCGCTGAAGGTCACCCTGGTAAACTTGAAGGTAACAGCGCTGTTATCCCCATTGAATGCACCGGAATCCCCGGCGGAATAATTGTCGATGAACGAGCAGTCCGTCATTGTCAGGGAACCTTTGCTCTTGAAATGGAGACCGCCACACCAACCGGTTGCACTATTCTCGGAAATGACGCAATTATCGCTCAGCGTCATCGCGACATTGGCGCTGGATGTCGATGAGCCACTTCCTCCGGTATAAATGGCGCCGCCATAAAGGGCCACATTCTTCTTAAATGAAGTGCCCTTGAAAGTAATGGTGACGTTGCCATTTGCCGTGTAAGCTCCACCATTTCCACCGGCAGTGTTCTCCGTAAACTCGCAGTCATTGAATGTGGCTGTCCCCTCGGAGTGTACGACGCAACCGGAATCGTTGGTCGCGGAATTCTTGCGGAATACGCAATTGTTGAATGTGGCTTCCGGCGTGTTTTTACGGATACGCACCGCGCCGCACCAGTTGGTGGCGTGATTCTCTTCGATAACACAATCCGTAAGGGTCATCTTCGAAGATAAATTGAGCAGGCCGGCCGCTGACGTCCCCGTATTGCGGGCAAAGGTGACGCGGGTGGCTTCAAAATTACCCACATCGTTCACTGCCATTCCGGCGCCATTGTTGCCTTCGCTGACATTGTCACTGACAATGCAGTCAGTCATAGTGAGGGAAAGGCTCGACCAGCTGCAGTACAAGCCGCCGTTGTTGTCGCCGCTGACCTTTCCGTGGGTGAACCGCAGGCCGTCCAGAGAGACATTCATATAACCGGAGACCTTCATACACCTGTGCGAGTCGTTGCCGGTGATGTTGGTGATGTTGGCCGTGATGTCGCGTGCTCCGGTGGAGGCGTTGTAGCCGCCCAGGATGGTGAGGGTGACGGGATCCTCATTGTCGTAGAAGAGGATCGGGTCCTCGCCGAAGTCGTAGTCGCCGCCGGCCAAATAGACGGTCGCGCCGTTGATGGCGGCAGCCTTCGCGGTAGAGTCAGCTTTGGTCAATTCCTTTGTGCTGTCGAGGGTTATCGCAGCCCAGAGCTCCGAGGCGCTGAAAGCGTTTTCCCAGTTGAGACCGTTGTGGTTGCCGGCGCCCGCGGGCGTTGCATAATAGTTGCCATCGGGCTCGAATTCGCCGAAAGCGTAGATTTTGTTCCGCTCCGTCGTGATATCCTTGTCAAGATAATAGGTGCCGGAGACATCCTCGCCCTTGTAGTACTTCAGGAGAATACCTCTTTCGTGTTGGACGCCGGGAAGAATGGACATATAATACCTGCCGCTGCCGCTAACGGTCATCGTGATGGCGGAGGAAGGGTCGCTCTGGGCGCCGAGCGCAGGATTCTCACCCGCGAAGGAGACCACCTGCTTACCGGCAAGGGCTGCGCCGCTCACGCTCTCGGCAACGACCTTCGTAATGTCGTCGCCAGGGATCTCGAAGCAGAGGAAGGCGTTGACGTTAAAGAAATTGAGCGTGCTGCCATCAGCCTTCGCAACGGCAATGTTGCCGGCCGAGAACGAACCGGGCTGCTCGCTCCCGATCTCAACCTCAATCTCTTCCGTAGCCACACTCACCTCGGCGTTGATGGCTTCCGGATAGGCTGCATAGATGACGGTCGTCCCATCGGGGATGATGGCGCGGAACGTTGCCGTGCCGGAATCTTCACCGCTGACACAGTCGGCAGAGCAGTTCCCGGAATCCCAGAAAACAGTGATGCGGTCATCGGGGGACCACACTGTACTGCCGTTATCATCCCGATTCGTCTTGGTAGCCTCGCTCCTGGCGGAGAACTCCTGGATGTGATAACCCTCCGGAACGTTGATATCGCCCGTCGGCTCGTTGAACTCCTTCTTTTCGCAGGAGCAGAGTGCCGCAGCAATGGCCGCGCACATCATCAGTCTGAATACGTGTTTCATAGCCATTAACCGTTAATTGTTCCAGATATCCTCTTCTTCGTAATCTTCCGTCACCGCGCCATTGCTGGCCTGCAGACAGACGGGGAAACAAGGGCTGAGGGAACGCACCCTCGTAGCGGGACTCGTGTATTCACGAGTCCCGGATGGAATGTTTCTGGTCATTTTCATTATAATTTGGTTTTTAATTATTTAAGTTTCGCAAGTGATTTAGGCCGCCAGTTGTAGGGCCTCGAAGGCCCTTCGGACGGCATTGAGGCATGCTACTGTAAAGCACGGTCGTGATGGAAAAATGTATATATTTGACCATAGCAAGAATGGAACTACAGTTGATGGTACAAAAATCCAATCGAACACTCCATATAGGATAAAAAAGAG
>JAFZAI010000124.1 GCA_017557325.1 Bacteroidales bacterium
AGACCAATGAATACCACAGGTAAGAATGGCAAGAATTGAACCACTGAGCATCAAAAAGAATGATTCACCGTACGTGCTGAAAGGGAAGGAACTTGCAAAACAATATGTCATCTCCGGCTTCGGGACAATGCCCGTCAGGGCGGACTGGAAGCCGTAAACGAGCCGCTCCGGCTCGAGGCCGATGCCGGATTTTCCGGCGTGGAGCGACGCGCGTACATCTTCCAGGGAGGTCCCGATGCAGGACCAGATTCCCATTCCCGTTACGACAACCCTTCTCATTTTCTTCGAATAATCTTGAAACTTACAAAGGTATTGATTTTTATTTGATTTGGCAAAATTATTGCGAAAGCCCGTCCTTATTATATTTTTAACTATCTTTGTAGACTTATCCTTAATAATTGTCTGCAGCCAATGACTGACACATTCGAAGATATCCGTCCCTATACCGACGCCGAAATACCCGGCGCGATGCGTCGCCTGACCGCCAACGCGGCCTTCCCGATGCTGGCCGCCTGGCTTTTCCCCGACCGTCCCGCCGAGGAGATCCGCAGCATCCTCCTGTCCGCCCGCACGATCGCCGAATTCCAGCAGAATTTTATGATCCCCTGCGTCGCCGCCATCATCCAGAAAACCACAGATGGGGTCACTTTCTCCGGACTGGAGAAGTTGGACAAGGACAAGAAATACCTCCTCGTTTCCAACCACCGGGACATCGTCCTTGACGCGATGATCATCACCTGGCAGATGCTCCGGGAGGGATTCGGCACGCCGGAAATCACTTTTGGCGCCAACCTGATGCAGGGTGAGCTCCCCATCGATTTCGGCAAGTCCAACAAGATGTTCAAGGTCGAGCGTCCCTCGACCACGGCCTCTCCGAGGGTATTCTTCGCCTTCTCGCAGCGCCTCTCCGCCTACATCCGCAACAGCATTACCGTCAAGCACGAGCACGTTTGGATCGCCCAACGGAACGGGCGTACCAAGGACGGAGATGACGCCACCGACCAGGGCATCATCAAGATGTTTGGAATGTCGGGGCCGGATGACAAGATCGAGGCCCTCGCCGAGCTGAATATCGTCCCCATCGCTGTCTCCTACGAGTGGGAGCCCTGCGACGTGCTGAAGGTGCTGGAGACCTACGAATCCGCCCAGCGGGGCGCCTACACCAAGAAGCCGGGAGAAGATCTTAACAGCATTCTTACGGGCATCAGCCAGCCCAAGGGGCACGTCCATTTCGAAATCTGCGACCCGATCCGCAAGGAGGAACTCCTCGCCCTGGACAACTTCACCCGCAGCCGCTTCAACAAGGAGGTCGCCGAACTGCTGGATCGCCGGATCCTCGGCGGCTACAAGCTCTGGCCCACGAATTACCTCGCCCACGATCTGCGTTTCGGCCAGTCGAAATTCCGCGACAAATACACCGCGGAGCAGAAGCAACGCTTCAAGGAGCGGCTCCAGAGCCTGTCAAAATTCGACACGTACGACATAGATGTCCTCAAGGATCTGATGCTTACGATCTATGCCAGCCCGGTCGACCGCGTTTGCGGAATCACCAAAAAGTAACTACCTTTGTAGATTGCGATGAAGGCTTTTTGGAGCAAAATAACCGTGCCTGCAGCGATCGCCGCGATGGTTATCGCGCACACGATCGGCTCTTCGGACCGCCGTCCGGAGCGCTCCAATGCCTTGTACTGGTTCCCTTCCATCGACACAGTCGCCACCAATGACACCATTCCCAAGCGGGATACCATCAAGAAGCCCGTCATTGACGACGATGACAACTGGGATGACGATGATTTCACCCTCTTCGGCGAAAAGAACGACACGACCCCGCGCATAATGGCCCGGGATACGATGAAAGTGCCCGATTCCCTGAAGCAGATCGATCCTTTCCTCTACAAATGGTACGTGGCCATCAAGGATTCCCTCACCCACCGGATCGTGGTCGACTCCCTGAAGGAGGCGGGCGATTCGCTGGACTGGCCCGTTATCGATTCGTTGTACCTGAAGGATTCGACCGAAACGGCCGATGCGCGCTTCAAGGCGTGGTATGCCTCCCTCTCCAAGAAGGAGCGCCGCAAGTATGACTACGAGCAGGCCCTCCCCACCAAGATGCATCGGATGGACAGCATTCTTCAGCGGAAAGACAGCCTCAAGAAAGTCCGCGACAGCATCACCGAAACCACCCCGCGCATCCTCGAGACCTACGCCCTCCCGGACAGCCTCCACTACAAGCGTTTCGTCTCCTGGAAGGAGGACCGCCTCTGGGGCAAACCCGTCATCGAGTCGTGGGACACCACCTTCAATTTTCACTTCCACGACTACCCCTTCCAGCGGGAGGACATCGGCGCGGCCTGGCTCGGTGTGGCCGGATCGCCCGTGGAGACCTACAATTTCTTCAAGCGCAATCCCGTGGATGGCGTGAGCTGGTTCGCTCCCTACGAGAGCTGGACCTATTCGCCCGAGACGCTGCCGATGTTCAACACCAAGACCCCTTACACCGAGTTGGAATACTACGGCACCCTCTTCGCCACCCAGACAAAGGCGTCCGACAACATCCGCATCTTCACCACGCAGAACTTCCTCCCCCAGCTGAACTTCACCTTCGAGTTCAAGAAATACGGCGGAATGGGTATGCTTTCCAACGAGTCCACCAACAACAAGACCCTCGTACTCTCCGGTAACTGGCTCGGAAAGAAACACGTGGTGCACGCCGGCTTCATCCACAACAAGGTGGTCCACGCCGAGAACGGCGGTATCCAGGACAATTTCTGGATCCGGGATACGACGGTGGACGCCCGGGAGATCAATGTCTTCCTCTCGGACGCTTCCAATAAGATTACGAAGAATACCTTCTTCCTGGACCAGACCTACCGCATCCCGTTCAACTTCATCAACAAGCTTCACCGTCGCAAGGCGGAGAAGGACTCGCTGGCCAAGGTGGTGGCCGATTCCCTGCGGCTTGCGGCCCTCGATTCCCTGGCCGCATCCGATTCGACGGGCACGATGCTGGATTCGCTGCTGGCCCTTTCCGCCCCTCCCGATTCGGCGACAACTGGCAAAAAAGGCCGGAAAAAGAAGAACCGTACCTGGAACGACGAGGATATCACGACGGCCTTCATCGGGCATTCCTCCGACTTCTCAATCTTCACCAAGACCTACACAGATGCCGTCACCCGCTCCAAGGCAGAGGCCAGCGCATTCTTCGGCGACAACTTCTACATCAATCCCTCCAAGAGCTACGACTCGCTCCGGGTGATGAAGCTGGAGAACCGCGTCTTCCTGCGCCTCCAACCCTGGAAGGATGACGCCATCGTCTCTAAAATCGAGGCGGGCGTCGGCGATCGGCTGCTCTGGCATTATATGTTCCAGCCGTCCGCGGCCATCTTTAAGCCCAAGAACGAACTCTGGCATTCCGCCTACGTCTATGCGGGGGCTGAGGGACGCTTCTCCAAGTATATCTCCTGGGATGCAACAGGGAGCTATACCTTCCTGGGCAAGCAAGTAAACGATATGTATGTCGGGGGGAATGCCGTCTTCAGCTTGTATCCGTTCCGGCGCGACAAGACCAGCCCGATCTCGCTCCTGGTGCACGTCTCCACCGCCCTGAATACGCCCGATTACTTCCAGCAAAAGTTCTATTCGAACCACTATAGATGGGAGAATGATTTCGGAAAAATATCCACGACGAAGTTCCAGGCGGCCCTGACGATCCCCCGATGGAAGTTTGACGTGTATGCCGGATACGCCCTCCTGAAAGGGAATATTTACTACGATACGCAGGGCATCGCACGCCAGAACGACGCGCCGATGAGCGTGCTGACCGTCGGCCTGCAGAAGAATTTCACGGTGGCGAAGGTCCTGCATTTCGACCACGACCTGATGTTCCAGCTCTCGTCCAACCAGGATGTCCTGCCGCTTCCGATGTTCGCCGGGAGAATCCGCTACTACGTGCAGTTCAACATCGTCCGCGCCGACGTGATGAAGATGCAGATCGGCCTCGACGTGCGGTACACGATGCCCTGGTACGCCCCTGGCTATAACCCGGTATCCGGCACGTTCCATACCCAGGATGAATTCCAGTACGGCCACAGCCTGACTTTCGATCCCTTCATCAATCTCCAATGGAAACGCGCCTGCGTCTTCTTCAAGGGAGAGAATATCGGGCAGGGCTGGCCGCTCAAGCACAAGGATTATTTCAGCGCCCACCATTATATCGGCACCCAGCGGTCGTTCAAGTTCGGTATCTACTGGCCGTTCTACGTGATGTCCGGCAAGAACAAGACGCTCTCCAGCAAGGCCGGAAGCGGATTCGGAGGCGGAGGCGGAGGTCTCGGCGGAGGCGGCGGCCTGGGTGGCGCGCTCGGCGGACTCCGTGGCGGTGGAGGATTCTAGGAAATGTCAGCCTGGCCCATCATACGGAAAGTGCTCTTCGCTGCGGCCTGCACCGCGGCATTGCTCCTGCTATCCCCTCCCCGGCCCGTTCCCGCTCAGAGAGGCAATGTCTCTTCGGGAGATACGCTTGTGCGCTGCTATGTGATGACGGACGCCTCCGCTTCCGGCGAGCGTGCCGTCAACGGCGGGATGAGCGCGTTTCTTTTGCGGCGGTATGCCTCGGAGGCGCGGGTGAAGCCGGAGGTCAATTTCCTGCGTGACGGAGCCCTGGACAGTCTCCTTTCGGGGAAGGTGGAGGTGGTCGCGGCGATGGCGGGAGACAGTCTGGATATCCCCGGAATCCTGGTTTCCCGGCAGTTCGGCGACAGTCTGGTATGGGTGGTCCGCTCGGACAATCCCGCGGGACTCCTGGCCCTCAACGCCTGGCTTACGGACCTTACGCCCGACTATGCCCATCTGAAGAAGGATTATCTCCGCAGCCGCAGGACGGGGTGGCAGATCAGCCCCTTCGACGAGCACATCAAGAAGTATGCGGCGGAGTTCGGCTGGGACTGGCGGCTGGTTTCGGCGGTGATCCGTCACGAGTCCCGGTTCCGGATCGACGCGGTGTCTCCGCGCGGCGCCATCGGTCTGATGCAGATTCTGCCGTACCGCTATTCGGCCGAGCAGCTCTCCAATCCGGAATTCAACATCCGCGCAGGCGCTGAGCACCTCTCCCGGATGCGAAAGATGTTCAAGCCTTACAGCGCCGATGCCGAGCAGAACGTCAAGTTCACCCTGGCCGCCTACAACTGCGGCGAAGGCCGTGTCCTCCAGTGCATCCGCTTCGCCGAATCCATCGGCGTCGACGCCCGCAACTGGGACACCATCGCGGTCCGCGCCATCCCCCGTATGCGCACTTTCTCCGGCAAGCAGACCATCCCCTACGTCGACTCCATCCTCCGCACCTACCACCGGTATCAGCTCCGGTACCCGGACTAGAGTGATCCTTGAGTAAATTGCAACGAGAATCAAATCCGCTTCCTATGAAATATAAAGTACTTTGTCTTTTGGTTGCCTTGTGTGCACTCGTGGCTTGCACGAAGACCGGCGATCCCGGGAAATCCAAGGGGAACAATGTGGTGGTCACCCTCCAAGAGAATGGAATTATCTTTAAGCAAAAAGGTTCTCTGGAAGACTACGTCGGAAACGGGAAATACACCCTTCTTTTCTTCTGGGCCTCCTGGTGCTTTCACTGCGAGCAGGCGGCCCCCAACGTGGAAGCCGCGTACGTGAACTACCGAGACAAAGGACTCGAGGTCGTCGGCATCTCCGAGGACTCGGACACGGACGCGGCCGTGAAAGCCATCCAGGATCTGGAACTCCACTTCCCGCAAATTCTTGACCCATCGCGTGAGCTGGGCAAAAAGTACGACATCCTCGGCTACCCGCAAATTCTCCTCATCGCTCCGGACGGCAGCATCGTACA
>JAFZAI010000125.1 GCA_017557325.1 Bacteroidales bacterium
GGCGTGAGCGAGGAATTCCTCACGGGTGAGGTCTTCCTTGCGGATGCCCTGCGCCTTGAGCTTCGCGACGACCTTATTCTCGGTCGCAATGGAGGCGTGGTCGGTGCCGGGCACCCAGCAGGCGTTCTTGCCGTCCATGCGGGCCTTGCGGATCAGCACGTCGTTGAGCGTGTTGTTCAGGACGTGTCCCATATGCAGGATGCCCGTTACGTTGGGCGGCGGGATCACGATCGTATACGGTTCCCTTTCATCGGGCTCACTGTGGAAACATTTGTGCTCCAGCCACCAGGCGTACCATTTGTCTTCGACCTCGGCCGGATTGTACTTCGTTGATAGTTCCATAATTCCTTTCCAAAAATCTTTCAAATATACGGAAAAATCGGGAATTTTTGCTATTTTTGTTGAATGTAGAAACGAAACAATTAACCTTACGCTATTATGGCAGACAATAACAACAACCAGATCAGCCTCGAGCTGAAACCCGAGATCGCCAAAGGGCACTATTCCAACCTCGCGATTATTTCCCATTCCCACAGCGAATTCATCATCGACTTCGCAACGATGCTTCCCGGCATTCCCAAACCCGAGATCGGCAGCCGCATCGTGATGACCCCCGAGCACGCCAAGCGGCTCCTCAACGCCCTCGCCGACAACATCGGCAAGTACGAGAGCCAGTTCGGCCCCATCCAGCTCGGCGGCCAGCGCTCCGACGGCGGCACCTTCAACCTCGCCGACCTCCCCGGCTTCAACGGCGGCGGCACCAAATCCTGACATCCGTCATTCCGGACTTGTTCCAGAATCTAGTTCCACCTCGTCATTCCGGACTTGTTCCGGAATCTAAAAAACCTATGGACTTTTCAAAGATCAAGGCGTTCGCCTTCGACGTGGACGGCGTGGCGACGGAGTGTAAGGTGTTCTGCGATATGGAGGGCAACCTGCTCCGGGCGTATGACGCCAAGGACGGATTCGGCGTCCGGATGGCCGCAATGAACGGGTATCCGGTGGCAGTAATTACGGGCGGCCGGTCGGAAAGCATCCGGAAGCGCTTCATTACCAGCGGGGTACGGCCAGACGACGTATATCTCGGCTCCCGCATCAAGACGGAGCAGCTTTCGGAATTCTGCGAGAAATACGGCATCCTTCCGGAGAATGTGCTCTTTGTGGGCGATGACGTCCCGGATATCACTTGCATCCAGGCCGCCGGCATCGGCGCCTGCCCCTCGGACGCTATCGAGGAGGTCAAGGCCGTCGCCGACTGGATCTCCCCCTACCCCGGCGGCCACTGCCTCCGCCATTTCATCGAGACCGTCATGCGCGCCCAGGGCCGCTGGAACTACGATGAAGCGCTGTATAAACAGAAATTTTAATGGAAAAATTCCGTTGTATCAGTTCCTGAAACTTCCGGAACTGACACAACTTCATTTTTCAAGATTTTATGTTCTCTAATTATCAAATAATTCTTGGCAGCAACTCCCCGCGGCGACGGGAGCTGATGGAGGGGCTGGGTATCCCTTTCACAGTGGATACGGGCAACACCTTTGAGGAGAGCGTGCCGCCCGGGACGCCGTTCGAGGAGGTGCCTGTGTTGATGGCGGAGGGGAAATCGGCCGGATTCCACCGCGCGCTCAGGCCCGGTGAAATTCTCATCACCGCCGATACGATGGTCATCCTGCCCCCGTCCGGCGACAAACCCGGCGAGATTCTCGGCAAGCCCCACGACCGGGAGGATGCCGCCCGGATGCTCCGGGACCTCTCCGGCCGCGAGCACCACGTCACCACGGCCGTCACCCTCCGCAGCCTCACAAAGAAAGTCACCTTCACGGACACGACCGAAGTCTGGTTCAAGCCCCTCACCGACGAGGAAATATACCATTATATCGATACCTGCAAGCCCTACGACAAGGCCGGCTCCTACGCCGTCCAGGAATGGATCGGCCACATCGGCATCACCCGCATCGACGGCTCCTACTTCAACGTCGTCGGCTTCCCGGTGCACCGAGTCTGGGAGGCACTGGCCTGTTGGGATTAAAATGGCAAGCTACCTTCAGATAGAGAACATCTCCAAATCGTACGGAGTGACGGTCCTGTTTGACGGGATCGGGTTCAACGTCAACGAAGGTGACAAGGTGGCGCTCATCGCGCCGAACGGGGCGGGAAAGACTTCGCTGCTGAGGATTCTCGCCGGGAAGGATTCGTCCGACAGCGGCGGCAAGATTCTGTTCCTGAAGGACATCCGTATCGCATTCCTCGAGCAGGACTACGAATTCGACCCGGCCAAAACTATCTTCGCGCAGATTCTCGACACCTCCACGCAGTGGATGGATCATCTGGACGACGAGCAGCGGGAGGCCTACAAGCGGCGAATCCGGGAATTCCTCACGCGACTGCAGCTCGGCGACGGATCCCGGCTGATGAGCGAACTCTCCGGTGGAGAGGTAAAGCGGGTGGCCATCGCCCGTATGCTGGCTTCAGAGGCCGATTTCTATATTATGGACGAACCCACGAACCACCTCGACATCGATGCCATCGAATTCCTCGAGGGGTATCTCAGGCACAGCCGCTGCACTCTTTTTATGGTGACGCACGACCGCTATTTCCTCGACCGCGTCTGCAACACGGTGATGGAACTCGACCGCGGCCAGATCTACATTTACCGGGGCAATTATCAGCATTTCCTGGAAAAGCGCGCCGAGCGGATCGACCTCTACAACGCCGAGACGGAGAAGGTGCGCAACATTTACCGCCGCGAATTAGAATGGATTCACGCCTCCCCCTGCGCCCGGACCGGCAAGGCCAAATACCGCAAACAGGCCTTCAAGGGGATCGCGGAGCGGGCGGCCGACACCTACCGCGAGCAGAAAGTCGACCTGAGCGAGACGGTGCAGAAATCCACTTATCTTGGAAATAAAGTAATCAACTGTAAAGGCCTGAATTTCTGGTGGGACGGGAAATGCTACCTGCGCGATTTCACCTACAATTTCCAACGGTATGAGCGGGTGGGGATCGTCGGACGGAATGCCGCGGGCAAGACCACCTTCCTCAACATCCTCACCGGCGGATGGGATCCGTCCCTCGGCGGGGAAATGACGGGCGTGATCGACCGGGGCGCTTCGCTGAAGATCGGCTATTATTGCCAGGCAGGAATGACCTTCAAACCC
>JAFZAI010000126.1 GCA_017557325.1 Bacteroidales bacterium
ACGTCCGGATTGGCCAGCGCTATGTGCCAGACTACGTCTTCCACGGCGTTGCCTTCATAAACGTCTTTCTTAAGGAACTTCATCCTTGCCGGAGTGTTGTAGAAGATGTCGCTCACGGTGACCCTTGTCCCCGGGGCCGCGCCGCATTCCTCGAGGCTTATCTCCATTCCGCCCTCTATCCTGTATTCCCATCCGGAGCGGCTGTCTTCGGTCCTGGTGATCATTGTGACCTTTGATACCGCGCAGATGGCTGCCAGGGCTTCGCCCCTGAACCCCAGAGTTCCAATGGCTTCCAGATCCTCCGCGCCGGATATCTTGCTCGTCGCGTGGCGCAGGAAAGCGACGGGAACATCCTCCCGATCTATTCCCTTCCCGTTGTCCGCGACCGTGATGGAGCCGAGTCCGCTGCGTTTCAGTTCCACCTCTATCTTGGTGGCCCCGGCGTCCAGCGAGTTCTCTGCACCAGGGATCCGAAGGAAACCGGCGCACTGCTCGAAGGCCTTAGCCCCGAGACGGGGCACCTCCAGCAACTGCCTGCGGGAAGTGAATCCGCCGATCTTGCCACGATAAGCCACGATGTTTTTCGCCAGCACCGGGCCGATTCCCGAAACATAGCGCAACAGATATTCACTGGCCGTATTGAGGTTAACCCCCACGGCGTTGACGCAGATGAGGACCGTATTGTCAAGCTTTTCCTTCAGAAGTCCCTGGTCCACGTCGTGCTGATACTGCCCGACGCCGAGCGACTTGGGATCGATCTTCACCAACTCCGCAAGCGGATCCTGCAGGCGGCGGCCGATCGAAACGGCCCCGCGTACCGTCACGTCGTAGTCCGGGAATTCCTCCCGTCCGATTTCCGACGCACTGTAAACAGAAGCCCCGTCTTCGCTGACCATATACACCTTGACCCCATCCGGGAGATAGCACCGCTTGAGGAATTCAGCGGTCTCCCGGCCGGCCGTGCCGCTCCCGACGGCAATGACTTCCGGCCTGTACTGCTCCACCATCTTGCCGATGGCCGTGATGGACTCGATCTTCCGCGTCATCGGCGGATGCGGGAAGATGGCCTCGTAATGTAGCAATGCTCCCCTTTCGTCGAGGCAGACGACCTTGCAGCCCGTCCGAAAGCCCGGATCGATAGCCATCGTGCGTTTGCCGCCGACCGGCGGGGCAAGCAGCAGTTGGCGAAGATTCTCTCCGAAGATGCCGACCGACTCGATATCGGCCTTCTGCTTGGCTTCCCGCAGGATTTCACCGCTGATGGAAGGCTCCAGCAGGCGCTTGAATCCGTCTGCGAAGGCGGTTTTCAACTCAGCCCCCGTTTCCTCGGAAGGATAGCGGCGGCCCTTGAAGAATTCGTAGAACAACTTGGCCGTGCATTTCTCCGCATCCGTATCCAGACCAACGCTGAGAATTCCTTCGTCGACCGCCCGGAGGATAGCCAGAAGGTTGTGGGCCTGGATTTTGGCAATAGGGGCTGTATAGTTGAAATAGGAACGGTATTTCGCCGCTTCGGGATGCTCCGCGCCCGCCTTGGTCACCTTAGTCACCACCCGGCGCTGACGGAAACTCTCCCGGAGCAAAGATCGGACGGAGGCCGTCTCGCTGAGTCGCTCGGCCACGATGTCCCGGGCTCCGGCAAGGGCCTCTTCCACGGAAGGCACCTTATCGCCGACATATCTCCGTGCCTCAACGGAGGGCGCCCGGAGAGTGGCGTTCCAAAGGGCGTCTGCCAGCGGCTCCAAGCCCTTCTCAATGGCGACGGAGGCGCGGGTCTTCCGCTTCGGACGATACGGAAGATAGAGGTCTTCCAACTCGGAGGAGGAGACGCTCTCCTCAATCCGCCGCTGCAACTCCGGCGTCAGTTTCCCGGCCTCGGAAATGGTCCCGAGGATGGTCTCCTTGCGTTTTTCCATTTCCGTAAACACTTCCGCCCAATGGCTGACCTCGGCGACGGCGACGTCGTCCAGGCCGCCGGTCTTTTCCTTCCGGTAACGGCTGATGAACGGAATGGTGCACCCGTCTTCGAGAAGGGTGATGCAGTTTTCAACCTGCCAGGACTTGACGGCGAGGTGCTGCGAAATGTAATCGATATAGATTTGTTTCATTCCTGAGAAACATTGCGGAGTTCGGTGCGGTAGGCATTGAAGATGCGGGACTTGGAGACGAAGCCGAGGTAGGTGCGTTCGGCCGTGACGACGGGAAGGTTCCACGCGCCGGTACGCTCGAATTTTTGCATCACCGCGTCCATCCCGTCGTCGGGATACACGTAGTCCGGCGCCGAGAGCATATAGTTGAAGACGTGATTCTTCTCGTAGAGGTCCGTGCGGAACATATCCCGGCGGATGTCGCTGAGGGTAATGTAGCCCTGGAAGCGTTTCTTCCCGTCCAGGACGGGGAAAATGTTGCGGTCCGAGCCCGCGACGGCCTCGACCAGCTCGCCGAGGGTCGCATCGATGCGGACCGGGGTAAAATCGGCCTCCACCAGGTCGGCTGTCTTAAGAAGCGTCAGCACGGCCTGGTCGCTATCATGGGTCAGCAGCTGGCCGGTCTGGGCGATCCGCTTGGTATAGATGGAATACTTTTCAAAAATCCGCATCACCCCATAGGATATGCCGGCGGTGATGATCAACGGAAGGAAAAGCTGATATCCACCCGAGATCTCCGCGATCAGGAAGATGGCCGTCATCGGGGCCTGCATCACCCCGGCCATCAGGCCCGCCATCCCGACGAGGACGAAATTGGCGATCGGAACGTTCCCCGGCATGATCAGGTTGATCAGCGAGGCCATCAGGTATCCGGCGATGGCGCCGACAAAAAGCGTCGGTCCGAACGTCCCGCCGACACCGCCGCCCGCATTGGTAAAGGTCATCGAGAAGACCTTCAGCAGCAGCACGAGCGCAAAGAAGCCGATCAGCCGGAGCCCGGCCTCCTCTCCGCTCAGAAGCGGGGCCAGGGAGGAATACCCCTCCCCGTAGAGCGGGGGCAGCAGGAATACCATTCCCCCAAGCAGGGCCGAACAGACAGCCCACTTGATCCAGGGATTCTTCAGGCGGCCCAGCACATCCTCCAGGAAGAGGGTCATCCGCATGAAATACAGGGAACACAGGCCGCAAAACACTCCCAGAATCAGATAGAACGGGATATTCCGCATCGCGAAAGGCGCCAGGTTGCAGGTAAACTGCGTCGCCTGCCCAAGGCAGAGATAGGATACCACCGTCGCCGACACCGTCGACACGAGCAGCGGCAGGATCGACGACATCGAGATATTGAACAGGAGAATCTCCAGGGTAAACAGCACGCCGGCCAGCGGGGCATTGAAAATGCCCGCCACGGCGCCGGCCGCCCCACAGCCCAGCAGGACCGTCATATTGCGGTACGACAGGCCCATATACCGGGCCAGGTTGGACCCGAAGGCAGCGCCCGTATAGACGATAGGCGCCTCGGCACCCACACTTCCGCCGAAGCCGATGG
>JAFZAI010000014.1 GCA_017557325.1 Bacteroidales bacterium
CTTCATGCACTCTTCAAAGTTGTGCGAGCTTGATGTGATTTCCTGCAGTGTCATACCCTTTGTGCCTCCATAATGTTATCAGCCGTGGCTAAAGCCGTCAGGATGGCGACGCCGCCGCCACAGCCAAGTTGCTGGCCGTACGTGCGGGCAAGCACCGATCCGGCCACGTAAAGATTTTCCATAACGCGTCCTGCTTTCAAGGCGCGGAACTTCTCGTCGGTCACCACGCCGAAGCCACCGTAGGCCTGCGGGGCGAAGAAATCCAGATCGTACCACTGGGTGCGTTCATCAGGAAACTCGACGTCCAGGCCGAAAAGCGGCTCGTAAATCTTCTGCATTGAGCTCGCAAGCCCTTTGCTGAAGAAACTGCCACTGGCGAGGATGTAATGGTCCGCCTGAAGCAATTGTTCGCCGAGATTGACCGTACGGAGCGCTTTTACGCGCGTCTCGTCCATAACGGGAGCGATGGCCTCATCTCCCATCAGGAAGGTGCCTCCGGCGCGCTCGTAGGCCCGTTTCAGGAGGAGTTGCGTCCGGATTCCGGGGACGGAAGGAGGCATCGTACCGATAAAGAGGACGCGGGAGGGAATCGCTTCCGCAATCCTGGCGGGAATGCCGGCATCCTGCAGGCCGAAAACCTGCGGGAGAATGACGAGATCTTCGTCTTTCAGCAGGGCTTTTACGGCCTCGGCCACTTTGCCGGAGACGCTGTCCGCCACACGCGAGATGTTGACTGAGCGCATTTCCGAAGGGCTCGTACGAAGGCTCGTAAGTTCCGGCACGTCCAAACAGGCTACACGGGCGGGAATTCCGCGTTTTGCCAGGCCGTCGGCCAGGAAAGCCGTGTTGAAGTCGAGGAAGCCGGGGATGTTGACGATCAGGGCCTTTGTAGCCTTGAATTCATCTGGCGCTGAAAACAGCGTCGCTTCTTCCAGGGAGAAACGCCCCTCCTGCATCGTGCCGGACGGCGTGAGCCGCCAGCCGTTCTTAAGAGGATCTCCGCCGAGGCGGATGCCGGCGTCCAGAAAGAAAGGCTTAACCTCCTCCAGATATTTCTCGAGAGGAAGATGCGTGTAGGGATGCCCTTCCGGAATAACGGAATCCTCTTTGAGTACGCCGAAAACACCTGAAGAGAAATGCAGGGCATTCTGGCCGGCACTGATGATGGCCGTCTTCTGCCCGGCTTTCTGGAGTCGCAGACCGGCCGTCAGGCCCGACAGGCCGCCGCCGATGATGATGGTGTCGAATCTCATTTCGCTTCCTCCTTCTGCAGGCCGAGAACCTGCGTATAAACCCATTCCATATATTCACCTTCGCGCAGCGCATCGCCCCAGGCGATGGGATATATCCCTTTCCAACGCTCCCCAAGGAAATGACGCAGGTCGTCCTTGGCCTTGGCCGTGCACTGCTGGGCTTCACCGAGGACACCGGCCGCCCTAAGGGCGCACAGGCCGCCTTGACAGGTTCCCATTCCGAAGCGGGTGCGCCGCCTCAGGTCGACGAGATTGTGTACGTCGAGGCGCTCGATGGCCGCTTTGACTTCGCCGACGGTGACCTCTTCGCATTCGCAGATGAGCGCCTGGTCTTCCTTCTGCTGAAGGGAGATTTTGGCGGCGCGGGTGCCGGTCCGTCCGACCAGCGCCTTGTGCAGCGTAAGGGGATGCGTCCAAATGGATTTGGAGACCTCCTCAATATTGCCGCCTTCGCTGCCCGGAAGGGGAGTCGTGGCGGTCTCGCAGCGCTTGTTCAGGTTCAGTTTCTTACAAACCAGGTCCGTTGCCTGCTCGGCCATCAGACGGTAAGTCATCAACTTGCCGCCGGTAATGGAAATAAAGCCTTTCAGACCGTCCCGCGTCTCGTGATCGAGGCAGACGATACCGCGGCTGATATTGCGGCCGGTAGGGTCGTTGTCTGCCGAAACGAGGGGTCGCACGCCCGCGTATGCACGCAGGATGCGGGTGGTTGAAAGGGAAGGGGCGAGTTTGGCGCCTTCGGTGAGAAGCAGATTGACTTCCTCGGGCGTGACCTGCATATGGTCGCATTCCTCGAAGGGAACCCGCGTGGAAGTGGTACCGATCACGCAGACGGTATCGCCCGGGACCAGGATATCCGCGTTGGCGGGTTTGCGGCAGCGGTTGATGACGATGCTGTTGACCCGGTGGGCAAAGATCAGAAGGGCGCCCTTGGCCGGGAACATTCCGATATTAACCCCGGCGAGCGCCGCGATGTTATGCCCCCAGATGCCAGCCGCATTAACCGTGATGGAGGCGCGGTATTCCTTTTTCTCGCCGTTTTTGTGGTCGAGGACAGTCACACCCTTGACGGTGCCCTGCTCGATGATGAAGCCCGTTACCTCCGTGTAAAGCAGCACTTTGGCGCCGTGCAGCTTTGCATCCATAATATTGGATGAGCAGAGGCGGAACGGATCGACGCTGCCGTCGGGGACACGGACCGCTCCAATGAGGTCCGGATTGAGGGACGGCTCCTCCCGGAGGGCCTCCTTCGGGTCGACGATGTCGGCCCGGATGCCGGCGGAGAGGCAGGATTCCACAAATTTGGCCTGGTAGTCCAGATCATCCTCCGGCAGGGTGATAAAAAAGCCGTCGGTCTCATCGACGCAGTGGCGGGCGATCTTGCGGAGAATCATATTCTCCTCGATGCACTCGGTGGCCGATTCCTTGTCTGTGACGGCATAGCGGGCACCGCTGTGGAGCAGGCCGTGGTTACGGCCTGTCGCTCCGTCCGCGATGTCATTCCGCTCGATCAGCAGCACTTTGAGCCCCCGCATTGCGCAGTCGCGCGCCGTGCCGGCACCCGTAATGCCGCCGCCGATGATGATTACATCAAACTCTTCGTTCATTCGGTTATCAGTAGTGGTGTTATGGGCTGGGTTTAGTAGTTTTCAGGGCGAATCATAAAGTAGCTCTTGGGATGCTTGCAGACCGGGCAGAGTTCAGGGGCTTTCTTGCCGATGATGATGTGGCCGCAGTTGGAGCATTCCCAAATCATATCCCCCTCGCGGGAGAAGACGAGACCGCCCTCGATGTTGGCGAGGAGCTTGCGGTAGCGCGCCTCGTGCTCTTTCTCAATGGCGCCGACCTTCTCGAACAGGAAGGCAATGTCGTTGAAGCCCTCTTCGCGGGCCTTGGCGGCGAATTCGGCATACATGTCCGTCCATTCGTAATTTTCGCCGTCAGCGGCATCCTTCAGGTTGTCGGTCGTGCCGGGAACCTCACCGCCGTGGAGGAATTTGAACCAGATCTTGGCGTGTTCCTTCTCGTTCTTGGCCGTGGCCTCGAAGAGTTCCGCAATCTGGACATAACCGTCCTTGCGTGCCTTTCCGGCATAGTACTGGTACTTGGTGTGCGCCTGCGATTCGCCGGCGAATGCGGCCTTGAGGTTGGCCTCGGTCTGGGATCCTTTCAGTTCGGGCATAATAGGGGAATTTTAAGGGTTTGTTTTTTTGCAGAAGATGGCGAACAGTACGCACATCAGAATATAGACGAGGAAAGTAAGCAGAATCGCAAGGCTCCAGTGCCATCCCGCCAGCGGAACGGCAATCGCCAGGATCACCGCCACCGTCACGATCGACACCTGTTTCACGATGCCTGTCGACTCTTGTGTAGCTTCATGGTTTGTCCCTGAAGTTTCTTTCCGCTTCAAGTGTATTTTCAGCGAAAACATCGGCAGTTCGCTCACCAGCAGAATGCCCAGGACAATGGCCACGGCCGGGAGAAACCAGGGAGACCCCGCCCAGTGTGCCAGGAAGCAGTCGGGGGTCTTGTCGATATATACGCAGAGAGACGCGGCAATAAGGGCGGACGACGGAGTCGGGAGACCAATGAAACTGGTGGTCTGCCGGTCATCCACATTGAATTTGGCCAGCCGCAGGGCAGAGAAGATGGCTAGTAGCAGAGGGACCAGGTAGAACCAGCTTTTCCAGGACTGGACAGCCTCCGGATCCTTGTGGAGAATCATCGTCTCCATCAGCATTAAGGCCGGCAGCACGCCGAAACTCACCATATCGGACAGTGAATCCAATTCCTTTCCGACAGGGGAGTAGGCCCCCAGCAGGCGGGCGAGAAGTCCGTCCGAAAAATCAAATACAGCAGCCGCGAGCATCATCACGAATGCTGCGAAAATATTGCCCTGAAGGCAAAAAATCACCCCCAGGATCCCGCTGAAGAGATTCAAAGAGGTGACGGTATTGGGAATATGCTTGTAAAAAGCCATTATTTGATGCCTAATTTCTTCTTAATGTCCTTCGGGAGGGCTTTTTTATTGACGACGATATTGAGGGTCTTGGCGCGCATGAAGGTGTCGGACATATACCAGATGCCCTTGTACTTGCCGGCATCGCCCCAGGAATTCTTCACGAGGAAATACTTCGTGCCGTTCTGGTCCTCGGCAAGGCCGTAGATGTGCATTCCGTGGTCGTCGGTCGTCTGTTTGTTGTCGTAACCGAGCTGGCGGCTTTCCTGTGTGACGGTATCCTCCTCGGGAATCTTGGCGTCAGGCTTTGCGGCAGGACCGCCGGAGGGTCCGACCCAATGCTCCTTATCGGAACCGCTCGTAGCGGAAGTTTTGGCTTTCATCAGTACGCCGATTCCCTCACGGGTGAAGCCCGGCTCGCTGACGTCTCCGCCCCAGGCAACGGTGTAACCATTGTCAAGGGCATTGTAGATGACCTGCATCATTTCGTCGAGGGGAAGATTCCAGGCCGTGGACCAGCGCCAGTTGTCTTCGACCTCGATCACGAACTGCGTGTAGAACGGGTGGTGCGTGAAGGAGGAAATGTTGACGTAGTCGTCGGGATTGATGCCCATCGCGTCGCGATAGGTCTCCGGAGTATATGATACGCCGTTATCGCTGAACGTAGCCGGAATCTCGCCGAGGTATGCATCCATAATGCCGTCAAAGCCCTTGATCCAGTTGGGGGTGAGGGTTTTGTTGGGATTTTTGACGATGCCGTCGACATAGCCTTTGAGGGCAGCATCCAGCTCGCCCTGGACGGGAAGCTCGGTGCCGTAATTCATCCCCGAGAAGGCGCTCTGGGGCTCCAGACCATAGGCGCGGATGACTTCCAGCACATCGCCGAAGCCACTGCCCGCGCTGAAGCCAAGGTGACCGTTCAGCCGGACATACTTGATGGCGCGGTCGTGGTATGCGTTGCGGACGATGAACATTTCGGAGAAATCCGGGTATTTCGTCGTGTCGGCGATATTCTTGGCCTTGATGACCTCGGACTCGAGGAAGGAGAGGGCCGAGAAGCACCAGCAGGTGCCGCTGCGATTCTGATCCTTGACGGAAGTGATGGGGAGTTCCTTGAGGGTCTTGAATTCGTAATTTTTGGCAACGGGACGGGCTGCGGGGCGCTGTGCCGCGGCGAAGAAACCCGTCAGAAGCAGGGCGGCGGTTGCCGCCAGAAGGCTGCGTACGTTCATCTCAATTCGTTTTTATATATCTAACTTACAAATCTACATAAAAATGTTTATTTTTGCAAAGGAAATCCTATGAAGCAGATTCTTTACATCCACGGTATGGGCGGCGGCCGCGACAGCCGCATTCCGAAAATCCTTGCCGGAGCCCTTGCGGGGAAGGCCGAAATCACCATCCGCACTTACTCATTCGACCCGGATGAAGGTGCGGCCGAGATCGCGTCCTGGGTGGAAGAAACACATCCGGACCTCATCATCGGCGAATCCCTCGGCGCCATCCAGGCGATGCGCGTCCGCGGAATTCCGCATCTCTACGTGTCTCCGTCGCTGGGCGCTCCTGCGCGCATCGGTTTCCTCGCCGCGCTTTCCCTGTTCCCCGGAATGCGGGCTCTTTTCAATCACATCTGGTCGCCCCGCGAAGGTGACCGCCAGGTGCTGGATTTCCGATTCAGCATCCTTCGCAAATACCCATCCCACGGCCGTAAGGCGTTGGAAAATTCGAAATATGATGTGTCATATGCCTTCTTTGGCACGCACGACCACTACCGTCGGAACGGTGTTGTTTCTGTCCGCAAATGGATCAGATACTTCGGTCCTGACAGCTACACCCTCTACAACGGCACCCATTTTATGGAAGAAGAGTACATCCACTCCCTTCTAATCCCGAAGATACTGTCTCTGATCTGCCTACACGATTAGGCGCACCACACTTGAAATAACCGCTGCGGTTATTTAAGCGAGGATTTGGCGGTGCGGAGCCAGGTGGAGAAGGCGGCGGCGTCGAGGTCGTAGCCGCGCATCGGCGCGATCTGCTCGCCGGAAGGGGAGAGGACCGTGTAGTTGGGTTGGCCGTTGACCCCGAAGCGTTGCTTGACGAAGTACGAGTTGACACGGCCGACGTCCTTGAGGACTTTGCCACCGTCCGTCGTTACCCACTGGGATTCGGGGAGGCGCATCTTGTCGTCGGTGTAGAGCGCGACGAGGATGAAATCGTCCCGGAGCTGCAGCAGCACGTCCGGATCGCTCCAGACGCGCGCCTCCATCTCGCGGCAGTTGACACAGCCGTGGCCCGTGATGTCCACGAAGACCGGCTTGCCGGAGACCTGCGCCGCGGCAAGGGCAGCATCAAGGGATGTGTAGCCCATAAGGCCGTGGGGGAGGGAGATGGTGGGGGAGGAGGAATAAGATTCCGGATCAAGTCCGGAATGACTGGACGACGGGTCCATAACGAAATCCTGCGTCTCCAGCGGGGGCAGGTAGCCCGAAAGGGCTTTGAGCGGAGCGCCCCACATTCCCGGGATCAAATAGACCACGAAGGCAAGGTCGATGATGGCGAGGACCAGTTTTACGAGGTTCAGCGGGCGCCGCTCGGGATCGTCCTTGAAATGGATCAGACCCAACAGATACAGGCCCAGCAGGAAGAAAATCACGATCCACAGCGCCAGATAGACCTCGCGGTCCAGAATGCCCCAGTGGTAGGTCTGATCAGCCACGGAGAGGAATTTGAGACCTAGGGCGAGCTCAATAAAGCCCAGCACCTTCTTTACGCCGCCAAGCCAACTGCCGCTCTTGAGCTTTGTCAGGAGCGACGGGAAAAGGGCCAGCAGCGTGAACGGCAGGGCGAAGGCGACCGAGAAGGCCAGCATCGTCACCATCGGGGTCCAGAATTCACCGGCGGTGGATTTGATGAGAACCGTGCCCACGATCGGTCCCGTGCAGGAGAACGATACCAGTACGAGGGTCAGCGCCATAAAGAAGACGCCCGCAAGACCCTTCTTGTCCGATCCGGCATCCGCCTTATTGGTCCACGAGGCCGGAAGCGTCAGTTCGAAAGCCCCGAAGAAAGAGGCCGCGAAAAGCATAAAGACAACGAAGAACACCAGGTTCGGCAGCCAGTGCGTGGCAATCCAGTTGAAGATGTCCGTCGTGATCGCTTCGCCCCCGATGAGCCGCGTCAGCAGAATGATCACCGAAATGGGCACCGTGTACAGCAGCACGATGAAAAGCCCGTACATAAAGGCCTTAAAACGGCCCGCCGCCGGAGAGGACGATCCCTTCAGGAAGAAGGACACCGTCATCGGCACCATCGGGAATACGCAGGGGGTAAGCAGCATTGCCAGGCCCCAAAGCAAGGCTTCCAGAATCAGCGCCCAGAGCCCGCGGGAGGAATGCCCCGCCGCCGATTTAAGCGGTAGCGTAAAGGTATCATCTTCCGGCATCCCGCATTCATTGCCGCTGCAGGCAATCCAGCTGACGGTCCCGCTGAGGGAATTTCCGTCGACCTGCACCTTCTGCCGATAGACAGCGGTCTTGTAGAAGACCAGGCTGCCATTCTCCTCCACGCCTTCGGAGGCATTCTCAAGCGGACCTGCGGCCACGCCTTCCGTCAACTCCACCGTGGGCCCCTGAAAGGGAACGCCGGCACCGTAGATGTGATAGCCATCGGCAATCGTGGCGGTAAGCTCCAACGTATATAATCCCTCTCCGTCAGGAGAAGCCTTGGCCTTCCAGGTGACGGAAGGGGACTGCCCCCAGGCGGTGAAGGCGCAGAGCAGAAGCGCCAGGCTGATGGCCCATCTACTTCGCATAGGCTACCGAACGGGTTTCGCGGATGACAGTGATCTTTACCTGGCCGGGATAGGTCATCTCGTCCTGGATCTTCTTAGCGATTTCGCCGGAGAGGCTGGCGGCCTCGGCGTCGGTCACTTCTTCGGCGCCCACGATGACGCGGAGTTCGCGGCCGGCCTGGATGGCGTAGGCTTTGGTAACGCCCGGATAGGACTGGGCGAGGTCTTCCATTCCTTTGAGGCGCTTGATGTAGGACTCGATCACCTCGCGGCGGGCACCGGGACGGGCGCCGGAAATGGCGTCGCCGACCATCACGAGCGGCGCAATCAGCGAGGTCCTCTCAATCTCTTCGTGGTGCGCACCGATGGCGTTGCAGATCTCGGGCTTCTCTTTGTACTGCTCCGCGATCTGCATACCCAGCACGGCGTGCGGTAGCTCAGGCTCCTCTTCGGAGACCTTTCCGATATCGTGCAGGAGGCCGGCGCGTTTGGCGATCTTGGGATTGATGCCCAGTTCAGAGGCCATAATGGCGCAGATGTTGGCCACTTCGCGGGAATGCTGGAGGAGGTTCTGTCCGTAGGAAGAACGGTATTTCATCCGGCCGATCAGGCGGACAAGCTCCATCGACATCCCGTGGATGCCGAGATCGATGCAGGTGCGCTTACCGGTCTCGAGAATCTCGTCTTCGAGCTGTTTCTTGACCTTGGCGACCACTTCCTCGATGCGGGCCGGATGGATGCGGCCGTCGATCACGAGCTGATGCAGGGCCAGGCGGGCCACCTCGCGGCGGACTGGATCAAAGGCGGAAAGAAGGATGGCGTCCGGGGTGTCGTCCACGACGATTTCAACGCCCGTGGCAGCCTCCAGGGCGCGGATATTGCGACCCTCGCGGCCGATGATACGGCCCTTGATCTCGTCGCTTTCAATCGGGAAGGTGGTCACTGCATTCTCGATGGCCGTCTCCGTAGCGGTACGCTGGATGGTATTAATCACGATGCGCTTGGCCTCTTTGGCGGCATTGAGCCGGGCCTCGTCCATCGTGTCGTTGATGTAAGCCTGTGCCTCGGTACGGGCTTCGGCTTTCATATTTTCCATTAGGATGTTCTTTGCTTCGGCGGCAGAAAGGCCGGCGATGCTTTCGATCTGGCGGTTAGCCTCGGCGCTGAGTTTGTCATACTCCGCAGCCTTGCGGTCGAGCGCCTCATGCTGGGAGGCAAGAGAGGCCTTGAGGGCATCCACTTCCTTCTGCTTGCGCTGCAGTTCGTTTGCCTGCTGGCCGAGGGAACTTTCCTTCTGGCGGATGCGGTTTTCGGCTTCGCGGATCTGGTTGTTGCGCTCGTTGAAGGCCTTGTCGTGCTCGCTCTTGAGATTGAGGAATTTCTCCTTGGCCTGGAGAATTTTTTCGTTTTTGATTTTTTCTCCTTCGAGCTCGGCCTGGGCGAGGATCTCGTCCTTCTTGCCTTTGAGGAGAGAGCGTCGGATCAGGATGTAGATGACGAGGGCAATCACCGCGCCGGCGACGAGCCCTACGATCAGCATCAATATCGGATTGTTCATATTCTATACTTATTATAATTTAACTATACATTCCTAAACAAAACCGGGACAGTCCCGTACAGGAACCGTCCCGATCGTATGAAAAAGCCGTCAGCGTCTGTGTCAGAAAATCTTAAAAATAAGATTTGGGATCCGACCAGTTTCTAACTTCCCACGTCCCGCCTCACGGCGGAATTCCCGAAGGTTACAAGGGGCCTGTCATCCCTGGTCTGAGAAAACCCGGTACCGGAGTACTTGTTGTTTTCAGCAAGAGGATCTGACGGCTACTTTTTCTTTGCCTCCGCGATATAGGCCTCTGTCTCCGCGACAAGCTCGGCCGCCTCTTTCTCGGCCGCCTCGTTGATCTTCCCGAACGCAATGCGGGAAATGCACTCATTGAGGGCGAGGAAGGTCAGGATGTCTTCGGGCGTCCTTCCGGGGAAGGAGGACGAAAGCCTGGCGAGCTTCTTGTTGACATCCTCCGCCGCAAGCCTGATCAACTGCTCGTGCTCCGGTGTGGATGCCTTGAGGACGTAAGGGCGTCCCGCAATCTTGATGGTAATCTTCTGATCCATACCTTAGCTTTCCATTATGGAGATGCATTTGTCGATCTCCCTGATCATCCGCTCGATCTTCTCCCTTGCTCCGGAGTCGCCGCTTCCGCCGCTGGTAAAGGCAGCGGTAAGCTTGAGGTTATCTATCTGCTCTTCTAATTCGGTTATCCGTTTCCTGTAGGATTCCTTTGCGCTGTTGCTCTCTGCAAGGGCAGCCTTGAGCCTTTCGACTTCGGCCTTTTCCGCTTCGTAGAGGGCGACGAGATTCTGAATACTTTGTTTAACTTTTTCCAGCATCGTGCAAAAAAATCCTTATCGTTGCAAATTTAACGATTGCGATTCAATTTTTCAAATTTTTTCAAAAAAACTGTCGGCCTTCACATCCGAGGGCATCCGCCAGTCGCCGCGCGGGGAGAGCGAAACGGGACCGACCTTGGGGCCGTCCGGCAGGCAGGAACGCTTGAACTGCTGGCCGAAGAAGCGGCGCAGGAAGTTCCGGAGCCATTTGAAGACCGTCTCCCCGTCATAAATTCCCTCGAAGGCTTTCTCAGCCAGGAACTTCAACCTGGCGGGAGACGCGCCGAACCGGAGGAAATGATACAGGAAGAAATCATTGAGTTCGTAAGGCCCGATGACATCCTCCGTCAACTGGGAAATCTGCGCGGGATCCTCCTTCTTGAGCTCTGGGCTGATCGGCGTAGCGACAATGTCTTTCAGGGTATTGCCTGCCTCCGGGAACAACTTCTCGGCGGCCCAGGTGCAGAGCTGGCGGACCAGCGTCTTGGGGACGGATGCGTTAACGCCGTACATCGACATATGGTCGCCGTTGTATGTGCACCAGCCGAGAGCCAGTTCGCTGAGGTCGCCGGTGCCGACGACGAGGCCGCCTTCGGCGTTGGCAATGTCCATCAGGATTTGCGTGCGTTCGCGGGCCTGGGCGTTCTCATAGGTCGTATCTTTGGTGACGCCGTCGTGCCCGATGTCGTGGAAATGCTGCTCCACGGCCTCTCCAATGGGGATTTCACGAGCGGTAATGCCCAGTTTCTCCATCAGGCTATGGGCATTGCCCTTGGTGCGCGAAGAAGTACCGAGCCCCGGCATCGTAATGCCGAGAATCCCGGAGCGGGGGAGTCCGAGCTTATCGAAGGCCATCACAGTTACGAGGAGGGCCAGGGTGCTGTCGAGCCCGCCGGAAATGCCCAGCACGGCCTTTTTCGCCTTGATGTGGTCCAGCCTGGAGGCCAGGCCAAGGGTTTGAATGTCCAGTATTTCCTTGCAGCCGGCATCCACTTCGTCCTCCCTTCCCTTAATCAGGAACGGATGGGGATCAATCTCCCGGAGAAGCCGGGCGTTGAAATCCGTGGCCGGGGCTGCGCCGAGGTCGATGATGTCGAAATTGCGACTGTAGGCGGTACCGCGGTTGCCGTCGGGTGAAACGATGGCGAACGAACTTTGTTTCTGGCGCAGACTGCGGAGCGAATCGATGTCGATGTCGGCCGCAATCATCGTCGAACCGGTGGAGAACCGCTTGTTCTCCGCCATCATCCGGCCGTTCTCACAGATCATCGAAGATCCGGCAAAAACGACGTCCTGGGTGGATTCGCCGTAGCCGCTGGAGGCGTACACATAGCCCGTAAAGGTGCGGGCGCTATGGCTGATGACAATGCGTCTGCGCTCCTTTTGCTTGCCCACGGTCTCGTTACTGCCGGAAATATTGATGATAATCTCGGCCCCTTCGAGCGCGTGGAAAGACGAAGGTGGGACCGGTGCCCAGAGATCTTCGCAGATTTCTACGGAGAAGGGGACGCCACCGATGGTGAAGATAGGTGTTTTCTC
>JAFZAI010000127.1 GCA_017557325.1 Bacteroidales bacterium
CCCTCCTCCCGCCTCCCCTCGAGGCCTGGATCTGGAAGCGCCTCAAACCCAAGCTCGGCAAGGCCGGGATTATCAAGCAATAAAAAAACGCAGATCATTAAATCTGCGTTTTTCCAGCGCGGTGAGTGAGGGATTCGAACCCCCGGTACCTTGCAGTACACCTGTTTTCGAGGCAGGCTCCTTAAACCACTCGGACAACTCACCGGAATGGGACTGCAAATGTAGTTATTATTTTGGAATTCACAAAATTATTGTGAAATGGAAACAAAGAAGGAACAAATCCTGATCCGTATCTCCGGGAAGGACCGGATCGGCTTGACAGCGGAAATTATGGCCATCCTGGCGCGGTATGACGCGCAGATTCTCGATATCGGGCAGGCCGACATCCACAGCACCCTTTCGCTCGGAATCCTCATCCGCATCGACGACAACCTCTCCGGGCAGGTGATGAAGGAGTTGCTGTTCAAAACCACCGAACTCGGTGTGACCATCGGATTCGAGCCGGTGTCGGACGACGATTACGAGGCGTGGGCCGGACGTCAGGGACGGAACCGCTATATCCTGACGGCCATCGGACGCAGTCTGAGTGCCAGCCAGATCGAAGCGGCGGCCGAGATCATTTCCAAATACAACCTGAATATCGACGCCATCAAGCGCCTCACCGGCCGGATGAGCATTATGCATCCCGAGCGGAACGTGCGCGCCTGCGTGGAGTTCTCCATTCGCGGAACGCTGGACGACAAGGCCGGCTTCCAGCGGGAACTGATGGCCCTTTCGGCCGAATCTGGCATGGATTTCTCCTTCCAGAAAGACGATATGTACAGGAGGATGCGCCGGCTGATCTGCTTCGATATGGATTCTACCCTCATCCAGGCTGAATGCATTGACGAACTGGCCCGCCGGCACGGCGTTTACGACAAGGTCGCCGCCATCACCGAGCGGGCGATGCGGGGAGAAATCGACTTCCGCGAGAGTTTCACCGAGCGGGTCGCCCTCCTCAAGGGCCTGGACGTTTCCGTGATGAAGGACATCGCCGAGCATCTTCCCATCACCGAAGGCACCGACCGCCTGATGACGGTCCTCAAGACCTGCGGCTACAAGATTGCCATCCTCAGCGGCGGATTCACCTTCTTTGGCGAATACCTTCAGCGCCGCTACGGCATCGACTATGTCTATGCCAACGAACTCGAAGTGGGGGAGGACGGCAAACTCACCGGCCGCTATGTCGGCGAGATCGTCGACGGACGCCGCAAGGCCGATTTGCTGAAACTCATTGCGATGACCGAGAAAGTCAATCTGGCGCAGACCATCGCCGTCGGCGACGGTGCCAACGATCTCCCGATGCTGATGGAGGCCGGTCTCGGCATCGCTTTCCACGCCAAGCCCCGCGTGAAAGAAAGTGCCCGACAGTCACTCAGTACTATCGGGCTTGACGGGGTCTTGTATTTCCTGGGCTTCAAGGACAGTCACCTCGGAGCGCAGGGAGAACTCTAGCGATTTCCCAGCAGGCTGAAGATGGTGCCGAGGGCCGACATCGCGTCGGACATCCCGGCTGTATTGCTGTTGATCGTGGTCTGGTAGCCGGACTGTGCGGAAGCGGCTGCGGCCGACAGAGCGGATGTATTGGCATTGCCGAGCGAAAGCAGGCTGCTGAGGATACCTCCCAGGTTGGACTGGTTGACGAGGTTGGAAGAGCCGGAAATCATCGCGTTGGAGAACTCATTGGTGTAGCTCTGGGATGCCGTGGGAAGGGCGCTGGCGCCGGTGAGGATCTGGCCGAGGCTAATCAGGTTGGAGGCATTGGTGAGATCGATGCCGTAGTTGTTGGAAGCCGTGGCCCTGTTGCCTCCGTTCTTGAAGGCCTGGTAGACCTGGTAGAGGTTCAGCAGTGCGCTGCCGGTGTTGGTGCCCGTGGTGGTGGCGTTGCCGGTCAGGCTCTTGAGAATGGAGCAGGAAGAGATCAGAAGGATGCCAGCGAGGAGCACGGCGATGCGACGGATTGCTTTCATAATATTATAAGTTTTTGTTCGTTCCGTTTTGACTACGCAAGATAAGAATTTTTTTATTCTTCTGCAAGTTGATCCTGTTTTTTCTTTTTCAGGTTCAGGGAGGAGAAAATCGTCGGACCGTCTCCGTTAATGATATCTACCCGCCAGGTAATGCCGAATTCGACGTTGTTGCGATTGGCCTCATTGTCTCGAAAATACACGGCGTGCAGGCGCAGGCTGTCATCCCCCAGCGGGAAATACTCCAGACCGCATCCATAATAATAATACTTCGTCCCGGGGGCGATGACGACGTCGTAGGCTTTCCCGTCGACATCCACATTGTCGATATGATTGGCCTCGTATCCGGCCTTGGCACAGATATTCCACTTGCCGACGCTCCAGATGATCTTGGAGATGACCGAGAAATCGCTGAAGAAGAAACGTTTCTGACCGAGGCCGCTGCGGTTCATCACGTCGACGTCGAAGATGACGTGGGGCCAGACGAAGTGGTTGCCCAGCGAGACGTAATTGACAAAGCGTTTCTCCTGGTCCTGCACGAAGTTGACGCTCCAGATGGTCTTCCACCAGGGGGCGAACTGGCCGCACCAGGCGAGGTTGTAGGCATAGATGTTCTGGAATCCCTGGGAAAGGGGAGAGTTGCAGAACTGGACGACGAGGTTCTGGTGCTCCAGAATCTTGCAGGTGACGGACGCGCCGAAGGTGAATCCCTGGTAGAGATTGTTGCAGAATTTGCTGTAATAGTAGACGTCAATCGGGGCGGCGTCGTATTCGTAGCCGCCGATGAGGACGGCCTGCTTGCCGACGAGGAAACTCCACCGGTCGGTCGCCTGCCAGTTGATGTAGAGGAAATCCGTGGCGTTGAACATATTGCGCTCGTCGAAAACCTTCTTGTTGAGCCGTTGGCGGATGCGGTAGTCAATCTTCGGGGTAATGTGCCCCATCAGCTGCAGGTTGAGATGTTCGCCGACAACCTGGCTGTTGTATGCATCCTTGGTGAAATCCTGGTGGAAGGATGCGCGCATATCCAGGTAGAACCGGTCCACAATCTGTTGCGCGGACAGGGATACGGACAGCACCAGACAAGCGAGGGTCAGGAGAGCGTGTTTCTTCATTATGTGTTCTGATTCGTCAAAAAATCAACGTAAAATTACATAAAATTTTTTAAAAATTATTTGATTTTTCTCCGATGAATGTTAAATTTGCAAAGAATAAGCGTAAGATAATTCAGTATACCTATTATTTAACTTCAAATTTTCAAACACTATGGAAGAAAATCAAACCATCCCCACTCCGCCTGAGGCGGCTCCCGAGTACGATCCGCAGGACATCGAGAAGAACAAAGTGATGGCGATCCTCGCTTACTTCGGCATTCTCGTCCTCGTTCCGATCTTTGCGGCAAAGGATTCCAAGTTCGCGAAATTCCACGCCAACCAGGGTCTGCTCGTCTGCATCCTGGGTATCCTCGTCGGCATCATCTATCGCGTCCTCCTGAAAGTCGCCACCACGCTGACAATGATCTCGCTGGTGGGCTTCATCGGTATGGCGCTTTGGATTTTCGTCGGCGTCCTCGCCATCATTGGCATCGTCAATGCTGCCAAGGGCCAGGCCAAGGAACTCCCTCTCATTGGTAAGATCAAAATCCTGAAGTAAAATGAAAAAACTCCTTATCGCACTCGTGTGCGTCGCATCCCTTGTGGTGATGTCTTCCTGCTCCAATCTCAGGAGGGCTGGTCGCGAAATCGCGAATATTATTTCTTACGACATTACCTTCGACGTCGGCAAGGCTACCCTTAAGCCCGAATCCGACAAGGAGATTGCCCGCATCGTCGCCCTGATGATCGACAACCCCAACCTCAACTATGAGGTTCAAGGCCACACCGACAACACCGGCAGCGCCAAATCCAACCTGGCCCTCAGCCAGAAACGCGCCCAGGCCGTTGTCGACCGGATGGTCAAACTCGGCGTTCCGAAAGACCGCCTCACCGCTGTAGGCAAGGGCCAGGAAGAGCCTATCGCTGACAATAGTACGGAGGAAGGTCGCGCCAAGAACCGCCGCGTCGTGTTCGTTAAGAAGTAGCTTCCTTCGCGGACTCAAACACAACTATTCCCGGGAGGTTGGTGAGCTTGTCGAACCACGTCCCGGGAATTTTTTTATCCCCGCAGCGCCCGCATCGCATTAAGCACGGCGAGTACGGTAACGCCCACGTCGGCGAAGACGGCCATCCACAGGGTGGCCAGGCCCAGGGCGGCCAATACCAGCACGGCGACCTTGATGCCGATGGCGAACCAGACATTCTCGCGGGCAATCCGGACCGTCCTCCGGGCTATCCGGATCGCCAGGCCGATCTTGGAAGGCTTGTCATCCATTAGCACTACATCTGCCGCCTCGATGGCCGCGTCGCTTCCGAGCCCGCCCATTGCAATGCCGATGTCGGAGCGTGATAGGACCGGGGCGTCGTTGATGCCGTCTCCGACGAAAGCGAGGGGACGCTCTCCCTGCAGCAGCTCCTCCACGGTGGCCACTTTCCCGTCCGGAAGCAACTCTGCGCGGTATTCGTCCAGGCCGAGTTCCCTGGCAACCTTGGCAGCGATGGCCTCGCGGTCACCTGTCAGCATCACCGTGCGGCGGACCCCCAGTTGTTTGAGGCCGGCAAGAGCCTCAGCGCTGTCCTCCTTGACTTTGTCGTTGATGACGATATGTCCGGCATAAAGGCCGTCGATGGCGACGTGGATGATCGTCCCGGCGCAGTGACAGTCGTGCCACGCGGCGCCGACACAGTCCATCAGTTTCGTGTTGCCGACGGCGACTATCTTGCCTTCCACGTCGGCAGTAATGCCTTTCCCGGCTATTTCCGTGACGTCCTTTACCGAGCATCCATCTGTCGCCTCATCCGGGAAAGCGTCCCGGAGCGCTGCCCCGATGGGATGGGTGGAGAAATGCTCCACGTGGGCTGCAAGGTGCAGGAGTTGCCGCTCGTCACACGTGTCGGGATGCACGGCCTCCACAGCGAACTGGCCGTGGGTTAGCGTTCCGGTCTTGTCGAAGACCACGGTCTTGACGGATGCGAGCGTATCGAGATAATTCGCACCCTTGACGAGAATTCCTTTGCGGGATGCGCCGCCGATGCCGCCGAAGAAGGACAGAGGGACGCTGATTACCAGGGCGCAGGGGCAGGAAACCACCAGGAACATCAGCGCCCGGTAGAGCCAGGTCGGGAAGGCCTCTCCGAAATGGCTGCTCACCAGCGGCGGAATGATGGCCAAAGCAAGAGCTGCCAGCACCACGACGGGTGTATAGATGCGGGCAAACCGGGAGATGAAGGTTTCACTCCGGGATTTGCGCTCTCCGGCGTGTTCCACGAGTTCAATGATCTTTGCAACCGTGCTTTCTCCATATTCCTTGGTGGTACGGATGCGGAGGAGTCCGCTCAGGTTGACGCAGCCGGAGATTATCTCGTCGCCCTCATTCACATCGCGGGGGGCACTTTCGCCCGTCAGGGCCTTGGTGTCAATGCTGGAAGCCCCCTCAAGGAGGATCCCGTCAAGGGGAATCCGTTCGCCGGGCCGGATGATAATTGTTTCGCCGAGGGCAATTCCCTCCGGAGAGACCGTGACTTCAGCTCCGTCGCGAAGGACGGTGGCCGTGTCCGGCCGGATATCCATCAAATGGGCGATGCTCTCCCGGCTCTTCCCTTCGGCATACCCTTCAAACAGTTCGCCGACCTGGAAAAACAGCATCACGAAGACTGCCTCGGGGAACTGTGTCTCCGCGCCCGGAAGGAAGCCAATGCCGAGCGCCCCGAGCGTGGCCAGGGTCATCAGGAAGTGCTCGTTGAATGCCTCCCCGTGCAGAAGGCCTTCTGCGGCCTCTTTCAGCGTATCCCAGCCGACAATGAGGTAGGGGATGAGGTAAATCAACAGCAGCTGCCAGGTGGCCAGGTGGCAGAAATGCTCGATAAGCCAGGCCGCGACCAGCAGGAGAGCGGCGACGATGACTTTGATCAGGGAGCCATGCCCCTCTTCGTGATGATGGTGCTCGTGCTCGTGATGCTCGCAGCACGCTTCGTGATGGTGGTGTTCGTGTGACATTCGGTTAAATTCAGTTTCTGGGGCAAAGTTACACCGGGAATTCTGCAACCCGGTTGCAAATAATTGAAAAATAATTCATAACTTTACAGCGAAGAATCTAATTATTAACTTTTTATATTATGCGCAAACTATTCATCCTTTTCCTCTGTGCGGCCGGCATTTTCGCATTCACGGCCTGTGGCAACAAGGCCGGCAAGAAAGCCGCCTCCGATGACGGCGAGGTCGACCTCGGCAAGGTTGTCGAGAACATCGAGAACGCGACGTTCAACGGCGAGAAAAACACCAAAGAGGCTGCTGCCTTCTACTTCAAGAAGAACTTCGGCCTCAACTTCAATGACCTCAAGCCTGATTTCGCCCTCCAGGGCGGCGAACCCGGCAAGTATGACTTCCTCGGCGAGGAAATCTCCTCCAGCTACATCACCTTCGTCGCCAAAGACAGCACCCTCGTGCGTGACGATTATATCGAATATGTGAAGAAGGTATATGCCGCGACGCAGAAGGTCGCCGACGGTGGCATCAACGTCTACGGCTTTATGGCCAAGGACAAACCCGAAGAGGCCGCTGCCGAGAAGACCATCGAGACGGTTATCGACGAAGGCAAGCCCAGCAAGATCTTCGGTTTCGAAATCTATATGGGGACCTACGGCTGGAACTTCATCAAGGACGGCGTCTACTATATGCTCGATGTCAAGCAGCTTGAGAAGAAGGTCGACGGCGAGGACAAACCTTACGCTGCCCGCGTCATCATCGGCAAGGGCCTCCAGAAGAGCTTCAACGAGTCAATGGCCGACGTCGAAAAGGCCCTCGATGATCCCGAGGTCCAGAAACAGATGGAAAAGGCCCTGAAAGACCTTTCTAAATAGGTTTTAATCCCGCGCTCTAGTATCCCAGGCGCCGGAGGGTTTCCTCTGCGTCTGGGATTTTTGGTGCCTCGGGGCTGCGGAGCCCGTGCTCGAAGAGGTAGGCGAGGGTCATTTCCGACCGGTTGGTGAAGAAGCCGTCGCTGCGGGCGGTCTGCGTTTCCATCTGGTCGAGGCTGTCGAAGGAATAGGGATGGTCGAGCATCCCGGCCTCGTGGACGAGGGCGGCCTGCCATTCCTGATTGAGTTCGGCATAGTTGTTCGGCTCTCCGGAAATGGACGGACCGATGATGTCGGCTCCGTTCTCCTTGGCCCATTTAAGAATGGTGCGGAATCCTTCCTCGTTGTCGAGGTCGCCGCCCTCGATTTCATCCGGGCACGGTGGCCAGAGCAGGAAACACATCGGAAGACGTCCCTTGAAGACAGCGTTGGCCCTGATCAGGGCAGCGGGAGAGAAGGTCTGCAGGATCACCTTGCCGGCGGTACGGCCGACGTTGATCTTGCCGTCCTTGTAGAAGTCCTTGTCTTCGGCCGGTTTCGTGATGATGTTCCATCCGGCGGCATCCAGGACGTCATAGACGCGCTGCTCCATATCCATCGGATTGACTTCCGGCTCCTTGAATTCGATATAAATGCCGGGACGGTTGCCGCAGTCTGCCGGATCTTCCTCGTATGCCTCGGAGAAGTCATATGAGAGGAATTCCATATATTTGCCACCTTCCTTGCCCTCGGCGAAAATTTCCGCAAGGGTCTTTCCTTCCACCTTCAGCGAATAGGGGAGGATGCGGCGTCCATCCGCATCCCTTCTAAGCCGCTTGCCCTCTGCGTAGGCAATCTGGTCCTGCAGGGCAGAGACATACTGGCTGCCCGCGAAAGCCTCCCTGGCGCGCTCCGGATGGGCTTCATTGAACCATCCCCCGGCATCGAGCATCAAGAGTTCGGCATAATAATAGGATGCGGCGTGATACGGCTCGAAGGTAGCCTTGTCTC
>JAFZAI010000128.1 GCA_017557325.1 Bacteroidales bacterium
GAAACCGTGCGACATCTCGTGGCCGATCACGACACCGATGCCGCCGTAGTTGACGGCGTCATCCGCATCGGGATTGAAGAACGGCGGCTGCAGGATGGCGGCCGGGAAGCAGATCTCGTTGGTGGTGGGGTTGTAGTAGGCGTTGACCGTCTGCGGAGTCATCCCCCATTCGGTCTTGTCGGTGGGTTTGCCAAGTTTCGAGAGATTGTCGGCCACATACCAGATGCTGGCGCTGCGGAGATTCTCGTAATAAGTCTTGGAAGGATCAATGTCGAGCGTGCTGTAGTCTTTCCACTTGTCGGGATAGCCGATCTTGACGGTAAAGGTCGAGAGCTTCTCGTGGGCCTTCACCTTGGTGGTGTCGCCCATCCAGTCAAGCGAATCGATGTGCTCGCCGAGGGCGGTGCGGAGATTCTCCACGATCTCGACCATCTTCTTCTTGGAGGATTCGGGGAAATAGCGCTCGACGTACATCTTGCCGACTGCTTCGCCGAGGATGGAATTGGGCACCGCCATCGCCCGCTTCCAGCGCGGTTTCTGCTCCTGGGCACCGGCCATCTGATGGCTGAAGAATTCCCAGGAAGCGGCATAGAAATCATCGCTCAGCGCACCGCAGGCACCCTGGACGAACTGTCCGAGCATATAGTCCTTGAGCACCTCGAGGTCGGTGGAGGCGATCAGCTCCGAGAGGCCCTGGAAGAAGGAAGGCTCGCAGATGATAATCTTCTCCTGGTCGGGAACCCGGCCTTCGAAATATTTGTCAAAGCCCACCGCGGGATAGGCAGCGACGATGGCTTCGGTGGACATCGGGTTGTAAATGGCCTGGAGGTCGCGCTGCTGCACGCGCGTCCAGGAAATCTCCGCGAGACGGTCCTCGACCGAAAGGGCGTTGGTGGCGCGCTCTGCGGGATTGTCGATCCCGGCGAGGGCAAATACCTTCTCCAGGAAAGCCTTGTAACCGGCCTTCAACGCCGCATTTTCGGCATCAAGATAATAGTCGCGGTCGCCCATACCGAGGCCGCCCTGGCTGACATAGAGGATCTGGCTGTCGCTGTCTCTCAGGTCAGCTTCTACGTAGGCCCCGAAGAAACCGAGGTGATCGCCGGCAATGGCAAATTCGCCCAGTTTGGAGGACATTGCCTCTTTGCTGTCGATCGCCTGGATTTCGGCGATATACGGAAGAATCGGCTCGGCGCCCAGGTTGTTCCGGGTCGTCGAATCGAGGGCCATCTTGTAGAGGTCCGAAATCTTCTGGTCGACGGTCCCCTTCTTGGCGCGCATCTTCGTCATATCCTGGAAGAGGGCGTTGAGACGCTCCTGGTTGAGTTCGGCCAGGACGTCGAAGGAGCCGTAGCGGGAGAATTCGGGTTTGAGGGGATTCTTGGCCTTCCAGCCGCCCGAGGCATACTGGTAAAAATCAACTTTGGGACTGACCGTCGTGTCGAGGTCGGTCAGATCGATGGCTTTGACGATTTCCCTTTTCTGGGTGCAGGCGCCAAGGGCCAGAATCGCAGTCATAAGCAAAACAATTTTTTTCATCTGGATTATAGGTTTTATTTGGTATTCATCGCATTGAGGCGGGCCTCGGAGGAGGCGCGCTCGGTATCGTTATCGGTGTATTTGATGAGGAGCGGGAGATATTTTTTCTCCAGTTTGAGGTTCTTCTCGTGCCGGGCAAGGACGACGCAGTTGCGCAGGGCCGTCAGGTCGTCAGGATGCTTTTTCAATACCTTATTATAATAAGAGAGGGCCTTCTTGCCGTCTTTCTTGAAGACCAGCCAGTAGGAGCCGAGGTTATCGAGGAAGACCGGGTCGCCGGGCTCGTATTTGAGCATCCGCTCCGATACCTGCCTGAAGGCCTCGTAGCTGGAGGGAGATGCGATCTTGAAGAAGGTGAAGCAGTAGTCCTGCATAAAAGCCTTGAAGGTCTCCTTATCGACCTCTCCCTCGACACCCGGGAAATGCCAGGCCTGGGAGCCGGAATAAGTCATATCTATCAAGTCCTTGAGCTCGACAAGAGCCATATCCGGGCTCTCTTTCTCGTAGGAGATAAGGTAGTTGATCCGCGCGCAGCGGTAGTCGAGGCGGTCGGGGCGGATGGCGATGGCGCGGGTGAGCGCCTTGGAGGCCTGGGCGAAGAGCGTCTCATCGAAGAGCGTGTCCTCGAAATAATTCCGCTTCACGCCGAGCGAATCCGTGTAGGGAATCAGCGGATCCCTTCCGAGGTACCGGTCCTGCGACAGCTGAATGACCTGGGCGGACATCGACTGGGTGCTGTACAGCAGGAATTTCGCCTCGAGCATATCCGGGTCGTCCGGGTAATCTTTCTCCCACTTGGAGATCAGCGTTTCGACCCCGAGGCCGTTCACGCCGCCCTTTTCCGTCAGGCGGTTATAGCGGCTGAGGTATTCCGCCTGCGTCGTCTGCGCCTGCAGGGCGGCACACGCGAAGGCCGCGGCGACAAATAATATCAGTCTTTTCATATAGCCATTCTGATTCTGCGGTCCTTCGGGTGCAGGTTGTTGCACCGGGAACCTATATTTTTCACAAAGCCCAGCGGCAGTGACCGCCAGCTCACGATACAATAGCCAGTAGAGGCATCCTGAAGCCTGAGGGTATCCCCGTGGAGGAATGACAGGGCTTCCTCCCGTGAAAGCGCCACGGACGGCCAGGCATCGGGCCGGGCCTGCAAAGACAGGGCCAGATCGGCCGAAGGAATCCATTCACGCCCCTTTCCGGATCCGATATTTGTCCCCACCGAGAGCGGATGAAGGGATTCCAGCGCGGCAGCCTCCGCGGCAATGGCTTCCGGCACGGCGATGACCGCATCTCCACGGAGCGCGGTGACGGCAGGGCCTCTCAGGAGGCCTTCCGGGATACGGATGGCGCTTCGGAGCGGTTTCGGCAGACGGAAGGCTACCGACGGGGAAGTCTTGCGAAGCGCGGCGACAAACTGCCCTTCGCCCCGGACCTCTCCGGGAACGAGTGTCTGCCCCGGGGAAATGATCTCTGCGCCCAGATTTTTCGCAATCCATTCCACATTTTCCGTATTCTCCCGCCGGTTGAACGTGCAGGTCGAATAGATCAGGACGCCACCTTCGCGAAGGGACGGCCACAGGTCGGAAACGATCCGCCGCTGACGGGCTGCACAAAGGGCGACGTTGTCTTCGGACCAGTCCCGGATGGCCTTTTCATCCTTCCGGAACATTCCTTCGCCCGAGCACGGAACATCGGCGAGGATGATATCGAAAAAGCCCTCATACGCCTTGAACGCGGCCGGATCGACCGAGGTGACGGCCACGCAGGGATCGCCCCAGACGGCGACATTGTCCTTGAGAATGCCCGCACGCTGACGCATTACCTCGTTGGCAACAAGAAGGAAGCGGTCGCCGAAAGCCTCCCGGAGGGAAGCGGCCGCATCGGTCGTCTTGCCGCCGGGGGCGGCACAGGCGTCCAGCACGCGGAGGGGGCGATCCTTTGCGTCAAATTGCTTCAGACATTCCCGCAGGATGTCGCCGACCCTCATCGCGGAAGAATCCTGCACGTAATAGGCTCCGGCGTGGAAGAGCGGATCCAGCGTAAACACCGGCCTGTCGGGGAGGAATCTCCCCCACTCCGACCCGGGCACTGGCTCCGCTTCCGGGAAAAGTGGATCTCCTGAAGGGGTCTTGAAGGGATTGAGCCGGACGGAAACGGCGGGGGGAAGTTCCAGGGCCGCGCGCAGCATCGCCACGGAATCCGGCCCGAGCGCCTCCTCCGCCATTGTCCAGAATGCTTTATGAGGGACGTCAGGCATCCGGCATTTTGAATTTCGAAGGATCCACCATTCCGTCGACGAGCTTGTCGAGTGCATCCTGAATCTTGCCCGAAAGCATCATCTTCATCATCAAGTTGAGTTCGGCTTCAAACAGGATGTGGAAATCCGTCTTATAGGGATCCGATGCCGCCGCGTCGAAATAGAAGACGACGTGGAAGGCCACCGGCGCACCGTAGTCGACGAATTCAATTCGGGAATACGGCACCCGCTCGTGCACTTTAGCCCCGATGGAGAAGCCCTGTACCGTCGCCTGGACGGTGTCGTAGTCGGCCGTAACGCCCTCCTTCTTGTCCTCGGGGAGGAACTGGAGAAAGTTGCGCATATCGGAAAAAGCCATATATAATTCGGCCGGCTGCCGGGGCACGATGCCGTGTTTGCTCTGAATTGTTGTCATCATCCTGATTTTTTTCTAAATTTGCACCCTAATGTGCGCATAGAATACAAATATAGTGATTTTTCAGGACATTATGCATAAAATCTATTTCGAGAAGCGCCAGATCATCATTTGTCCAGAAGGGGACGAAGCGCTCGGCGATCCCAATTCCGTGGAATTCCACCCGGGGGCGAAGGTCGACATCGGGACGCTGGTGAAGATGTTCGAAGTCTCGGACACGCTGTCCAAAATCTATATTCCCTCGAAGGACACGGACGGTACCTACCGCCGGATCTGCGCGGAATTCAAGGAAGTCAACGCCGCCGGGGGCCTCGTCTCCAACCGCCGGGGCGACTACCTCCTCATCAGCCGCTACGGGCTCTGGGATCTACCCAAAGGCCATCAGGAGGGCGGGGAAGACATCGAACTGACCGCTATCCGCGAAGTGCAGGAAGAGACCGGCGTGGACGACCTGCAAATCCGCCGGCTCATCTGCATCACCGACCATTGCTACCTCCGCGACGGCGTCTGGCACCTCAAGCACACCTGGTGGTTCGATATGCTGTACAACGACCCCACCGACCTCACTCCGCAGCGCGACGAGGACATCTGCAAAGCGGCCTGGGTAGCCAAATCCAGCCTCCCGCCCTTCCTCAAAAAGACCTATCCCTCCATCATCGAAGTTTTCCGCGAGGCGCACATTTGAAACTTTTTTCAAATATCTTCCGTATTTAGTAAGATTACATTAATTGAGGAACTATAATGAAATTATCACAGTTTCAGTTCGAACTACCCCAGGAGCTGATCGCGACAAAGCCCAGCTACTGGCGGGATGAGTGCAAACTGCTGGTCCTCCACAAGGACACGGGCGAGATTGAGCACAGGATTTTCAAGGACATCATCGAATACTTCGGCAAGGGCGACACCTTCGTCCTCAACGACACCAAGGTCTTCCCCGCCCGCCTCTACGGCAAGAAGGAAAAGACCGGCGCCGACATTATGGTATTCCTCCTGCGGGAACTGGGCCGCGAACAGCGCCTTTGGGACGTCATCGTAGAACCCGCCCGCAAGATCCGCATCGGCAACAAGCTTTACTTCGGCGAGGACCAGAGCCTCGTGGCCGAGGTCATCGACAACACGACGTCCCGTGGCAGGACCCTCCGCTTCCTGTACGACGGAGCATACGAGGATTTCAAGCAGTCGCTCTTCGCCCTTGGCGAGACGCCCGTTCCCCTCTGGGTCAAGGGCAAGCCCGACGAGAACGACAAGACCGACTTCCAGACCATCTTCGCCGACAAGGAAGGTGCCGTTTCCGCGCCGGCAGCCGGCCTGCACTTCAGCCGCGAACTCTTCAACCGGATGATTCTCCACGACATCGACAAGACCTTCATCACCCTGCATATGGGCATCGGCAATTTCCGCAAGGTGGACGTCGAGGACCTCTCGAAACACCGGATGGACTCCGAGCGCCTCATCATTTCC
>JAFZAI010000129.1 GCA_017557325.1 Bacteroidales bacterium
GAAGCCGGACCTCGATGCCGTCCGCCGTAAGAATATGGAATACCTTCTTGGTAGCCCATTTGTTGTTGGGATCCGTCTGTTCTTCCTTGTGTACCAGGATGGCGCCTCCGCTGAAGGCGGGCTTGTTGGAGGCGGCACCGTACTCGAATCCGCCCAGCATCCGCCCGTAGTACATCGAGAAGAAGCCGTATTTGTACGCCTGTTTGTTCTGCAGGGTGACGACCCCGTCGGAGATGAGGATGATATCGGTCTTTTCCGGGACTTCGACGCGAAGCGTGTTCGGGGTGACTTTCGGGGTGGGGATGCTCTGCGCGGCGGCAGAGAGCCCGAGGGCCAGGGTGGCGGCGGAAAGGAGGAGGCTGAGTCTCATAATGAATGCAATAGTTGTGGCGGCCAAAGACCTACCGGCACTCGGGGCAGAGCCCTTTGACAATGTAGTTGACGGTGGCGGGGCGGAAGCCGTCCGGGAGGGGAATGGAGGGAATGGGAGTGCCATCCAGGCAGAAGGTGCGGTGGCACTTCTCGCAGTAGAAGTGGGGGTGCAGGTCATCGTCGTGGGCGGCGTCGTGGCTGTGGCAGAGCTCGTAGCGGACAGCGTCGCCATCCTCAATCGTATGTACCAGATGATGCTCCTTGAAAAGGGTAAGCGTCCGGAAGATGCCCGATTTGTCCACCGTGTCGAGGGCGGTTTCCAGTTCCGTCAGGGACACGGGCCGGCCGGCGCGTGACAGGGCGTCCGCAACGAGGATGCGGTTGGCGGTTGGGCGAATGCCGTGGGCGGAAATCAGGCTCTCGGCGGCGCTCATTGCAGCGTGGCGATCTTGTTGGCCAGGTTGGTGGTGAATCGCTCGCAGTTGATGGGCGTTTTATCCTCACTCCAAACCGTGCCGGAAGGACGTCCCAGCTCGCGGAGTTTGCCCGTGTAGAAGCGCATATTGTCTGTCAGTTCCTTGACGTAGCCGCGCTTGATGTCGTACTGGGTGAGGATGGAGTCGGCCGCGACCGGGTTGTACGTGTTGAGCGCATCATACAGGGCGGCGATGCCGAGGCTTTCCATATACTGGCGGTCGATGACTTTGACGGTGTCCAGATAGGCCTTGACGCTGGGAGATTCTGCCGAAACCGCGGGCGTGACCGCTTCCGTGGCGACGGGCTCCGAGACCGCGCGGACTTTCTTTTCCTTCTTGCCGGCGCTGCCGATCAGGATGCCGATCACAAGACCGAGCAGCAGGATGCCGGCTGCGACACCGCCGATGATGAGTTGCCATTTCCTGTCCTGCAGGAAGGCGAACGGGTCATAGACAAGGGTCGCCTTCTTCTCGCCGTCGCTGTCCTTGAGGCGGTATCCCTCGATCGGGGACTCGGTGAGCATATCGGGAAGGATCAGGTCCAGGGAGGCCTGCTTGCCGTCGTGGAGGGTCTTGATCAGGAACTGGCGCGTCTTGACATCCTTCGAGAGGGTGATGGTGAAGCGGACGTCGGTGGTAAGATCCATCTCTTTCTCGAAAGTCTGGCAGCCGGGACGCTCCACGCGCACGAGGGCCTTCTTGGCCTTGGCGGAGGGCATACTGACCGAGCGGTCGGGCGTGACGGGCTCGGAATTGACGGTGATGCTGTACCCCTCGAGGTTCTCTCCTTCCGCATTGGCAATCCGGAAGGTGTTGAAGTCGAGCTTCAGTTTCCAGTCCGGGGTGAATTTAGCGAAGCCCTTCTCATCCACCGGCGTGTCCTTGATGATGACGTCGCCGTAGCCTTTCTTCTTGAGGGTAACGGTCGTCTTTGTAAGCGTATAAATGGGCGTTCCTTCCCAGAGGATGCCGTCCACGTAGATCTCGTCCGGGGTCAGGGTGCCTTTGGCGGGCTCCAGATCGGTGAGTATGCGGGTCTCCTCTTCGCTGCCCGTGATGTCCTTGATGGTGCCGTCGGGGCTGATGCCGGCGTTGCGGTCGAGGAAGAACACTTCGCTGAAATCGCTGCTCTTCATCGTGAAAAGATGGGAGAGGATGTCCTTCAGGGTACGTCCTCCGCCGTAGTACCGCACGGCGCAGACTTCGGAGAAGCGGGTGTGGAACCGGGGCCCCTCATCCGGGTATTCCTTGTTGAAATACAGGCCGATCTTGGCTTCGTCGCCGATCTTGAGGGCCTCGATGATATCCTCCAGTTCATCTCCTGAGATGATCAGCCCGGAGGGAATGAACACGTGGGTTGCGAAATAGCCGTCACCGGCCTCGGGGTTGGCGCTGTAGATGTTCAGGACGCAGCCGTCCGTGCCGAAAATAGCGCTGAGGACGTTCTCCGTGCTGTCCGTGCCGAGGAAGGGGGATAATTTATGCAGCAGGGTGCGACGGTCCTTGAGGCGGAGCGTCCAGGCACCTTCGTTGAGGCTGAACCCGATGTGCAGGTCCGTATCGACGTATGATTGAGCGAGTCCTAATTTATTCATATCCGCAAATATAAGAATTTTTTCTGAGAAGTTACCGGCCCAGGATTTCGTTGTAATGGTTGATGACTTTGGGCATTCCGGCATGGAAGAGGTCGTTGGAGATCAGCAGGTCGGTGATTCCGTTCTGCTCGACATACGCTTTGAGCGATCCCGGGAAATAGCGGCAGTCCACGATATGGATCTCCTCGAAACTGTAGAAGAGGAAGGGGGGCAGGAGATCGCCGAAGCCGTCTTTCAGGAGCAGGAGTCTGCGCCCGTTGGGCATCGTCGGGATCTTGACGTACGTGAGGCGCAGGTCGCTGCCCATAAAGGTCTTGTAGGCGCCGGTGCTGCCGTCGGGCTGATTGAAGAAGAAGCGGCCCTTGTAGGGTCTGCTCTCGGAGACGACCCGGGTGCGGTCGGCGTCAAGGCTGAAGTTGACGTAGGTTGTATTCCAGTCGGCCTCCCGCGGAATGTAGTAGGTGAAGTCTTCCGGCGCCGCCTTGATGTCCCCGTCCTTGGAGTACAAGTACAGGGAGCCGACGAAGCGGTGCACGGTCTTCTCGTCATAGGTTTCCAAGCCCTTGAAAGGCAGGCCGGTGACGGCCGCGAATTTCAGGGCGGCATAATAGGCGCCGAGGGGAAGCCAGCGGTGGTCCGTCCGGGCGTAAATATCCTCTCCCGCGTGTTCGGCCAGGATGGAATAGACATCCACGGCCTTGACTTTGCCAGAGAGTTATGAGAAAATGCTTTCGATGACTTCGGCCTGGCTCCGGACATAGTCTTCCCCTTCGTAGGGTGTGTAGAATTCGCACGCGGTCGGGATAGGCATACAATAGACCTGCACCCGGGGCAGGGCGTCGGCATAGCGGTTGACAACGGCCGCGAAGGCGGCCCCGCCGTCCGCGCTTCCCCCATAGGGGACGAGGGCGCGGACCCATTCGCCGCTCCCGGCGATCAGCACATTCCCCTCCAGACGACAGGGCTCGTCGATGGTGATGATGTTGGTGTAGGAAGCGACTTCCCGGTTGGGCACGGATTCTTTCTCCAGGATGGCGTCAAGCGCCCCGGTGTAGTCATTGCCCATCTGGGCCCGGCCGGGAAGCCAGGCCCAAACGGCCAGAGTAAGACAGGCGGCGTATTTCAGCCACCCTCGCATTACAGACGGGCGCGAATTGCCTTGGAGGCCTCTTCGTAGCCAGGCTTGTCGAGGAGGGCGAACATATTTTTCTTGTAGGCCTCCACGCCGGGCTGGTTGAACGGGTTGACGCCGAGGAGATAGGCGCTGACGCCACAGGCGAATTCGAAGAAGTAGAGGAGTTCCCCGAGATTGGCTTCGTCGATCTTGTCGATGGTGACGGCCATCTGCGGAACGCCGCCGTCGATGTGGGCGATGCGGGTGCCGAGCTGGGCCATCTTGTTGCAGTGCTCGACCCGTTTTCCCGCGAGGAAGTTGAGGCCGTCGAGGTTTTGCGGGTCGGTGCCGATGACAACCTCACGCTGGGACTGGGCGACGCCGACGACCGTCTCGAACATCACCCGGTCGCCCTCCTGGATGAACTGGCCCATGGAGTGGAGGTCGGCGGTATTGTTGACGCTGGCCGGGAAAATGCCCTTTCCGTCCTTCCCCTCGGACTCGCCGTAGAGCTGTTTCCACCATTCTGCCAGGTACTGGAGCTTGGGGTTGTAGGTAACGAGGATCTCAACTTTCTTGCCGAATTCGGTATAAAGAAGGTTGCGGATGGCGGCGTACTGGATGGCGGGATTGCCTTCCGCCTTAACGGCAAGCTCTTTCTCCGCCTTGGCGGCACCGGCGAGGAGGGCCTTGATGTCGAACCCGGCGAGGGCGATGGGAAGAAGACCCACCGGCGTGAGGACAGAGAAACGGCCGCCGACGTTGTCGGGAACGACGAAGGTGCGGTAGCCTTCCTGGGTGGAGAGGGTCTTGAGGGCACCCTTCTTCGCGTCTGTGATGGCGACGATGCGGGCGGCGGCCTCAGCCTTGCCGTAGGTGTCTTCGAGATACTGCTTGACAATGCGGAAAGCGACGGCCGGCTCGGTGGTGGTGCCGGATTTGGAGATCACCACGCAGGCGGCGTTGCGCTCTTTGAGGAGGTCGAGGAGTTCGGCGATGTATTCCTCGGAGAGGTTGTTGCCGGCGAAGACGACTTCGGCGGCTTTCTTCTCCTTGAGCTGTTTCCCGAAGCTGTGGGAGAGGGCCTCGATGACGCATTTGGCGCCGAGGTAGGATCCGCCGATGCCGATGGCGACGACGAGGTCGACCCCCTTGCCCGCCCAGTCTTTCCGGATGGCGAGAATCTCATCCACAAGGGCTTCCGGCGTCTCGGAGGGAAGGTGTTTCCACCCGAGGAAATCATTGCCGGCTCCCTGCTCCGACGCGAGGACGTCGAATGCCTCGAGGGCCTTTTCGGTATAACTCTTGACCTGTGCGTCATTTACAAAGGAGGCGCAGCCTTTTACATCAATCTGGATCATAGTATTTATTTTTCTATTGTTGCCTTGAATCTCACAAATATAATCATTTTTCTTGAAAGTAATTGTCAGAGCGGAGGAGAGTATTGTCTTGCAAACCTGTGGCCGCCCATGGCCACATGAATGGGAGGGGCCCGCAGCCGCAGGCTGTGGGAGGGACGGAGAACCGAAGGTTCGGAGGGTTTGCAAGGCAATACTCTCCGCAGCGTTGAATAATGTAATGGAAAAAAGGTTATCTTTGTAATTAATAAAACTGAATTGCATATGAAACAAGTCTTTCGTCAGGTGGTCGTTTGGGCTGTCTTTGCGGTTATTTCTTCATTCGGGGCGTTTGCCCAGCAGCACATTCATATCGTGGGACACAGGGGATTCTGGAAGGCGGAGTCCGCGGCGGGCACGCAGAATTCCATTGCCTCGCTCAGGGCAGCCGAGGCTGAATCGCTCTGGGGCAGCGAATTCGACGTCCAGCTCACCAAGGACGGCATTCCGATCGTCAACCACGATCCGACCATTCCCTCCGGGGCGCAGAAACTCCGCATCGACGAGTATACCTGGAAGGAGTTGAGCAAGCTCAATCTTGCCAACGGCGAGAAGCGTCCGACCCTGGATAGCTATATTGCCGAGGGCGCGAAACTTCCCGACATTCGCCTTGTCGTGGAACTCAAGCGCCAGCGGGAGCCCGATGGCGGTCACGCCCGGGAGGAAAAGCTGCTGTCAGAGACGGTTTCCATCCTGAAGAAATACGGGGTATTCACCCCGGAGAGGGTGGTTTTCATTTCATTCAGCCTGTACATCTGCGAACAGATTGCCGAGAGGTATCCGGCATTCACCAACCAGTATCTGGAAGGCGACCTTACCCCAGCAGAGGTCAAGGCCAAGGGCATCAACGGTATCGACTATAAGTACAAGGTGTTCAAGAAGCATCCCGAGTGGGTCGCAGAAGCCAGGGAGCTTGGCCTGAGCGTCAATACTTGGACGGTGGACAAAGAAGAGGACATTCTTCAGATGATCAACCTCGGCGTGGAATATATCACCTCCGACGAACCCCTGCTGGTTCGGAAGCTCCTCAACAAGAGAGGTGTCTTCCAGGTCGAGGCTTCCGACCTGACCCTTGTCGGCAAGCTGCGCACCGATACGCCGCATATTTACAATCGCGTGGATACGCTGGCCTATCCCGGGCTCAACAAGAGCGAGATCAGCCGAGCCCGGATGTCCGCCGGCATTATGGTCGCTTTCCGCACCAATTCAAAGCGGATCACGGTCCAGACCGACTATGAGTACCGTGAAGAAGCGCTCAAATCTTCCCCGCTCCTGTACGGCGGTTATGATCTGTATATCAGGAAGGATGGCAAATGGCTCTGGGCCGGGGCAGGCGTGAGCAAGAACAACGCCATTGACCAGCCCGCCGAGATCATCAAGGCGATGGACGGCTCGATGCACGAGTGCCTGCTGTATCTCCCGATGTACAGCATTCTGAATTCCGTCAAAATCGGCATTGACGGCGGCACCGAAATCTATCCCTCCGAGAATCCGTTCCGGCACCGGGTCGGCATCTTCGGATCCAGTTTCACCCACGCGGCCTGCGCTTCCCGACCAGGCCTTTCGTATCCGGCCATCTTCTCCCGCGAAACCGGCATCAACCTCCTGAGCCTCGGCGTTAGCGGCCAGTGCAAACTCCAGCCGACCTTCGCCCGCATCATCGCCGACGCGGACATCGATGCCCTCATTCTCGACGCCTTCTCCAACCCCAAACCGGAAGAGGTCGAAGAGCGGATCTTCCCCTTCATCGAGACCATTCAGGCGAAGCACCCGGACATCCCGATCATCTTCCAGGCCACCATCTACCGCGAATGGCGCAACTTCAACACCCGCTTCATCAAATACGAGGCAGACCGTTACGACCGCTGCGTTGAGCTTGTGAAAGAGGCCCAGAAGAAATACAAAAACATCTACCTTGTCTACCCCAACGCTACCGACGAGTGGCACGACACCTCCGCCGACGGCACCCACCCCAACGACCGCGGCTACATCCTCTGGGCCCACTCCATCGAGAAGCCCGTGCTGAAGATTCTGGCGAAGTACGGGATAAAATAAGCGTTACCCGATAATCTCCAGCATCTCCGGGGGGAGGTAGGAGGTGGCGACGGCGACGAAGCCTTCGATGGCGACGAGGAGGCGGCGGTCGCGTTTGATGCGCTTGATGTAGCCCTCGGCGCCCTTGAGGGTGCCGGCGGTGACGCGGACGCGGGCGCCCTGGCGGAAGTTGACGATGTCTTCCCGGCTATAGAATTCGAGGCCTTCGATGCCGGAGTCGGCGACCATCCGGAAGATGGTCATTTCCCTGTCGGGAATGACGGCCGGGCCGGAGCGCTCGGCGTTATAATATACCAGAGCATAGCCGTAGACCAGTGCTCGGACCTTGTTGATCTCCTCTTCGTCGGCACGGACGAAGAGCAGGGAATTCACCACGGGAATCCGGCGCCAGACCTTCTTGTCGGCGTCCTTGATATAGCGGGTGCTGTCGAGGCGCGAGGTGTCGCCGGAACACCGGAGGCCCGAGCCCTTTACCAACTCCCGCCGCGTGGGGAAATACACCTCCAGATGCTCCCGCTGCAAGATCTTCTCAATCTCGAAGACCTTGTTGTAGAACACCTTCAGGGCGTACCAGCTGCGTTTGATTTCTTGCTCTTCCATCGTATGAGGAAGACAAAATTAGCCATAAAACACAGATTCCCCAAAAAATATTCGTAAATTTGTACGCTTTGGCAGAAGAGAAATGAAGAATCCAATTGCAAATCCGAAAGTTTCGGTCATTGTTCCTATCTATAACGTCGAGAGGTTTTTTGCGCGTTTCCTCAAGGGTGCGCTGGGGCAGACCTATCCGCATATCGAGTATATCTTCGTAGATGACGGCTCGCCCGATCGCTGCGTGGAAATACTTGAGAATATGCTGGATACCCAGTTCTCCCATCTGAAGGACCGGGTGAAGCTGATCCGGCAGGAGAATCAAGGATTGGTGAAGGTGCGAGAGGTGGGTCTCAAGGCGGCGACCGGGGAATTCATCCTTTTTATGGACTCCGACGACCGGTGTCGGGTGACGATGGTGGAGAAGATGGTGGAGAAGGCCGTCCGGACGGGGGCTGACATCGTTATCTGCGACTATTTCAACGAGTATCCTTACTATGTCATTCCCAGGCGGGAAAAGGTCTATCCCGACCGTCGGGGAATGCTGCGCGCGCTGTTCAGCCAGCACGGTTTCCGGGGATATCTGTGGAACAAGATGTGGCGGCGGTCGCTCTATGAGCAGGGTGCCTTTCTGATGCCGCTCCAAAAGATGTGCGATGACATTATCATCCTGTCGCAGCTTCTTTGCCGGACGGACAGGATTGAATATCTGCACAGGCGGCTGTATTTCTACCAGCGGCGCAATCCCGGGTCGGTGTCCCGTACGGGAGATTTCTGTGCCCTTCGGCGGGAAATCGTCTGCAACGAGATGACTTTGTATCGTTTTTATCAGGATAAATTACCCTCGCCGTTTACCGGTATTGAGCGGGATTTCCTGGTGAATGTTGCTCACGTCATCTGCTCCAGCAAGGATCCTTCCCTATATGAGAAATATCCCGAGGTCACCCGCTGCCTGGAGGGCGTCACCCTTCCGGACCGCACGCTGGATCTCCCCCTGAAAAAGCAGAGGGAGCTTGCTGCCTATTTGAAAAAGCTAAAGTAATACGGCGCACAGGAGCCGCAAGGGCCAGCTTCCGGCCTTGGCGAGATACGGCCTTTCCGCGAAAAGGCTGCGGTCCCACCGCAGGCCGATCCATACGCAGCGGTTCAGGATTTTGCCTTGCACCGCTTCCAGCGGCGACCCGTCCATCTTTTCACGATAAAACTCGTACAGGTCCAGGAAATTCCGGGCGGAGAGAGCCCGGCGCCTTTGGCGTTTCTGCCGCGTATCGGAGCCGGGATTATTCCGCCGGTAATGATATAGGGGCTCGGGAAGAAGGGCGACCGTGGAGCAATAGAAAAGCAGTTGCCCGGAGAGAACCATATCCTCGTGCATATTGATCTTGGGATAGAATAGATCGGGGCTGTAGCAGGAGCGCCGGGCGAATTTATTCACCAGGTAGCCGTGGGTGCGGAAGGTGAATACGTCTGCGGAATACTCCCGGGGATCGGCGTAATCCTTGTCGGTGGATACATGGGAGCGTCCGTTCCCGTTTTCTTTCCGGACGAAGAAATGGATCAGGTCGGCTCCGGTCCGCTCTGCCGCCGACACCAGCTTCTCGACGGCATCCTTTTCAATCCAGTCGTCGGAATCCACGTGAAGGATATAATCTCCGGAAGCCGCAGCAAGGCCGGAAAGACGTGCTTGGGGCAGCCCACCGTTGGGTTTTCGCAGGAGGATGACCTGCTGCTTCCGGGCGGGGAATTCGTGCCGGATCAGGCTTTCGAGGATCTCGACGGACCGGTCCGGAGAGCCGTCGTCTACGAAGATAAATTCGATGTCCGGGTAGCTCTGACCGAGGACGGAGCGGGCGCAATCCGCGATATACGCCTCCACTTTGAAGATCGGAACGATGATGCTGACCTTAGCGCTCATACCGCGATTTTTCCGGGAGAATATCTTCAAAAGCGCGTAGGAGAGCCTCCCGGCATGCGGTAAACTTCTCCTGGCTCATCTGGACGTCATTGATGCAGACCATCTTTGTCGACGGATTCCGGAGGAAGGCGCAGATCTTGCCGATGGAGGCGGCCGCGAGGGAGAAATGCTTGTTGGAAAGCCTCCTGTGACGGGCGAGACCCTTGTAATACATATAGTCCAGGAAGAGGTACTGGTTGTAATTCGCCCGGGTCCGCAAAGGGCTCAACGACGAGAGGATCTCCTTCTCGACAAGGGAATATACCTCATCGCAGACGCTCTTTAGCATCGGTGACGCCGTATGCTGCGGCCGGACATACCTCCAGCCGGGGCGCATCCCGGCAGCCTTCCGGGCGAGCGAGTCGGAGTGAAAGACCAGATAGCGGAAATCGCCGCCCCGCAGGAAAGAACGCGAAAACCCCATCGACGGGACACCTTCGGGGAAGAAATCCTCCTCCGAACAGGGCGCCACCGTGTACATATCATCGTTAAAATAGAGATATTGCTCCGACAAGCCGGGAATCCGGTGCAGGAACATCTCGATCATCGAACTGTTGAAGGTGGGGAGATATTCCGCGGGAATGATGTCGCGGTGCAGCACGACGTTGACGGTTTCGCGGTTGACCCAGGCCGGGACCTGGCTTTCCCGAGCCACGACCAGGTGGATCTTGTCGATGAAGGGCATAAAGCGGTCCAGTCCCCGGAAATGGTATTTGAGCGTGCCCCAGTCGCGGAATCGCTTGTTCAGGATGGACGGGCCCACGGTCCGGATATAATCCTCCCGCCAGAGCGGGTCAAGCCCGTCAACGTATGTCACAACAGCATTCATCCCTGCAAAGATAGGAATTTTATTTCAGATACCTGGCGGTGAAAGTGCGGCCCTCTTTGACGAGGTCCTCCGGGGTGCCGGCGAAGACGACTTCACCACCCGCGTCGCCGGCGTCCGGGCCGAGGTCGATGACCCAGTCGGCGCTGCGGATGACGTCGGGATTGTGCTCCACGACGACGAGGGTGTGGCCCTTGGCCAGGAGCGAATCGAAAGCCTTAAGGAGCTTTTCGACATCGAAGAAATGAAGGCCTGTGGTGGGCTCGTCGAAGATGAACATAATCTTCTCCCGGGCGTTGTCGCTGATGGAAAGGAAGTAGGCGAGCTTGATGCGCTGGCTTTCGCCACCGGAGAGGGTGCTGGAGGACTGACCCAGTTTGATGTAACTGAGACCGACGTCCACGAGCGGCTGAAGCCGCCGGGCAATCTGCTGGGCAAGGTCTTCTTTCTGGGCTCCGAAAAATGCAATGGCCTCTTCGACGCTCATATCGAGGATGTCGTCGATGTTCTTGCCTTTGTATTTGACTTCGAGGATTTCGGGCTTGAAGCGCTTGCCGCCGCAGGCCTCGCAGACCATCGTCACGTCGGCCATAAACTGCATTCCGACGCGGACAAAACCCTCTCCCTGGCATTCCGGGCAGCGCCCGCCGTCCTGGTTGAAGGAGAAGAAGGAGGGGGTGAATCCGTTGATCCTGGCCGCCTGCTGCTCGCTGAGGAGCTTGCGGATGTCGTCGTAGACCTTGAGATAGGTGACCGCATTGGAGCGGGAACTTTTGCCGATGGGATTCTGGTCGACGTATTCGATGCGGGTGATGCGGTCGAGGTTGCCGGAGAGGCCGCGGTGCATACCGGGGAGTTCGCCGGTCTCGTTGAGACGGCGGTTGAGGGCGGGGTAGAGGATGTCGCCGACGAGCGAAGACTTGCCGCTGCCGCTTACGCCGCTCACCACAGTAAGCACCCCGAGGGGGAATTGCACGTCAATGTCCTTGAGGTTGTGCTCCATCGCCCCCTTGACGGTGATGCTGTAGTGCCAGGGACGCTTGGTGCGGACATAGCGCGGGATGGAGCCGGAGAGATATTGGAGGGTGAGGGATCCGTCATTCCCGGCTTGACCGGGAATCTTCCCCTGGAAGACCACCTCGCCGCCGTGTTCGCCGGCACCGGGGCCCATATCAATCAGGAGGTCGGCGGCACGCATGATCTCTTCGTCGTGCTCGACGACGACGACCGTATTGCCGAGGTCGCGGAGGCGGCGGATCACGCTGATGAGGCGCTCTGTGTCGCGGGGATGCAGGCCGATGGAGGGCTCGTCGAGGATGTACATCGAGCCGACGAGGCTGCTGCCGAGGGCGGTGACGAGGTTGACCCGCTGGCTCTCACCGCCGGAGAGGGTGTTGCAGGTCCGGTCGAGCGTCAGGTAACCGAGGCCGACGTCCTTGATACATCTGAGCCGGAAGCAGACCTCCTCGATGGCTTTGTCGGCGATGTCGTGCTCGTAAGATGTCAGGTGAATGCCTTCGAACCAGGCAACGAGATCGTCGATGTTCATCCGGAGCAGGTCGTGGATGGTCTTGCCGTCCACCTTGACGTAGAGCGCTTCGGGGCGCAGCCGGCTGCCGCCACAGCTGTGGCAAACCGTCCGCCCGCTGTAGCGACTCATCATATATTTGAACTGGATCTTGTACTTCTGCCGGTCGACCCAGCGGAAAATGTCGTCGATGCCCCAGAGGCGGTCATCCTCCGAAGGAGCCGGCACCCCGTGCCAGATTTTGTCCGTCACTTCCTGCGACAGCTTGCACCACGGTTCGAAGATGGGGATGCCGTAGCGCTCTGATTTCCGGATCAGGTCTTCCCGGAACCAGCCCATCTTCTCGCCCCGCCAGCAGGCAATCGCCCCGTCGTAGATGCTGAGGGTCTTGTCTGGAATCACGAGGTCTTCGCTGATGCCGATGATCTTGCCGAGGCCGCCGCAGACCGGGCAGGCCCCGAGGGGGGAATTGAAGCTGAAGAGGTATTCATCTGGCCGGCGGAAAGTCATTCCGTCGAGTTCTAGCCGGTCGCAGAAGGTGCGGAGTTCGGTGGTTTGGTCCACGCTGCGGGCGACGAGGACATTGCCGCCGCCTTTCTGGAAAGCCGCTGCCACCGAGTCGCGGATGCGGGTACGGAGGTCTTCATCGTCCCGGTCGAGTTTGGCCCGGTCGATGAGGAGGCAGAGGCCTTGGGGGAATCCATTCCCGGAGGCTTGAAGCACCTCGTCGATGTCCCGCTGCTGCATCGCGGTAGTGTCGTAGAGGCGGTTATAGCCGTCGGCCTTGAGAGAAAGCAGGAGTTCGACCTTGTCATCCCGGGCGTCCCAGCCGAGGTCGGCGAGGATCCAGGCGGCGCCGCCACGTCCGTCGAAGACATACTCCATCACATCGTTGGAGGTATTGCATCGTACTTCCAGCCCGCTGACGGGGGAGTAGGTCCGCCCGATCCGGGCGAAGATCATCCGGAGGTAATCGTAGATCTCGGTGGTGGTGCCGACCGTGGAGCGGGGATTGCGGATGTTAACCTTCTGCTCGATGGCGATGGCCGGCGGAATCCCCTCGATGATATCCACGTCGGGCTTCGACATCCTTCCGAGGAATTGCCGGGCGTAGGACGACAGGCTCTGGGCAAACCGCCGCTGCCCCTCGGCATAGAGGGTGTCAAAGGCCAGCGAGGACTTCCCGGAGCCAGAAATCCCCGTGATGACGACGAATTTTCCCCGCGGAATCTCCACGGTAATGTCCTTCAGGTTGTTTACCCGGGCGCCCCGGATGATGATGGAGTCGTTGCTCAAAGCCGTGCTGGTAAAGATTCCGGGTGAAGCCCGGAATGACGTCATAGTTTTTTGAATAGGGAAGCGAAGCCGAACATATCGGGATCGAATTTGGTGCCGCCGTCCCACCACGTCGCGCCGAATTCATCGGCGTTGTTGTATTCGCGGAATTCGACGCAGAGATCGCCGTCCGGGGTGATCCGGAAGACGACGATGGCGCTACCGAGTTGCTCGCTATTAGCGGAGAAGGCCAGGTTGGCCGTTTCCAATTTGTAATAGGTATTCTGCTGGTAGGTCTCAGCCACTTCTGAGACGAACATATTGCCTTCCTCCGTGGAATAGTTGCCGAGTTTAACCCCATTGGCTACGAGATTCTTCGGGGCAGCGAGGGAGACCTTCGACTTGCGGAAGAATTTGAGGAAATCGCCGGTTCCGCCCGGGGTGACGACCACCTCGTCGCCCTCCTTGGCGAAGGTCAGGGTGAATCCTTCGTTGTGTGTGGGCAATTCGTCCGGGTCGTCATCGTATTCCATAAACCAGAGTTCCATTTCCTCCAGATCGTACACCTCCTGGAATGTCCACGTGCCGAGGAGTTTCTCGGGTGTCTGGAGTCCGCGGACGTGCAGGAGGAGGGAAGGAATCTCCCCCTTCACATAACGCTTAAACATAGGATCGACGCCGACAGAGCAGACAGACTCGGAGGAAAGCATACCATCTCTGTAGAGAAGCGTTGCCGTTCCGATATTCTGACCGGCCTGGACTTTGACAGGTTCCGTCAGGACGCCATCCCTTCCTTCCCCGACGGTAGACAGCACGAAAGTCAAATCTTCCGTAGCCCTGAATTCATCCCCGGAAGTGGTTCCTGTCAGCGAGACAGAAACGATATAGGACTCAAGCAGGACGGCTTCGGGTGTCTTGAAGGAATAAATCAAACTTTCTTCATCATCCAGAGAGATGACCGTCACATACTTGGTGCCGACTTGATATCCATCTCCTTCTCCCAGAGTGAGCGTGACGCTCTTTTCAGGGGTAAGGTCAATGTCCTTGAGCGTAACGAGCTTAAGGACTTCGCCAGGCTTGAATGTGAGGTCGAGTGAGGTGACCTGGAGTCTGTAATCGGTGTCGAGGACGGCGGTGCCGGAAGTCCGGAGCGGAACGGTCACCGTTTCCGTCGAGGCCTTGGATAGCCTGACATTGATGGTAACGGTGCTGTGGGAATAGACCTTGTAGAAATTCTGTTCGAATTCGACAGTGGGGATTTTGTCCTCTTGTTTGCAGGAGACGAGCATCAGCGTCGCAGCGGCGATGGCAAGGAGAATTTTTTTCATATCGTTAGTCCGTTATATAGTTTTCATATTCGGCGCGGATTTCCGCGAGGGCTTCCCGGTCGGCCTCGGTGGGAATCTCTCCCTTCGGCAGGACATACTGCTGGGAGGAACTGTCCGTCTTGGGCGGCAGTTTCTCGTAGCCGCAGCCACTGAGAAGCAGTGCGAAGATAATCAAAATAAAGATACACTTAGTCTTCATAGCCGGGATTTTGTTGCATATCGGGATTGAGCGCACAGTCCTGCTTGTAGATCGGGGCTGTGTAGAGGTACTTCTTCATCGTATATTTCAGACCATTGGAGATGACCCACCACTCGGGACGGCCGTTGCGCTTGAGCTCAAAGAAGCGGTCGCCTTCCATGTAAAGCTCCTTGCGGCGCTCATCGAGGATGGCCTGTAGGAGCGGTGTGATGGCCTTTCTGGCGGCATCCTCCGTGATGCGGTCGCCGGAGCGGACGGGCTTCAATGTGGCCTCCGTCAAATCTTCCGCATCGGCGATTCGGGCACGGCGGAGGTCATTCAGATAGCCCAGCGCCTTGCCGGGTTCGCCCCGGTGGTATTCCGCCTCGGCGGCAATTAGGTACAGCTCGCTCAGGCGGACGCGGCGCTCGGGGGCCTTGGTATTGAAACGTCTGGCGTTGAAGGAAGTGCTCAGACGGATATCCCCGGGCTCGTACAGCTGGGTGAGGGCCGCGCAGACGGGGCGGCTGGCGATGTAGCCCTTCATATAGGAGAAGTACCAGTCGAGTTCGGAGGAATTGTTGATGTGGCTTCGGGCGATGACTTCTCCCCGGGGCTCGGCGACGTCCAGCATCGCCTTGTAGCCGTCGGCCGGGGTGAGTTCCAGCCCGCTGTGTTCGATGATGTCCTCCGCGACGGCGGCGGCCGTATCCCAGTCCTCGCACCAGAAGGCGAGGCGGGCCTGGTAAGCCTTAACGAGTGCCGTTGTGAAGAACCAGCGCCTGTCATTCCCCGTAAAGGGAAGAGCTTTCTTTAGCATCGATCCGGCGTACTGCGCCGTCTCCTTCATCGACGCCCGGGCGGGCATCGCTTCGATATCCACCTTGTCCACGATCGGGATGCCGGGGTCGGACAGGGCCTCCGCGGGATTGTATGGACCGGCAAATTCGCGCAGCAGGTTGTAATATAGGATGCCCTTCATCGCGTAAGCCGCTCCCAGAGCGCCCCGAGCCGTCTCGGAGGTCCTCCCGTCGAGGCCCTCGATGACGATATTGCAGTCGCGGATGATCTCGAACGCCTCTCTGTAATCGCTCATCCGGCTGTTGATGGCTTCGCCGGCGTAGGCGACGAGGCCGTCTCCGACGCGGATGTTGGCGTCGAGGTCGTCGGCGCAGCCTTCAAAGAGGGCGACGGTCTCCATATTCCCCAGAATATACGCATCCCCGCCGCCTTCGATGTCGCGGAGGTGATCGTGGATCAGCGCGGCAAATTCTTCGTCGGAAGACGGAATGACCTCTCCCTGGGGCTGCACGCTCAGGTAGCGGGTGCATCCTGCGAGCAGCAGGAGAAGGGGCAATATGCGCTTACAGATTGACATTTACGCCGAGGGAGACGCTCCTGGTCGTCGGATAGGTTGCGCCGGGCACTTCGGGATCCATTCCGTCGTAGCGGGTGAGGGTCAGCATATTGCCGAGCGTGAGGTTGATGGTGACTTTCGGGAAACTGTACGATAGGATGATAGATTTGATCCTGAGGTACGAGACGTCCTTCAGATAGATGGCGTCGATGATGTTGTAGTCCATTGGGTTGAGTGCCGCAAAGGAGTAGCGGGCATCGAAGCGGTCGTAGATGCGGGGATAAGTGACCCCGGTAGGCGTGGATGTTGTCCAGCGGTCGGTCCGGTCGCGGCCCACGTTGAGGTGGTTGGCGTAGAGGTCGCTGTACTGCGACTGGACTTCCTCGGTGAGGACGCCGCTGTGCCGGGCATTGAGGTATGAGGCGGGGGAGACGATCTTGTCGTAGCATTTGGCTCCGAAGCTGTAGACGCCACTGATGCTGAGCCGCAGGTTCCGCCATTCGACGGAGAGGTTGAGGCCGCCGTTGTAGGGAGCGATTGTGGTGCCGAGATAGACGCGGTAATTGTCGGGATTGTTGAGGTCGGAGGCTGAGCGGATGTCGGCATCTTCCCGGAGCCGGAATCCGTAAAGACCGGTTGCGCTGTCGACGCCGCCGAGTTCTCCGGCGAAGATGGCGCCGACGGGATAGCCCTCCACGTAGCGGTCTTTTGCGGTAATGGTTTGGGACGGCGGATTGTAGCGGGTGACCTTGTTGTAGTTATAGGCGAAATTGACGGATGCCCTGATTCGCCAGTCCTTCCCGAAATTCTGCTTCCAGGTGAGGGTCGTCTCGACGCCCGTGTTGAGGATGTCGGCAGAATTGAAATACACCGAGGTGAATCCCGTCGTGGACTGCACCTGAGAGGAGGTGACGACATCGGAGCTCTGGCGGAGATACCATTCCGCTGCAAGCGTGAGTTTCTCACCGAGGAATCCCACGTCGATCCCGGCCTTGAGGTCGGAAGTTTTCTCCCAGCCGAGTTCGGGATTGGGGGCCGCTGGAATGGTTCCGAGCGGATAACTCTCCGAGCCGTAGTACCGGTACTCCTGCTGGCGATACTGCATCACGAGCTGGTGCGTTGCGGCCGTGGAGATGTTGCCTGTGTAGCCGTAGGCGGCGCGGAGGGTGCCGTGGCTCAGCCATTTGGAAGCCTGTTTTGCCCATTTTTCCTCGCCCCAGTGCCAGGCGGCCCCGGCGCTCCAGGTCGGATTGAACTGGCGTTTGACGCCGAAGTTGCTGCTGCCGTCGGTGCGGAAGCTGGCGTTAAAGACGAAAGTCTTGCCGAGATAATAGTCGGCGGAGGCGTAGAAGGACGCGAAACGCGTATCGGAGAAGAACTGTCCGTTGAGGCGCTCCACTTCCCGGATCCATTCGTCCACCGGACCGCTGACGGGCGGAAGGGAAGTGGTGCCCGTGACAGGGTCGTAGTTGTAGCGTTTGGTGTAGGTGCTGTTGGAGGAGGAACCGCGGATTTCGGCGCCGGCGATGACGTTGAGATTGTGCCGGAAGCGTTTCCCGTCAAAGGTCTGGTTCCAGGTGAAGTGCCCGCGGGCGATGTAGCTGTGGCGGTTGGTGCGGTTCTGGGTGATGCTGCCGTAGAGATTGGTCTGGGAATGGTCGTCAGCCCCGAGCCGGTCGCGGAAGGCCGTGTAAGTGGATTTTTCGACGACCTTGTCAGTGGCATTGTGCGAATAGCTGTAGGACGCCAGGGCGTTGAAATGCAGGACCGGGATGATCATCAGGTCGGCTTGGGCGCGGACCGTTGCGGCTGTGTTGAGGGTTTTGGTCTCGTTGTTTTTGAGCTCTCTCAGGATGCTGAATCCGTTTAGCGGCAAGACTTCCTCCGCCTCTCGGCCGTTGTAGTAGCCGAGGGTGAACCAGGTGTTGTCGGGCGCATAGTCGCCGTTTTCATCGTATGCCCGCTCGTACGGATTGGCGAAATAGGCGTAGGTGAACGGGTCAACATAACTGTCGGGGCTTAGGGAGCGCTGATGGCTGGCGTCCATACCGAAGGTGAGTTTCAGACGGTCAACGGGACGGAGTTCGATATTGGCATTGAGGCTGTAACGCTGATAATTGTTGCGGATCAGCATACCGTTGTCGTCGTTGACGCCGGCCGAGAGATAGTAAGTTACGCGGTCAGCACCGCCACTCAACGAGAGGTGGTGGTTCATCTGGAAGGCATTTCGCAGCAGAAGTTTGTACCAGTTGGTATCGACGCCGCGGAGTTTTTCGATCTCGGCGTCCTGCTGGGCCTGGGAGAGTCCGGCGAACGCTCCGCTGCCGCTCCGAATCTGTCCGAAGATGCCCACCACGGGGTAGATGACGGTCGGATCGGTCTGGGCGGCGGCGAATTTGGCGGCAGAGAATTCGTCCCAGAGGGTCTGTTCCCAGTCGAGTTTCTCGGAAGCGTTCATCAGGTTAAGGCTTCGCTGCGGGCGGAAGGACAGGGAAAAGTTGTTGGAATATCCCACTTTCATCTTCCCCTTAGTCCCTTTGCGCGTCGTGACGACGATGACGCCGTTGGCGGCACGGGAGCCGTAGATGGCAGCAGCCGCGGCATCCTTGAGGATGGTGATGCTCTCGATGTCGTTGGGATTGATGCCGCCGACGCCGCTCACGAAGATGTCATCGAACCCTCCCGTGGAAATCTGCTCCCGGGTGAGGTTGGAACTGCCCTGCAGGGGCACGCCGTCCACGACCCAGAGCGGGTCGCTGTTGCCGGAGAGGTTGTTGGTACCCCGGATGCGGATCCGGGACTGCGTGCCGGGCGCGCCGGAAGTGGCCTTGATGCTGACGCCCGCCACCTCACCGGCCATCAAGGCGTCCACCCCCGACAGCGGACTGGCGTGTAACGCCTCGCCGTCGATGACCGCCACGCTGCCCGTCACCTGTTTGGTGGTAGTCTGGGCATAACCGGTCACGACGACCTGGTCGAGCATCTCTCCCTGCATATCTTCTTCAAGGACAATCACAAGGCCCGTAAGCGGCTCTGTAACCGGGATGGATTTGTCCTGATATCCCAGGCAGGAGATCGTCATGGACGTCGTCCCATCGGGAATCTTCAAAGTGAAGTTGCCGTCCAGGTCTGTCACCGTACCCTTGGCGGGGAACTCTTTGCACACAATGCCGGCCCCGGGAATGCCCTCTCCAGCCGCGTCGGCCACCCGCCCTGCCATTACACGGCTCTGCGCCCGGGCGGCTAGGCCCGCGACCAGCAGAAGCAGTATGCAGAGGATTTTGCGCATTGTAGTCTCCAAGACTACAAATATAGCAAGATTTCTTTACTCTGTATAATGGCTGAGTGTCACCATCGGTCCATAGAATGGGACGATAGTGTCAAAAACGGGCGGTTTTTGCTACTACCCTGCCAAATTTTGGGACGATAGTGACACTTCGGCACGCGCGAGTCCTGATCGTTCGTGCAAAAGGTCTGAAGAACGGCAGGGTCTAAAACTGCAGGGTGACGCTCTGGCGGCTGCGGACGGAGCGGTCGGGGAGGGAGAGGGTCAGCGTACCCGCCCCGCTTGTGGGGGCAGCAGCGGAGGCCATCTTGGTGCTGCTTGTGGGGGCTGCACCGGAGACGTCGCCGACGGGCGTCCAGCTCCACAGGGTGGTCTTCTTACCGGCAAGGAGCACCTTGGCGGGCTTGCGGTCGAGGTGGAAGACCAGCGTCAGGTCGCGATCCGGGGGCATATTCTCGAAGGAGCCTTCGACGGGGGAGACGGTGAAGGTTACGCTGCGTCTGGAGGCGGAGCAGTCGAAGCGCGAGCGGGCGATCCGGCCTTCCTCGTAGCCGTAGCTCTCGGCATCGCAGTCATACATCGTGTAGCTGCTGTCGCCGGAGGGCCAGACGTGCACCGTGAGGGCCTTGAGGGGCTCCGTGCCGATCTGCGTCAGGCCGGGGGCCATCGGGATGATGGCGCCGCCGCGGACAAACAGCAGGCCCGCGCGGTCATCCGGGTAGGGCAGGCGGACAGTTTCGCCCTTGCTCTGGAAAATCCGGCCCGTCCAGAAATCCGTCCATTCCCCCGCAGGGAGATAGATCTCGTCCGTGAAGATGCCCACGCACAGCGAGGGACCGAACATATACTGCTCCCACAGATCGTCCACCTTGCGGTCGTCGGGGAAGACCAGCGGCATGCTCCGGACCATCGGCATCCCCGTCAGGACGCCTTCAATGGCGGTCGAATAGACATACGGCATCAGCTCGTAGCGAAGCCGGATGCAGTTCAGGTAGGTCTCCCGTTCCTTGCCGGTATAGTAGAACGGATGCATCATCGAGCACCAGCTGTTGACCTGCAGCCAGGGCAGGAAAGTGCCGAAATGGAGACTCTGCATTTCCTGGTCGCGGTCGACGAACATCACGTCGCAGGAGGTGTTCATATAACCGCTCATGCCGAGGTTGAGCTGGTCGAAGAGGGCGACTTTGCCGCCGCCGTTGTCGCCGCTCGTGGAGGCTCCCCAGTGTTGGGTGCCGCTCCAGCCGCCGCAGTAGTGGTACCAGCCCCGTTTGCCGGTGTGCTCCCGGTACATCCGGTTCATCTGCTTGGGCAGCAGGACCTGTCCCAGGTTGTGCATCTCCTTGTCGGGATGGCCGTTGTAGTATTTGCGGTACAGGTGTTCGTCGAGCGTCCGGGCCGGATCGAGTTTGAAGCCCTCCGCGCCCATATCGACAAACTGCTTCAGATGGTCCATCCAGTGCTCCTGCCCCGAAGGCGTGGCGCCCGGAAGGGCATCTTCTTCGGCGATCGAGAGGTCGTATTCCTCGCAGACCCAGAGACCGAGGTGGTAGCCCATATCCCGGAGTTTGCCGATAAAAAGGGAAGGATAGTATTTCTTCCCGGGTTTGTTCTCTTTCCAGTAAAATTCCGGGGTGAATTTGTCGTAATTCCACTTCTTGGCCGTGGAGAAATCGTAATGCTTGGACATCCACTGCGGCTCCAGCCACATTACGTCGCCGGGCATTCCCATTTCCCGCAGAGACACGGCGTCGCGAAGGATATCCCACTGGTTTTCCTTCATATTGGGTCCGAAGCAGAAACCGTAGGCCCACTTGGGCAGGAGGTAATTGCGCCCGGTGAGGAGCGTGTAGGCGTTGAGGACGCCCGGCATATCGCCGCCCGCCATCAGGAAGAAATCGGCCTCAGGGGCGGTCGTGTAAATATTCAGCCAGTCGGCTTCGGAAGCGCCTACGTCAAAGTAGCTCTTGCGGGTGGAATTACTGTAGATTCCCCAGCCGCGGGAACTCATCATAAACGGCATCGGAATCTCGGTCCTCTGGTAGGTTGCCCACATCCGGAGAATCTCGCCGCGGTGCTGGATATGCTCGCGGGATGTGCTTCCGCCGCCATAGAAACGCTCGCCCGGCTGCAGTGCGATGCGGATGACGCAGCTCTTGGCGGGATCACCCGCTTCGGTTTTGTCCTTTTCGGAAAGGGTGCCGTCGTCATCGCCGATGATGGGACTGTTGCGCTGCACCTTCAGGTTGCCGTATTTCGCCATAATGACATCGCAGAGCCGCTGGCTGAGGTCGCTGCCACCGGGGGCGAACGAGACGGAGCTGACGAGCGTATTCCCGGAGAGATCCTTCAGCGAGAAGGCTCCCGTCGCTTTGTCGATGCAGAGTGCGTGCGTGGCTGTTGCGATGGTGAATGTCGTCTCCGTGTTCAGCGAACGGGCAGTGAGAGCCGGCCAGTCGGTCTTCAGAATGCCGTAGCGCTCCATCAGCGTCTCGGGAAATTCCCCGGAAGGGGAGATGCGGATGCGGAAAATCGCGTCCGTGCAGGCCGTGGCCTGGAGCGTTTCCCCGGAAGGAAGCGGAAGGGTCCACGTGGGCTGCTGCGCGGTGGCGCCGAGGGTTGTGAGAAGCCCTGTCAGAGCGGCGAAAAGGAGGCGGTGAAGACTCATAGCGTTACGATGCCAAAAGGAGGAAGGGTTGCGGTGCGCGTCTGCTCTCCGATGCGGAGGGTGACCTCCGTAGAGAGGCCTTCGCGCTCGTTGAGGCGGATTTGGAGGGGACCGTCTGCGCGGCTGACGGAAGTGACGTCCACATTGGCGGGAATGCCTTCCAGCAGGGTTTGCCTGAGGGGCAGACTGCCCGTTCCGGAAGGACGGATCCGGCGAATCCAGACATCCTTCCCGAGGGTGCGCATCTCCCGGGGCAGATGCGCCTGCTGCCAGGTGCCGCCGAAGGGTTTGAGCGTAAACTGGTGCTTGTAGATGCCGTGGAACGGCTCGGCGTACCATTCAATGTCGTGGTCGACATCGGTGGCACTGCGGTATTTGAGCCCCATTTCGCGGATGGGCCCCGAGGTCGTCGAAGCGCCAAGGTAGAGCGTGAGTTCCCCGGTGTCAAGATTGGCCGCAAAGGCCTGTTCTCCCGTCTTGGGAGTGAGCAGCCAACCGCCTCCGCTCTGCTGGAGGAAGCAGGAGGAAAGGAGGCAGAACCAGTGTGTGCCCGGCTGCTTGTATTCGGAGATGCCGAAGGGAATGTCGTATCCGATCGTGCCGGGGGCGCCGGTGCGGATGAGAAGATCGAGGCCTTCCGGGCTGAAGTTGTTCTTCCCCTGCGGTCCCTGGCCCTCCTTCCGGACGACGGTCGGATGCGGGAAGTCGAACGTGATCTCGCAGTCGACCTGACCCTCCCGCAGGGTGTAGACCTGGGCGAAATGAACGAGCCAGTCGGGCTGCCGGTCGATCCGGAGGCGGGGATACAGGCCGTCGGTGCAGATGCTGATCCGCGCATCGCCGTATTCTTTGGCCGGGCGCCAGGTGTCATCGGCGTCCCCGCGGTCCATATGGGCGAGGGCGTGGAGCTGGAAGTCGTCGAGCGCCATTTCGACAGAGCGGCCGCCGCCGGAGAGCGTGACTTTACCTTGTGAGGCGGTCAGCGTAAAGAATCCGTTGGAGACGCTGTTTCCCTCTTTCCAGACCGGGGTGTCGGTCTTCGCACGCCGGGTGCCGATGACCGTATAGCCGTAAGCCGGAAGATCCGCCTCGGCCGTGACGGTGTAATGCGCGCCATCATAGACGCAGGTTCCCTTCAGCGGCGTATCCGTCCCGAGGTCGTACAGCGTACAGGGGAAATCGGATTCCAGGGAGATGGGTGCTTTTCGGGCGGCTTCCAGATTGAAGACCAGATAGTAATCCTCGCAGCCGGCGGCATTCAGCCTGGCCCCGAGAGCATCCGCTGCCTTCCCGAGAACGGCTTCCGAAAGCTGCGTGGAACTTTGCAGCGAATGCATCCGTTCCCGGCGCTTCTCATAGAGCGGGAACCAGCCCTTGGCGTCGCTGTTGACGGCCCAGAGCAGCAGATGGTCGGCCTTGGAGAGCAGAGTGGTTTCTCCACGGCGCGTGAGGTATTTCTCGTGCTCGGGATAGAGGTCGGCGCGCTCGATGTTCCACGCGAGGGGATCGGGCTCGAGGGTGATGTCGTTCCAGTCGAGCGGCGTGTCGAGGGCCTCTCTGAGCAGGGTGTAGGCAAATGCGTCGGCGGCATCGGCCAGCCGGAAGCGGTCCATCGCGCGGTTGGTTTCGTTCTGCACGACGATGTCGAGCGGATCCGCCGTCCAGCGGGAATAGGTGCCCTTGTCCATCTCATTCGCCTTGGCGGAATGGTCGATGTAGCGCTCCGGACCCAGTCCGAAGAGTTGGATGTATTCCTTGACGGTGATCCACTCGATCTGCACCTCTTTCTGCGAGGCATTGAAGGCTTCGGCCTGGGCGTACGCCTTGGTGAAGGTCTGCGGGATCTCGTAGTCCTCTTCGATGGCGATCAGGGCATTCTTCGGGGCGACCTTGGCTTTCGCGATAAAATCATCCCGGGTAATGGGTACGCAGACCGATACCGAGCCGTCCATTCCGCGCAGGCGGAAAGGGAAGAAGTCCTCCTCGCCCGTGATGACCGGCGTCCAGGAGACGCGGGAATGGTTGAGGATCCACGGCAGCTGCGGATGATAGGCCCGTTCCTGCAGGTAGAATCCGTCGGTTTCGCCGATGGCGTCCTCGATGATCCGGGTGCCGAGGCGGGCGCAGCGGAAGTTGGTCTCACCATCCATATTGACATTGACGGGCTCGCTGTAGAAGGTGCCGGTGAAGTTGAGCTGGCCCCGCTCGTGAATGCGGCGGGCGTGGGCGATCACTTCCGGTGCGCACTGCACCATCGATCCGAAGGTCTGTCCGGAGAACTGCAGCTGTCCCTTGAAGTCGGGATGCGCGTCCATAAAGTCCAGCAGCCCGTCGTAGATGACGGGAAATTCCTTCCAGATCACGGGCCGCACGTACCGGTCATAATTCATATTCCCGTGAAGGACATACGTCATATACACCTTCCGCGCCTTCGACTTCTTCTTCCCGGCGGCGTCAACTCCCAGCGGCATCAGCAGCAGGGCGGTCAATAGAATAAGGATAGACTTACGCATGGCATTATTGTTTCAAATCGTCCCAGTTGTCGGTTCGGAAGGGGAGGAGGGGAATGCCGTCGGCGTTCCAGAGGGTGCCCTCGCCCCAGGCGCGGAAGCAATACCGCACTGCCACCGGGTTCGGGACGGCGTCGGAGGTAACCGTCACGACATTCTCTTTGGAGACGGCGATGGCCGTGGCAGGATGGAAGACGTGGTCTTCCCCGGCGATTTCAAATCCGCCGACCGGGCGCTTGGCCGGAATCAGGAACCGTTTGTCGGTCTCGATGGTTACGAGGGCTTGTCCATCCTTGAATTCAACACTCTTGTAGGTGGGCGCCACGGGATTGATGCCCTTAAAACCGTAATCATTGACGAGCGCGAGATAGGCCAGCCGATTACCGACCTCCATTTTTCTAGGCGGATGGATGAAGTGGTAATCACCCAGATCTACCGTCGGTGCCATTCCGCTATGGGGAATCACCTCGAGGCACTTCTGCTGCGCCTCGTAGAAATAGCCGGAACTGAAGCGCTCCGGATGCCCATAGGGGTACGGCGCAATCTGCACGAAGTAGAAGGGAGCGTCGGGATTCTGGAACAAATCCCGCATCATCTTGACATAAGCAGCCTGGAGGCGGATGTATTGTGCGGGCTTTCCGCGGTTGGTCTCGCCCTGGTACCAGATCATTCCTTTGAAGGTGAAGGGAATGAGCATCGACGCCATACCGTTGTAAAGGATACAAGGGGAATTGCTGACTTTCCGCTCTCTGACGTCGCCCGTGTCAAGGAATGAGAGGTCGAATTCTCCGGGAAATTCTTTCTCAAGCAACTCGCGGCTCATCCACGCCTCAATAGCGGATCCGCCCCAGTCGACGGTGAGGATGCCGATAGGGACTTGCAGGATCTCGTGCAGTTTATAGGCGAAGAAATAGGCGGTGGCGCTGGCTGGGGCGACGGATTCCGGGCAATGGATCTTCCAGGGCGATTGGACGGTATCGACTGGAGCTGCCGATTTGTTCTGGGGAACGTCGCAGATGCGGATCGGGACCGAAGGCTTGGCGCCGAGGATATAGTCGATGGCGTGCTCGACGGGCTGGCTTTCCCAGCCCTGCATGGGCATACTCATATTGGACTGCCCGCTGCAGTACCACACTTCGCCGATGAGGACGTTGCGGAGGGTGCATTTTTCCCCGTCGTTGAAGGTGACTTCATATGGGCCGCCGGCCTCCGGAGTCGGGATGCGCGCGAACCATTTGCCGTCGGCTCCCGGGGTTACGACGGTCTTCTGTTTGGACCAGGTGGTCGTGATAGTGACTTTCTTCCCCGTCGCCTTCCCCCAGACGGCGACGTTCTCTTTTTGCTGCAACACCATATTGTCGCTGAAGAAGGAGGGCAGTTCGACCTTGGCTTGCAAAGTGACCGCGGCAAGTAGTGCGGCGGAAAGTATCCAGAATTTTTTCATCATACTGCAAATATAGATAGAACTTTTCAGAACTACTCAGTTCCAAACCGATAAATACAAGTGTGCGAATAGGTCTCTCCGGGCCGGAGGAGCGGGGAGGGGAAGTCCGGGTGGTGGATGGCGTCGGGCCATTTCTGGGTCTCGAGGGCGAGGGCGCAGCGGTGACCGATGATGCGGCCGCCCTTGCCGGCGTAGCTGCCGTCGAAGAAATTGCCGCTGTAGAACTGGATGCCGCACTCGTCGGTCCAGACTTCCATCCGGCGGCCGGATACCGGCTCGCAGAGAGTAGCGGCGCGGCGAAGGCCCTTCGCGGAAGGGAGACACCAGTTGTGGTCGTAGCCGCCGGCGCGGTGGAGTTGCTCGTCCTCCGTGGCGATATCACGCCCGATGGGTTTGGCTGCCCGGAAATCGAAGGGCGTTCCTTCGACGGGGCGGATTTCCCCGATCGGGATGAGTTTGTCGTCAGTCGGGATGAAGCGGTCGGCTTCGATCTGGAGAATGTGATCCTGAATGCTTCTGGAGGCATCTCCCGTGAGGTTGAAGAAGGTGTGGTGGGAGAGGTTGCAGAGCGTCGGGGCGTCGGTCTCCGCCGTGTATTCTACCCTGAATTCGTTTTCCGCAGTGAGCGTGTAGGTAAGGCGTATGCGTAGATTGCCCGGCCAGCCGTCGCGGCCGTCGGGATCCAAAAGCGACAGCGTGATGCTGCTATCCGTCAGCGCCTCCACCGTCCACAGCACCCGGTCGATGCCGGTGAAGCCGCCGTGGAGGGTGTTGCCGTGGTCGTTGAGCGAGGTGTGGTACTCCTTTCCGTCCAGGGTGAAGGCTCCACCGCCGAGACGGTTGGCCAGTCGTCCCACGGCCGCGCCGAAGAAGCGCTCTCCGGGACATTCCAGATACTCCTCCAGAGAAGCGTATCCCACGGCAATGTCGGCTTTTTGTCCGTTGCGGTCCGGCACCAGCAGGGCCAGAACCCGAGCACCGTAATCGGTGACGGCCATTTCCAGATCGCCGCCTTTGAGTAGGTATAGGTTCGGTTTCATCAATTTCCGTTATTGTATTCGTTCCAAGCTTGGATAAGAGCGTCTTTTACCTTCGGGTATGTCCACTCGCCTCTCTGGCGCTTGGTGCCATCCGTGGGCGTATACCAGAACATCGGGGCAATACCCAGTTTCAAGGCCTCCAGGGTGTAATAATAGCCATGCTTGGCCCTTTCCTCCTCAGGAATCTTGATACGCCAGGTCCCGTCCGGCTGCTGGGTTTTTGCCTGATGTTCCCAGGGAGCGCCATACTCTCCCAGGACACAGGGCCAGCCCTTGTCCACGATCAGGCGCTTGATGGTGGACAGTGCCGTCTGGATGTCGGTATAGTCCTGCGGATCCCCGAACGTTTCCTTCGTGGCCGAGGAGAAAGAGCAGAACGAGGTGGGCGCATAATTGTGGACCTGCACGATCAGGTGGCCGGGACGCAGGTCGGAAGGCATCTCGAAGGCCTTGATCGGCTTCTCGTTGACGGTGCAGGTGTAGGTGCTCACAATCAGGTTGCGGGTGGCGTTTTTGCCTCCGGTCTTGCGGACCGTGTTGACGAAATCCTGGTTGAGCTTATTGGCCGCCGTGATGTCCTCGGCATTCTTGGGGAAGGTCCAGGTATCGTTGGCATCCGTAATCTCATTATAGCCCTCGAAAAGCAGCCACTCGTCGTAATCCTTGAACCGCTCGGCAATCTGCTTCCAGATATTCTGGAATCCCTTGGTAATCTGGTCGTAATTCTTTATGTCTGCAAAAAGCCATTGCCCGCCCTGGTCTTTGTGTGCGTGGGCGTCGTGGTGCATGTTGATGATGCAGTACAGGTTGGCGTTCTTGCAGTAATTCACGACTTCTTCGATGCGGTCCAGCCACACCTTGTCGATGGTGGAGTAGATATCGTCCATATGGGGCCACCAGGTAACCGGGATACGCACGCTCTTGAACCCGGCCGCGGCATAAGCGTTCATCGTGGCCTGCGTGGTGATGCCGCCGCCATATTTTTCATAGCTGGAGGGGTCGTTGCGGTTCACCTTGTTGGCATACTCTTTCCAGAGCACTTCAAAGGTGCCGTTATTGAGCCCCACGCCCATATTCTTGATGGCCTGGGCCGCCTTTTCGAACTCCTCGACGGAGGGGTCGAGAATATCCACGGCATTCTCGTCCAGGTTGCCGAGGGACGTCAGCTTGCCGGTAACGGCGCTTAAGGTGCCTTCATAAGTCCCCGAGGCGACGACCTGCCCTTCCCCGTCCATGAAATCCAGGTTGAAGGATACGGTCGCTTCTCCCGGAACGAGCGGGACATAGAACGGGCCGTTGCCGGAGGTGGCAACCTCAATGAGGTCGGTTGTTTTCAGGATATTCAGCCCGGCTCTGCCGAAATCGTAGGTCAGCGTCTTCGGGAAGATGGCTCTGTTGGAGGAAATGCGCACCGTTTCGACATAGCCCCGCTTGAGGGTGAATTCCCCGACGCCGACAATGGGGGAGAGGGTGAGAACCGATGTCCCCTTGGCGGCGGTCCCGGCCGGCATCGCGGCCCCGCCCAGCGTGCCGTCATAGGCGACCGTAATCGTCTCGGTCTTTTTCATCCGGATGCGGCCGGTTGGCGCATGGATGGCGTAGAGGGTCTTGGCCGCGGGATCGCCCGACTTGTAGGTGGCCTGAAGCGTTTTTCCGTCCGCGGAGATGTCACCGGCGGCCGCCTTGAACTGGAAGCCGGGCCGGGTGGAGGCGTCATCGCTGAAATAGACGATGTCGCCCGCCGCCCAGGAAGGGGAGCGTCCGCCGATTGCGGCTATTTTAACCGAGACTTTGAGCTCGTCGGAAGTGTTCTGTTGCTTCTTTTCGGGTTGGCAGGCCGGGAATAGGGCCAGGGCGGCCGTCGCCGCCATCAAAATCCATTTTTTCATTGCTTTAATCTCCATTGTTGAAATCCGTCCATGCTTTGATAATGGCATCTTTCAGATTGGGATAATTCCAGGTGCCGCTGGTACGGCCGGAGCCGCCCATCGGGCTGTACCAGAATATGGGTGCTACGCCGATTTTCAGGGCTTCTTTCGTATAATAATAGGCGTGCTTTGCCCGCTCTTCCTCCGCGATCTTGATGCGCCAGGAGCCGTCCGGCTGCTGGACTTTGGCCTGATGCTGGTCCGGGGCGCCGTATTCTCCGATGACACAGGGATAACCTTTGTCCACAATGAGCCGCTTGATGAGGGTCAGGGCCGTCTGAATGTCGGCATAGTCCTGCTCCGAACCGAAGGTCTCGTGGTCGGCGGAGTTGAAGCCGCAGAAAGAGGTCGGAGCATAGTTGTGTACCTGCCAGAGCAGGTGACCCGACTTGAGGTCTGAGGGCATTTCAAAGGCCGTGAGCGGCCGGTCCGAGACGCTGCAGGAATACGAACTCACCATCAGGTTGCGGGTGGTGTTGTTCCCGCCGGTCTTGCGCACTGTATTGACAAAATCCTGGTTCAATTTATTGGCGGCCGTGATGTCGGTGGCATCTTTTGGGAATGTCCAGGTGCCGGCCGCATCCGTGATCTCGTTGTAGCCTTCGAAAATCACCCGCTGGTCATAATCCTTAAAGCGGGTAGCGATCTGCTGCCAGACCTCCTTGAACGCCTTGGAGATCTTGTCGTAGTTCTTCATATCGGCGGAGATCCACGTGCCCCCCTGCGCTTCGTGGGCGTGCGCGTCGCTCATCGTGTTGATGATACAGTACAGGTTGGCATTCTGGCAGTACCCCACCACCTCTTCGATACGGTCCATCCATACTTTGTCAATCGTGTTGGCCGTGAAGGGGTCATCCATATGCGGCCACCAGGTGATAGGGATGCGCACGCTCTTGAATCCTGCGGCTGCAATAGCGTTCAGCGTGGTCTGTGTGATGAGCCCATTGCCGTTCTGCCTTTCGTAGAAACTCGGGTTGGTGCGGTCGGCCTGGGCGGCGAATTCTTTCCAGAGGACCTCGAAACTGCCGTCCAGATTCATCCCGACGCCCATATTCTTGATGGTTTCGGAGGCTTTCTCGAATTCCTCGATAGAGGGGTCGAGGATGTCCACGGCATTTTCATCCAGAATGCCGAGGTCCGTCAGCGTGCCGGCGGCGGCATCGAGCGTGCCGGACCAGGTCCCGGAAGCGAGCGCTTGCCCTTCGCCGTTGAGGAAATCGAGATTGAGGGTGACGGTTTCGCTGCCCGGCACGAGCGGAATATAGAACGGACCGTCACCGGAGGTGGCCACCTCAATGAGGTCCGTGGCCTTCTGCACCGTCAGCCCGGCTCCGCCGAAATCGTAGATCAAGGTCTTCGGGAAGATGGATTTATTGGATCCGATGCGCACCTTGGCGACATAGCCGCGCGTGAGGGTGAAGGCTCCGACCCCGACAATGGGGGAGAGGGTGATCTCGGCCCCTTTGGCCGCCGTTCCGGCCGGCATCGCGGCTCCGCCCAGCGTGCCGTCGTAAGCGACGGTGATGGACTCGGTCTTTTTCATCCGGATGCGGCCCTGGGGCGCGTGAATCGCATAGATCGTCTTGGCGGCAGGATCGGACGACTTGTAAGTTGCCTGAAGCGTCTTCCCGTCAGCGGAGATGTCGCCGGAGGCCGCCTTGAACTGGAAGCCGGGACGGGTAGAGGCGTCGTCACTGAAATAGACGATGTCCCCCGCCGCCCAGGTGGCGGTGCGCCCGCTGACCGTGGCCATCTTGATGGGGACTTTGAGCTCGTCCGAGTTATTGTTCTGCTTGTTTTTCTCGGGTTGGCAGGCCGTGAGGAGGGCCAGGGCGACCAACGCGGGCATCAGAAACAATTTTCTCATAATCCGGAAGTGTATTCGTTGTAAGCGTTGATCATCGCGTCCCTGATATTGGTGTATTTCCACGTGCCATTCGACCGCTCGGCGTTGTTCAGGGGATTGTACCAGATAATGGGCACGACGCCGTGTTGCAGGCTGAGTTTGGTCATATAACCGGCGTGGGTCGCGCGGTCATCCTCGCTGCGACCCTCCCGGGGGAAGGCCCCGAATTCACCCAGAATGACGGGATAACCCTTCGACAGGAAGACCCGGTCGAGCGGCTCAAAGACCGCTTCCATCGAGGTGAAATCTCCCTCGATAAGGTTGTTGCGCCCCGTGGCCACTTGCGAGCAGAAATCCTGAGGGACGTAGGAGTGGACCTGGACAAACAGGTGGCCGGCGGTGATGTCCCACGGCATCTGGAAGGCTTCCACGGCACGGGTGGTTGCGGTGGTCGCATACGTGCTGACGATGAGGTTACGCGTGGAATTCTTCCCGCCCGTGCGGCGGACCGCAGTAACGAAATCCTGAGCGAGTTGGTTGGAGACGTCCATAGAAGACTGCTTCTTAGGATAGGTCCAGGTATTATCCCCGTCCAGCATTTCGTTGTAACCCTCGAAGAGGAGCTTGTAGTCGTGGTTCTTGAAGCGCTCGGCGACCTGCGTCCAGATGTTGACGAGGCCGGCGCTGGTCGTCTCATAATGCTCCAGATCGGAGATGCACCATACGCCCACGATCGTTCCGGCATCGTGGTGCAGATTGATGATGACGTAGAGACCGGCATTCAAAGCCAGGTTCACCACCTCTTCCACGCGGTCAAGCCAGACTTTGTCGATGGTCGCGTTGATATTGTCCATATGCAGATGCCAGGTGACGGGGACGCGTACGCATTTGTACCCGGCATCTGCGATCGCCTGCATCGTAGTGGCCGTGATAAGGCCGTACCCGCCGGCCGTTTCGTAATAGGCAGGATTGCCCCGCTGCGGCTTGGTCATCAGGCTTTCCCAGCAGTGCTCAAGGCCGGTCAGATTCATTCCGACTCCCATTCCGGCAACGGCTTGAACGGCCTTTTCGGATTGCGGAATGGACGGATCCGGGAGCGGAATGCCCGAGGCGGATCCGAGGACGAGGAATTCGAGGTCCCCGAGGTCAATCGCCCCGCCGACGGCTGTCTCCCATCCGAGGAGACCTTCCTTACTGCCCAGTACCTGCCCGGCAGCGTCCTTCCATTCCAGCGACAGCGACAGAATCGTAATGTCCGGGGCAAGAGGCAGATAAAATGTGCCGGCTCCGCTGACAGGGACCGTGACCGATTTTTTCTTGGTTGTGACCTTGAACTGTCCCCAGGCCAGGTCGTAAGATGCCTTGGTGGGGAAGACCGCCTCATCCGTCGTGATGGTGACCTGCCTTGCTTCCGGCGTGATGAGGGAGAATTTCATCAGGGAAGCGATAGGCTCCAGCGTGACGTTCTTCCCTTCCGGGCTGACCTTTCCGGCAGCGAGTGCCGCATCGGAGGCGGTCCCGTCCAGGGACGGGCTGATGACGGCCGCCCCGCCGGACAAGGCTACCTTACCTCCCCGGATAAAATAGATGTTGGTGGCCGAAGCATCTACCTTCGCCTTTACGTTTCCTCCGGAGACATCGGCTTCACTGCCACTTTTGGTGCCGGAAGCGACGAATACCTTTTCACCGTTGACCCACGGTACGGTGGAGGGTGCAGTTTGGGAGGTTCTCATCGTCAAGGTGGCATACGATCCTAAACTCAGGGTATAATACCTTTCCGCGGAGCCTGTAGGTCCGTCTTTTTCGCCGTTACAGGCGACGAGGAGGGCGGCGAGGACGCCGAGGGAAAGAATCTTTTTCATCGTACTACGATTTCGTACCAGAAAGTCTGGTAATCCGGGCCGGTCTCGAGAATGGCGTCCGCTCCGTCGGCCGTGACAGGGACCTGTGCCTTGCGCAGGCCGTCGACGTCGAGGGCGAAGCAGAAGACGCGGCCCGCCAGGCCTTTGAGCCGCAGTTGCGCAGGCACTCCTTCGCAGAGGATCGGTGCCACGCCGACGCTTCCGCCGTCATTTGTGGCAGCCGAGACATATTTCCCGTTGGACATCTCGACGATGTGCTCGTCGGTATTCACGCACTGGCCGGTCACCGCCAGGAGCCAGCTTCCTTTGCCCAACTTTCCGTCCTGGCGCAGGGCCCCGGGCGTCTTGCATGTGAGGGTGAGGGTAAGCCAGTCCTTGAGGGTCTCGCCGGGGGTGAGTGTAAGCCCCTTATAGTCGAAGGAACGCCCGTGTACAAAGCCTGTAAAGGCCTTGGTGTAGTCCGTATCCACTTTGAAGAATCCGGCATTGCGGATTTGCCAGTTCCAGGTAATCTCCCCGGTCGGGGTGGTCATCTCCTTGGCGGCGTATGCATTCTTGACATATTGCGGGACATCTTTCTCGCCGGCGATGATCGTATGGCCTTCTAGCGGGTACAGGTCCTTGTTCTCCGTAATGACGGTGCCGGTACGGAACATCATCGGGACGGCCATCATCAGCCCGGGCGGGATCCGCCCGCCACCGCTGGAATTCTGCGTGATGGCAACGCCCCGGATATCATCCGTGATATTGGCCAGGCGGGCCATTACCGTGTCGGCGGAAGCCGTTTGCACGTCGCCCCGGACAAACATCGCATAGCAGGCCGGCAGATGGGCCAGTTTCTGCGGAGCCGAGCACATATCAAAGCGGGAGTCGAGGACGTCGCGGAAGAAGTTGTCGGAATGACTCCAGGCAAACTGGATGATGCCGGACCAGTTCTGGAAGGCGCCCATTGCGGAACCCATCACATTGCCCTCCGCCGCCCAGTAACTCAGGTTGGGGTGATCATATTCGCTGATGGTGAGGGGTTTCCCCAGAATGCGATGGCGGGCAACGGAAGACAGTTTGTTGTTGCCGTTGTCAACCTCGTTCACGAGGGAATTGGCGCCCATATGCCAATTGTTGTAATCTTTGAGCGTCTCGGGGAAAATCGGATGGTTGAAATAGCTATGGCAGTCGATATAATCCTGACGGGATAGCGTCTGGGGGAGGGCCCAGGCAAGTTGCGTGCCGGCAACCGGCTGCTTTACCTGGGCATTTGCCTTGGCGTGGGCGTACATCTGGTTGAAATAGCGCGCCTCCTGCTCGTAGAGGAACTCTGTAAAATCGAGGGCCCTCTGCGGAGGCATCGTCCACTGCGCACGGGTGGGAATGGGAATGTTCTCTTCTTCCAGTTTCCAGTCCTTGGGCCAGGAAAAACCGCCGCCGCAAATCATAGAAACGTCGGCGAAATCGTATGTTGTTCCCGGCGTGAAATTGCATATAATCAGCCGCACGCCTTCATCGTCCATATTGGCGACGAACTGGAAAGAATATTCCTGCCAGGATCTAGTCAGTTGGACTCCGGTCACCGTAAGACCCGCGACTTGCCAGGGAGTATGGGCCTGACTCAGTCGGATATCCACCGTCGTGGCCTTATCGGCCCGCATCTTCAGTTTGAGCGTGAACGGCTGCATACTCTTAACAGAGAATAGTCCGCGCCCAAATTGAGGCATATTAGGGGTGTTCCCCCTCTTCTCAACGGTGAGGTGGAGGTAGTGCGTCCCTTTCAGTTTATCTTTCGGTGTGGCCCGCTCCAGCGTGACGTGAGCCTGTGCTTTGCCGTCCAGTTGTACGAACCACTTGTCCTCCGGGTAGTTCTCCTTGAGGATCCCGTCCGGGATGTATTCGGTGCCGTCACCGTCAAATCCCTTTGACCAGGACTCCTTCAGCGCTTTCGTACTGCTGTAATGATCGGTAAGCCACTCATTCCAGGATTTCTTGAATTCGCTCATATACGGCTCCACCAGGTTGGGGAAGCGGTAGCGCGGAGTGAACCAGGCGTAGGTGAGAGCATTCTCGTTGGCAAGCTCCAGCATGCTGATGGCAGGCTCCGCCTTGTATGCCAGGCCCGTGTAGGGGTTAACATGGGCCATGATCTCGCTGATGAAATTTTTCTGGAGCTGGATGAAGCGGAAGTCGATGTTGTCGATGCCGTGTTAGAAATAGGGGAGTTGCTTGGCGTTGACGATGCCGTTCTGCTCGGTGAATTTGCGGGCAATGTTGAGTTGGAAGTAGGTGTAAATGCCGTGTTCCTTCAACTTGGCGAATAGATAGTCGAAGCGCTCCAACTGCACGGGTTCGATGAAGGAATCCTGTTTGGGATAGATCCTTCCCGGCGGATTCTTGTGGTGTACGTAGTGCAGGCGCACCAGGTTGATGCCGTAGCGGGCGAGCTCGGCTGCCACCCTGTCGGCGTCCTCGTGGGTGGGGAAACAGCCGGTAAAGCAGATATTCGTCCCCAGGAAGCGGTGTTCCACGCCGTTCCCGTCCACGAAGTGGTCGCCTTCGGCTTTGATGAATCCGCTGTCTCCGGCCTTGCCTTTTTCCCAGGAAGGCCAGGTGGATACATTGGTGATGTTCTCCGGCGCATTGTGCGTGGGAATGTACGGGAACATCGTCGGCGCCGCCTGCAGGAGCGTGGCGACAAGGAGGGCAGTGAGCATAATCAGACTTTATTTGAAATTCACTTGGCTTCTTTCAACAACCAGGATGGGGGCATCCCAGATAGGGAAGTGTGCAAGACGCATACCATCGAATCGTTTTTCGACACCTTTGAGTTCGTGGACATAGCCGGTGACGAGGTCGACGTAGACAGGATCCTGCAGCACGTGGCCCTTGAAGGTCAGATCCACGAGCTTGCGGTCGAGGCTGCTGTTGGGTTCCTCGCCCGAGAGCCAGATCAGGAATCCGTACGGCTTGTCGTTTTTCCGGACACCCACCACGGTGATATCCTCGTAGGTGCTTGCGCCTGTCAGTTTGTAGTCCTCATTCGTGGCCTTGCAGTCGGCGGTGATGGTGCTCGTGAGGTGCTGGACGGCGTAGAACTTGGGGCGCTTGTACTGCGGCTCGCTCTTGAGGTTGGTGCAGATGAGGCCGAAGCTCTGGATCATATAATCCTTGTAATGGAGGTCGACCATCGTGAAGATGGAGGACGGGATGCCCAGGGAGAAATTCATCAGCGTATGGCGGAGATCCCATTTGGCCTGGCTGTATTCCGTCCACTCGCGGAAGCACATCGCGTGACCGTAGTCCAGGCGCGACGGGCAGCCGCTCTCGCCCTGTAGCAGGACGGTATTGGGATTGACGGCGTGGATGTCGTCCTGAAGCTGTTTGACAATGGGAATGAGGCGCTCCGGATGGGGCCAGTAAGCGTGGTAGGTCACATAATCCACCAGGTCGCCGGCACCGAGTTCGGCAATCCGTTTCATTCCTTCCTTGAAGTAATCTGTGCGGATGGAGAAAGCGCCGAAAGCGCAGATCTTGGCGTCCGGATCGGTCTCGTGGATGGCCTGGGCCGTACGGGCGAAGAGGAGGGCGTAGTCGGCCCAGTTCTTGGCCGCTACCCATTTGCCCGCTGCGTCACGGGCGCCGTCAGGCTCGTTCCAGACCTCGTACATCGTGACTTTGCCCTTGTAGCGCTTCACGACTTCCTTGACGTATTTGAGCCAGCCGTCCATAATGGGACCGTCGCCGAAGAGGCGGGCGTTGAGGTCGTGGCCGCCGTCGGTGTAAAGGGGATTGCCGTAGCAGAGGCACATCCAGGGATGAATTCCCTCGGCGATGAGGCCGTCGACGTGGGCATCCAGCCAGGCGAATTCATATTTCCCTTTCTTCTTGGGCTCGCACTTGGCCCAGCCGCTCTGCAGGCGGGCATAGCCGACGCCGGTCTCGCCCACATACTGGTGGAATTTCTCGAAGAGGGCGTAGTCGCGGTCCATCGTCTCGCAGCCGACCGACCAGAAGGACGGGCGGTCGAGGCTCGAAGGAGTGGTCACAAGGGTGCCGAGAACCGGCAGCGGGGCCGGGTGCTCGCGGAATTTATTCCAAGTGACGGATTTCTTGAGTTCCTGTCCGGACGCGGCAAGGGTCAGCAGGAGGGCCAGGGTGGCAAACAAAGTCTTTTTCATATTCCTTATTCTTTTACGAGTTCTTTTTGAAGTTGTTCCAGGGATTTTCCCTTGGTCTCGGGCATCCACCAGGCGAAGATGAGCGCCAGGGCGGCGATGGCGGAGAAGAAGGCGAAGATGTACTGTCCGCCGATCGAGAGGCACATCGGGAAGAACCAGGTCAGCAGGGCGGACCAGACCCAGTGGGTCATACTGCCGAGCACCTGGCCGCCGGCGCGGACGTCGTTGGGGAAGACCTCGGCGATGACGACCCAGATCGTGGCCCCGAGCGACATCGCAAAGCAGCCCACGTAGCCCATCAGGAACAAGAGCATATAATAGCCGTGGAAGGCCTCCAGGGCGAATCCCCGGGCGACCATCGCCTGGCAGACCACCATTCCGACGGCGCCGATGGCGATGAGCGGCTTGCGGCCGACTTTGTCGATCAGCGCCATTCCAAGCATCGAGAACGTGAGGTTGGTAAGGCCGATGATGATCGACTGGAGCATCGCGCCCTCGCGGAAGACGCCGGATTCCTCCAGGAGCCTCGGGGCGTAGTAGAGGATGGCGTTGATGCCGCTGAGCTGGTTGAGAGTGGCGATGAGGAAGGCAATGAGAATGGGTTTCCAGTATTTGCGCTGGAAGAGGCGTCCGCTCTTGCCGCCTTCGGTGGCGAGGGACTTCCGGATCTCGGCCATTTCGGCGTCGATATTGGACTCGCCAGTCTGCTGGAAGACGGCGACGGCCTTGTCCTCGGAGCCGGTTTTGACCAGCCACCGCGGGCTCTCCGGGATGGTGAACATCAGGATGCTGAAGAGGAGGGCCGGGATGGATTCGGCCATAATCATCCACTGCCAGTCATTCTCCACGCCGGCAATCCAGTAGTTGGAGAAATACGCCAGGACGATGCCGAGGACGATGTTGAACTGGAAGAAGCAGACGAAGCGGCCGCGCCACGAGGCCGGCGAGATTTCCGCGATGTACATCGGACCCACGACGGAGGAGGCACCTACCGCCAGGCCGCCGATGAAGCGGAAGATCATAAACGAGTACCAGTTGACGATGGCGCCGCTGAAGACGGCCGAGATGAGGTACAGGATGCCGATGACGATGAGCGAGCGCTTGCGGCCGAACCGTTCGGCGGGCTTGCCGCAGAACAGGGCGCCGATGATGGTGCCGATCAGGGCCGTGGCCATCGTGAAGCCGTGGGCAAAGTCCCCGAGGCCGTAGATGGCTTGGATCTGCTTCTCAGCCCCGGAAATAACGGCTGTGTCGAAGCCGAAGAGGAGGCCTCCGAGCGATGCGACGAAGGCGATCCAGAACATAAAGGGTTTCAGCGTGCGTTTCATACCTTGTATTTGATGCGTTCGATGATGTGATCCTGATAACATTCGTCCAGTTCGACGAAATAGCCGCTCCAGCCCCAGACGCGGACGATGAGGTCGCGGTGCTGCTCGGGATGGACTTTGGCGTCGAGGAGGGTATCCTTGTTGAGGGTGTTGAGCTGGAGCTGGTGGCCGCCCCGCTTGATGTAGGAGCGGATGAGCATTGCCAGTTTCTCGACGGTCTCCTCGTTGCGGAAGATGCTCTCGTCCAGCTCGATCGTGAGCGGGCCGCCGTTGATGGCGTCCTCGAGATGCTGTTTGGAGAAGGAGCGCATCACGGAGACGGGACCGTTCTGCCGGAGGAACATACTGGGTGTGAAATTGGC
>JAFZAI010000130.1 GCA_017557325.1 Bacteroidales bacterium
CTGCAAAAGGTCAGGCTACCGTTAATCTCAAACTCGACCACGACGGCTTTGATCTGACCAAATCGGTTACGGTGACGGTGCAGTAAAAGCACCTGGCCTACAGGTTACAATAAGGGCGGCTCCGCATAGAGCCGCCCTCATTTTGTGTAGATCGAAAGGCTTATTCGGCTTTAGGACCGGGCTTCGGGCCTTTCCCAGGGCCTCCCTGGCCGGGTCCGGGACTGCCCGGCATCGGACCACCGTGCCCCTGACCGGGATGCCCCTGGCGGGATTTGAGCTTGTTCTGGATCTGGTTCTCGACATTGAACAGCCGCATCAACTGACGGGGCTCCAGGACCTTGGCGAACTCGTCGACATACTTCTCGCGGATCGTGAGGGTCTTCTGCTGGTTGGCGAGACGGGCCTTCACAATGGTAGCAGCGTCTTCGGACGTCATTTCTTTCTTGTCTTTGGAGTGTTGCGGCTTGACGATAGCGGCGCTGACTTCGTCGTCATAGCGTTTGTAGAGCGGGACGAAGTCCGCTTTCTGGGCGTCCGTGAGTTCGAGTTGATAGACGAATTCACGGATTTTGGCATCGAAGAACTTCTCTTTGATGTTCTCCGGGTTTTTGTCCTGCGCTCCGAGTGAGAAGGCGGACGCGATCATAAGGATCGGGATGAGGAAATAGCGTTTCATTGCAGTTCAGTTTTGTTTGTTATTCATTAACGTATTCCGGAATGTCTTCGAGATTGTAATCGGTGATCATCGCGGCCTCTTCGTCGGTAATGCTGGCGAGGAAGCGCTCGATGGGGGTTTTGCGTGGCGCCGAGAGGGTGATGCCGATAACGGCGATGAGAATGGCGGCTGCAGCGGCGACGGCCCAGATCCAGGCACGGCGTGCCGGCGCGGCGGCGTTCGTGCGGAGGGCGGTCTGGCGGCACCGTCCAACAAGATCCCTAATGTATGCGGGGTTCTCCTTGTAGGGAAGCTCCCTTTTCATTTCGTCTATATTAATCATATCGCGTGGTCCTCCAAATATTTCTTAATGGTTTTGACGGCGTAGTGGTAATTGGTGCGAAGCGAGCCTTCACTGTGCCCGGTGATGCGGGCAATCTGGTCGTAGGGGAGTTCGTCGTAGTAGCGGAGGTAGAAGGCGACCCGCTGCTGGGTGGGCAGGAGCATCGTGGCTTTCTGGAACAGGACCGAAGCCCGGGATGCGTCCGGAGCACTTTCGGTGGTGACTTGCTCGGAGAGGGTCTCGGAAAGGTCGTCTATACTCTGGAAGAGTCGGACTCGCCTCCGAAGGGTCTGGAGTGCCTCGTTGGTGGCGATCCGGTAGAACCAGGCAGGGAGGCTGGATGATTCTCCGCGGAAGGATGCTGCCTTTGTGTAGATTTTGAGGAAGGTTTCCTGCAGGGCGTCCTCCGCGTCGTCGTGGCTTACGACCAACCGGCGGATATGCCAATACAGCCGCTCACCGTATTGGTCAGCCGCCAAATTGAGTATTTCCGTTGCGCCTTGCATCTTTTTTCGTTTCGCTTACGTATACAAGATGCGGGCCGGGGGGAAATGTTAAAAAAGATTCCGGGTCAAGCCCGGAATGACGGGTCAGAGCGTTTTCAGCAGCGCGAAGATGCGGGCGCGGACTTCGTCGATGGTGCCGGTGCCGTCGATTTCGTGGTAGAGACCGCGGGCGCGGTAATAGGAAATGAGCGGCTCGGTCTTGGCGTGGTAGGTGTCGATGCGGTTGCGGACGATCGCGTCGGAGGCGTCGTCGGCGCGGCCTTCGATCTCGGCGCGGTGGCGGATGCGGTCATAGATCATCGCGTCGGGAATCATAATGGAAACCACACCGGAGAGGGATTCGCCGCGACGCTCCAGCATTGCACCGAGGGCGTCGGCCTGGGCGGTCGTGCGGGGGAATCCGTCCAGAAGGAAGCCATTAACGTCCTTCACTGAGTTGAATTTCGACTCGATCATCCCTTCGACGACTTCGTCGGGGACGAGGTTGCCGGCGTCGATCAGTGCTTTGGCCTGCAGGCCGAGCGGGGTGCCGGCCGCGATTTCAGCGCGCAGCAGTTCGCCGGTTGACAGATGGCAGAGATTCCACGTTTCCACCATCGCTCCGGCCTGGGTGCCTTTCCCGGCACCGGGAGGCCCGAAAAGAATGTAGTATTTCATTTGTCGAGGATATAAATGTCCGTCAGGTTGCGGCCGATCTCGCCGTAGTCGAGACCGTAGCCGACGATAAACTGGTTTTCAATCCGGAGGCCGACGAATTCGACCGGCTCGTCGTGCTTGTAGGCGTCTTCCTTGAAGAGCATCGTGCAGATCTTGGCTTCCGTGGCGCCCTGCTCCCGGAGGAACTGCTTGAGGGCCAGGATTGTGGTGCCCGTGTCGACGATGTCTTCCATAATGTAGACCCTGCGGCCGGCGACGTCCGCCGAAAGGCCCGACGTGAAGACGACGCGCCCGGAAGAGGCCGTGCCCCCATTGTAGGAGGTCAACTTTATGGTGACAATCTGGCAAGGGAAATGAACGCGCTTCATAATTTCGGAAGTGAACATAATGGAGCCCGTGAGGACGCAGAGGAGGATGGGAATGTCGTCCTTGCCGGCGTTGTCTTTTTCGAGGTCGGCGGCGACGCGGTCGATGCCTTTTTCAATTTCTTCCTGGGGAATGTAAAGCCGGAAAGTCTTGTCCAGCAGCGTGACTTTTTCCATAATGCGACAGATTTACGTTGAAAACCCAAAATTAATGAAAAAAACATATAAAAAATCGAAAATGGAAAAAAGATTTTTATGTTTCTTTCATTCTCTTTGGCCGGGATGCTGTAACTTGCCGGGGCTATGGGAATGTTATTTATATGGTTACAAGCCTGGCTGGGGGCGGCGGTGCTGCTATCCGGGGCGGGGGAGGCGGAGTCGATGGACGAATCGGTGCTGGAACGCTTCGAGGCGATGCACGCCCGGCCGGTTCCCCTGAATCTCGCTTCGCGGAGCCGCCTCCTCTCGTCGGGTCTCCTGACAGCCTATCAAGTCGCCAGCCTTACCGACTACCGCCTGCGCTATGGCGACATTCTCTCCGTGGAGGAACTTGCCCTCGTGGACGGATTCGGCCGGGAGGTGGCGGAGGCCCTTGTCCCGTTTGTCTCCTTCCGCTCGGCTTCGCTTCCCGGCGTCGCCGACAGCATCCGTTCTCCCGTGCGGCAGCATCTGGAATTCCGGACCAAGGGCCCTGCCTTCAAGTATCGGCTCTGTCTCGGCGAGCGGGCGGAAGCGGGTTTTTCCTGGAAGGGAGCCTTTCCTGCGGGCGCGTACGGGGTTTACTATGGAGACGGGAGGCTCGGGAAGGTCGTCGCAGGACGGTTCAACGTCCGGTTCGGTCAGGGGCTCGCCGTCTGGTCCGGGTTTGTGATCGAGGATCTACTTACGCCCTCTTCGTTTGTGAAAAAGGCAAGTGGCATCAGCCCGACGCATTCTTACAACCCGGAGTCGGCATTCCTTGGCGCGGCGGCGGACTTCGCCTTCGGCCGCTGGGACCTTTCCGTCTATGCGGCGGATAGTGGCTCGGGGGTCAACGCCGGGTGGAGCTGGCGAAGCGGCCGGGCGGGGCTGAGCGTCATCCTGCCCGACTATCGGAGTCCGCCGCGTATTTCGACGGATGTCCGGTGGAATCCGCGCGGCGTCCAACTCTTCGGTGAATTGGCTTTCGCGCCGGCCAAGGGCCATGTCGCAGCCGTCGGAGGCCTTTTGACGCCCATCGGGGAGCATCTCCAGGCGGCCCTTCGCCTTAGTGTCCTCCCTTCGGCCTATACACACAAAAAATACGGAGAGTACTCTGCGGTGGCCTCAATAGGATTTACGGCCGGCAAGTACGTGCAGTTGAAGGGGCGCACCGGCTTCGGCGCTTCGGAAATCCGTCACCGGGGAGCGCTGGCGGCCTCTTACGCCGCGATGCCGATCCCGGGGGAGGACCCTCGCCGATATATGCTCAAGATCAAGGCGGAGTGGCGGTGGCGAATCAGTCCGTCCTGTGACCTGCAGGTCCGCGCATCGGAGCGTCTGCGCAATTATGCCTCCGAGCGATCCCGCACCGAGGTCCGCGCCGACTTCGGTTGGTCCAAAGGCACCTGGTGGTCGCGATGCCGGCTCGATGGCGTCTGGTGCGACGGCGGGGGCATTCTTGCCTATGCGGAAGGGGGCTATAGCGGCTCTTTCCTCTCTTTCTC
>JAFZAI010000131.1 GCA_017557325.1 Bacteroidales bacterium
AAGACCTACGGCCGCCTGGTGCCCGAGAAGATCAAGGGCATCCTTGCGGAGTACGCAGACTAATCGCTGCAGAATACGATTGTTCCGGGCCGGCCCATTTGAGCCGGCCCGTTTTTCTGGAATTTTGCTTATATTTGTGAAAATTACCACAGCAATGACTATCCGGCAAATCGCACAACTTGTGGACGGGGAGATCGTAGGAGCTCCCGTCGACGACAGCTATGAGGTGGAAAAGGCTTTCGCCTCCGATCTGATGAGCGATGTCCTTCGCTTTTCAATGGACGAGACGGTGCTTATCACCGGCCTCTGCAACAACCAGACGATCCGCACGTCCGAAATGGCCGACCTTCGCGTCGTCCTGCTGGGCCGCGACAAGCAGCCGGATGAGGATATGCTCGCCCTTGCCGAGGACAGCGATATTACCCTTATCAAGTCCCCTTACAGTATCTTCAAACTGAGCGGCATCCTTTACGCTGCCGGCATTAAGCCTCTTTATTAGGATATGCATTATACGTTTACGATAGAGCGAGGCAATTTCACCGATGCCGGTCAGGCGTCCAGCAGCGTCAAGCGTACTCTCAAGCAGCTTGGCGTGGATCCGGCCAATATCAAAAGGACCGTGGTCGCCCTGTTCGAAGCGGAGATCAACGCGATCGCGCACGCCTACGGCGGGACGATTGACGTCGACATCGACGAAGGCAAGATCGTGATGGTCGTCGCCGACCAGGGCCCCGGCATTCCCAACCTCGACCTGGCGATGCAGGAGGGATGGTCCACCGCTTCGGCCAAGGTCCGCGAGATGGGCTATGGCGCCGGCATGGGTCTTCCCAATATCAAGAAGAACACCGATGACCTCAAGATCGATACTGAGGTGGGCGTCGGGACCACCGTAACGATGACCGTTTATCTCGTTTGACACCATGAGAGAGCAAGAAATCTTCTTTAAGCATTCCCTCCGGATCAACGATTACCTCTGCCAGGGCTGCACCACCTGTATGCGATCCTGTCCGACCGGCGCGATCCGCATCCGGGGCGGGAAGGCCGTCTTCAACGACAACAAATGCGTGGACTGCGGGGAATGTATGAAGGTCTGCCCGCACAAGGCGATCTACATCAAGCAGGACGACTTCTGCCTGATTGAGAATTACGGCTACAGGGTCTGCCTAGTTCCCACCACCTTCATCGGCCAGTTTGACGAGAAGTACAAGACCAAGGCGATTTACTCCTGCCTCAAAAAACTGGGTTTCACCCATATCTATGAGGTGGAGCATGAGGTGGACAATATGGTCGACCTCTACAATCAGTATATGGAAGACCATCCCGAGATCCGCACGTTCATCTCGTCGTACTGCCCGGCGGTCACGCGCCTCATCCAGGTGCGCTTCCCGTCACTCGTGGAGAATATCATCCGACTGCGTTCTCCGCTTGAGTTGGCGTCCCGCGTCATCATCAAGCGGCTGATGGACGAAGGGGCACGGCGGGAGGCGATCGGCGTCTTCTATGTGACGCCCTGCGCCGCCAAGATCGCGGCTGTCAAATCCCCGGTCAGCGGCAAGGAAACCTGCATTTCGGGCGTCATCAATATGGATTTCCTCTACAACAAGGTACAGCTTCTGCTTCACGATTCGCCCCGGGATGTCCAGCCCATCAACCACGCCCTCACGTCGCGCGGTGTGCTCTGGCCACTCGCCGGGGGAGAGGCCTCCCTTTTCAAGGGTGACCATTATGCCGTGGACGGCCTGCAAAATGTCTTGAATTTCCTGGAGAAGCTGGAAGACGAGGCCATCGACGCTCCGGGGCTGGTGGAAATGCGAATTTGCGACCAGGGCTGCGTGGGCGGCGTGCTGGCCACCAACAACCGTTTCGTGGCCCGCAAGCGGCTGGAGTACCGGGCCCGGCTCTTCGACCGCCTGCAGCGTACCCGGAAGCCGGAGCCCCGCAATATGGATCCCGAATTCGCAAAGTATATCGCCGAGCAGATGGAGATTCCGGAAATCAAGCCCCGTTCGCTCTACAAACTCAATGATGATTTTGCGGAGGCCTTCAAAATGGCCAGCCGGATGCGGAAGATCGAGAAAGCCTTGCCGGGCGTGAACTGCTCGGCCTGTGGGACGCCTTCCTGTGCCGCCCTCGCGGAGGATATCGTCCGGGGCGAGGCCCGGATGGACACCTGTATTTTTATCAATCCCCACTCCCAGGCTTCCGCGGATGCCGTCCGTCGGATCTGGGGTGACCGCGTCAAACCCGGAGAAGACAACAAAAACAATCCCTGATATGACAGTAAAGGAAATTATCGACAGACTCGGTCTGCAGTGCCTCAATGAGGCAAATCTCGAGGAGGAAGTCACCGGCGCGTACGCCTCCGACCTTCTCAGCGACGTGATGGGCAATGCCCGGAGCGGCCAGATTTGGATCACGATGCAGACGCACAAGAACGTGACGGCGATCGCTTCCCTCAAAGATATTCCGGCGGTCATTCTCGTGCGCAGCGGTGTCCCGGATGCCGATATGCTCGCGCACGCGCAGGACGAGGACATCTGCCTCCTCGTCAGCCAGGATGCCGCGTTTGAGGTCTGCGGCAAGCTCTACGAGCTGATCAAGTAATCCCGATGAAGTTCAAGGCCGACCTGCACATCCACTCGGTGTTGTCCCCCTGCGGCGACCTCGAGATGAGCCCCTCCAACATCGTCGCCAAGGCGAAGGAGATGGGGATGGATATCATCGGCCTGACCGATCACAACTCCACCCTCAATGCCGAAGTGACGCGGCGTCTGGGGGAAAAGGTTGGCCTTCACGTGTTGATGGGGGCGGAGGTAACGACGAAGGAGGAGGTGCACTGCCTGGGCTTTATGCCTACGGTGGAGAAGCTCGCTGAATTCCAGGCGTTTCTGGATTCCCGCGTGGTCTGGTTTGAGAACGATGTGGATAAGTTCGGCTATCAGCTGGTGGTCGATGAGGAGGAGAACGTGCTGGACGAGGTGCCACATCTGCTGATCAATGCCCTCGACCTGCCGCTGCTGGAGTTGCAGCAGAAGGTATATGAGTTGGGAGGAATTTTTATCCCGGCCCACGTCGACCGGCCGTCCTTCAGTATCTCGTCCCAGCTGGGATTCATCCCTTCCGACCTCAAGTTCCACGCGCTGGAGCTCAGTTACTATTGCAAGCGGGGCGGATATCAGTTCCTCAGGGACTGCCCCTGGTTCGCCGGCTACAATTTCATCCAGTCGAGCGACGCCCATTTCGTGGAGGATATTGCCAAGATACATAGCGAGTTGGAGATGCCCTCTTTCAGTTTTGATAATTTCAAAGCCGCCCTCCGTCAGGGCGAACAAGTGATTCTATAGCGTGAAAAGTCTCGATCTTCATATCATCGACATCACCCACAATTCCATCCGGGCGGGTGCCACCGAAATCACCATCGAAATGGAGGACAGCGCGGCGAAGGACCTCCTTTCCATCAAGATCATCGACAACGGCTGCGGAATGCCGGAGGAGATGATCCAGGCCATCAACGACCGTTTCTACTCCTGCCGCAAGGAGCGCAAGATCGGAATGGGAATTGCCCTGCTGAAGTTCCACAGCGAACTCTGCAACGGCCAATTCTACCTCAAGTCCAAAGTGGGGGAGGGCACGGAGATCTACGCCTCCTACCAGCGTTCGCACATCGACCTGCAGCCCAAGGGCGACCTGTCGGGATGCTTCGCGAATTTCATCTGCCAGTACCAGGACATCAATTTCATCATCCGCTACATTACGGACGAAGATACCTTCGAGCTATCGACGGCGGACGTGAAGGAAGTGTTCGAGGGAATGAATCTGAACGACTACGAGATCATCCGGAATCTGACGGAACTCATCCACTCCAATATCGGCGCATAGGGACTCTTTGTCAGAACTCCGGAATGCTTTTTGGGTAATTTGTCGCATCTTCCCCGCTACGGGAGCGATATGCGGGGCAGGATGCCTTGCAGGTGGGCGATGGCGATGCCGTAGTTGGTGATGGGGACGCCGGCGAGGAGCGCCTTGCGAATGCGGGCGCGGACGAGCCGGGATGTGGCCACGCATGCCCCACAGTGGATGATGAGCGCGTACGGTGACAAGTCTTCGGGGAAGTCGTTCCCCGCCGCAATGTCAATTTGCAGCCCCTCCTGCCCGTATTCCCGTCCCTCTCCCACGTCATTCCGGACTTGTTCCGGAATCTGTGCGATCCGCCGCCTCAGCAACGCCGGGATCTTTACCCTACCGATATCCTCCGTATCTGGTACGTGGGAGCAGGCTTCGGCGATGAGGACGCGGTCGCCGCTCTTGAGCCGGTCGATGGCCTTCGCCCCCTCGACGAAGACGCCAAGGTCGCCCTTGGCGGCGGCCAGCAGAACGGAGAAAGAAGTAAGTGGGCACGCCTTCGGAATGGCTGCCTCCACGGCTTTGAAGACCTGTGAGTCGGTAATGACAAGGGCAGGCCTTCCAGACCAGGGGACAGATGTTTCACCGGTGGCATCATCGGAGGTAGGCCTGGGCGTGCTGTCCGGTCGTAGGCTGCTCAGTGCCGTCTGCAGTGTTTCCGGCGTGCAGCAGACTGGAATGCAATCCTGATCGAGCAGGGCGCGGATGACCTGCACCTGCGGGAGGATGAGGCGGCCTTTCGGAGCCTCGCTGTCCTGCGGCATCACGAGGACGACGGTGTCGCCGGGCTTCACCAGGCTGCCGAGGAGGGATCGCTCCTCAGAGGCCGGCCGCGCAGCGGCGAGGCGCTTGAGGAGAAGGGAGATCCTCTCGGCATCTTCGATGCCTCGGGATGACAAAGGGTCGGCCATACCGCGCTCACCCTCGGTCATACCGCGCTCACACTCGGTCATACCGCGCTCGTCCTTTGTCATACCGAGCGATAGCGAGCGTATCTCCACGGTGGGCACGCCGGCCTTGCGGAGCATCCCGGCCCAGCGGTCATCCTCGGGGTGACCGGAGCGGAGGAGGACGGCAATGTCGGTGCTGTCGACGACACGCTCCGTGAGCCGCCGGCGCTCCTCGCCGAGCACGCTGGCGTCGTCATAGCCGGCCGTGTCGACGAGC
>JAFZAI010000132.1 GCA_017557325.1 Bacteroidales bacterium
ACGGAGGCAGGATGGTCCAGCTCACCGGCAACCAGACCTGGTCCTTCCTCACCTACTACATCCTCACCCGCTGGCAGGAACTCGGCAAGCTGGACGGCAAGCAGTACTGCGTCAAGACCATCGTCACCTCCGAGCTGCTCGCCGCCATCTGCGCCCACTACGGCGTGCCTTGCTACAACGTCCTCACCGGTTTCAAATACATCGCCGAGGTCGTCAAGAAGCACGAATCCAGCGGAGAATTCATCTGCGGCGGAGAGGAGAGCTACGGCTTCAACGCCGGGCAGTTCGTCCGCGACAAGTGCGCGCAGGTCAGCGGCTGCCTCGTTGCCGAGTGCGCCGCCTGGGCCGCCGACCGGGGACAGACCCTGTACGACATCCTGCAGGAAGTTTACCAAAAATTCGGCTTCCGCCTCGAGGAGATGGTCTACATCGTCCGCAAAGGCAAATCCGGCGCCGAAGAAATCGCCCGGATTATGTCCGACTACCGGTTCTCACCGCCGGAGACCATTGCCGGCATTCCGGTCACGAAGGTCGTCGATTATATGCACCCCGAGAAGACCGGACTGCCCAAGTCCAACGTCCTCCAGTTCTTCAACCAGGACGGAGATGTCGTTACGGTGCGGCCTTCCGGCACCGAGCCAAAGATCAAATTCTATTTCGGAGCGAAGGGAGAAGGTGCGGCCCGCAAGATCGCCCTTCTCAAGGAAGAGTTTATATCGTAAAGTCGAGGTCGATTGCCTCGTCTTCCTTCTCTTCGTAACACGATTCATCGCGGCAGACCATCACTCTGCCGCGATATTTTTCAAAGATACGGCGGTTGTGGGTCACGATGACGACGGCGGTCTTCTCCTCGGCATTGATCCGGCACAGGAGTTCCATAATGCCGTCCGCCGTCTCGGCGTCCAAATTGCCGGTAGGCTCGTCCGCCAGGATAACCTCCGGACTGTTCAGCAGGGCACGGGCAATGGCAATGCGCTGCTGCTCGCCACCGGAGAGCTGCCAGGGCATCTTGTGGGCCTTGTTCTGCATCCCGACGGCTTCCAGCACCTCGTCAATCCTTTTCTCGCGGTCCAGCAGTTTCTTCCAGCCCGTCGCCTGCAGCACAAATTCAAGATTGGAGAACACCGTCCGGTCCATCAGCAACTGGAAATCCTGGAACACGACGCCCAATTTACGCCGCAGATACGGAATATCGCGCTTACGGAGCTTCTCCAGATGGTATCCGCAGACGACGCCCTCCCCCTTCTTGAGCGGATTCTCGGCCGTCATTGTCCGGATGATCGAGGTCTTCCCCGTCCCGACCTTGCCGACGATATAGACAAAATCGCCCGGGTTGATATCCATATTGAGGTCGTAGACTACGACGCTTTCGCCGTTGAGGATGTCGGCGTGCATGAAGGAAATGAGAGGTTCGCTCATAGCTGGGTATTTTTGAGGATGAATTCGCGGCACCAGTCCGTGAGGGGGCATTCGGTGCATTTGGGGTTGCGGGCGGTGCAGGTATAACGCCCGTGGAGAATAAGCCAGTGGTGGGAAATGGCCCGTCTCTCGACGGGAATATGGCGCTCGAGGTCGCGCTCGACAGCCTCGGGGGTCTTGCCGTCGGAAAGGCCGAGGCGGTGCGCTACGCGAAAGACGTGGGTATCGACGGCAATGACCGGCTTGTCATAGACCACCGACGCGATGACGTTGGCGGTCTTGCGGCCGACGCCGGGAAGCGACATCAGCGCATCCAGATCCGACGGCACTTCTCCGCCGAAGTCGGAAAGGAGTTTCTGCGCCATCGCGATGAGATGCCGTGTCTTGCTGTTGGGGTAACTGACGGAGCGGATATACGGATACACTTCGTCGAAAGTGGCCGCAGCGAGCGTCTCCGGCGTCGGAAAAGCAGTAAAGAGCGGCGGGGTCACAAGATTAACCCGCCGGTCGGTACACTGCGCGCTCAGAATCACCGCCACAAGCAGTTGGAAGCTGTTCTCATAGTGCAGCTCCGTCTCCGCCACAGGCATATTCTCTCCGAACCACCTGACAATTCCATTATATCTTTCTTTAATAGTCATTACAGAACACTATTTGTTTGAGAACAGGTTGTATCATTTCTTCCATCCTCGGCCTACGGCCTCGTCCCTCCCACTTCGTGGGCCCCTCCCGCTACTTGCGCGGGTGCAAATGATTTCAGAAATGACACAACCTGTTCTCCACATAATTACTGATCCAATAAATATTTCTTCCAGAAAATAAGGTCGGTCAAGACGCTGTGGGTGCCCTGGGAGCCGCGGTAGCCGTGCATCCCGTCGGGGTAAATCATCAGGTCGAAATCCCGTCCTTCCGCCTGCAACGCATCCACCAGGAGGAGCGTATTCTGGAAATGCACGTTGTCGTCGCCCGTCCCGTGGGTCAGCTTGAGACGGACGCCCGCCTCACCACGGAAACTCCCCACGTAGCCCAGCACGCAGGAATTCCGGTATCCTTCCGCATTGTCCTCCGGCGTGGACATGAAGCGCTCGGTATAATGGGAATCGTACAGCATCCAGTCGTAGACTCCCCCGCCGGCAATGCCGTAATGGAACACATTGCTGTGCTTCAGCAGCAGCGCCGCCGTCATCGTCCCGCCGAAAGAGAATCCTTCCACGCCGATTTTGGCAGGATTTACGTACGGGAGCCCCTGCAGGTATTTTCCCCACGCCACAAAATCCTCCAGTTCCACGGTATTGAGCCGCTTGTATATCTGGTCGAGGCCGGCGCGGCCGTTATGGCCCGAGGCGCGGTTGTCGATCCGCACGGCGATGATGCCGTTCTCGTAAAACCAGGTTTCCGCAAAGCCCGGGGTACGCCAAGTGTCACTGACGACGGGCGTATCCGGACCGCCATACAAGTATATGTGGACCGGATATTTCCTGGAAGGATCAAACCCCTTTGGAAGCGTCATCGTGCCCGGAATTTCGAGACCGTCAACCGTAATGGAAATCAATTGCGTGACCGGGAAAGCCTCCGAATTGTACTTTGCCCCCTTCATATCGCAAAGGACGCGGGGAGCCGGTGATTTCTTCTTCGGGGCCGTCTCACCCAGCACGATCGTCGTTGGCTCCGACAGCGACGACAGCGAGGCGATATAATGCTTCCCGTCCGGGGAAATCTCGCAGCGGCCGACATTCATATCCGGAGGTGTCAGCGCCATCACGACGCCTTTCGGTGAAATTTTATATAGCGTCTTGCGCACCTGCGAATCCCGGTTCGCCGTGAAGAAAACATTGCCCGCAGCATCCGCCTTCAGGAGTTTGACATTCCAGTTGGTCCCAGTTGTCAGGCGCCGCAGCGAGCCGTCGTAGCCGAGAAAATAGATCTGCTCCCAGCCGCTCTCGAAATCTCGCACCATATAGAGCCCTTTGTCGGTAAAGAGCGGCCCGTCGATCCAATTGAGCCAAGTTGCCACCTGCTCTTTATAAATGGAAGTCTTGCTTCCGGTAGCAGCCTCTACAGCGAAGAGTTCCAGCGTATTCTGAATCCGCGGTTCGCGCGGAATGAAGAAGCGTTTGCCATCCGGCGCCCAGAAAGGCTTTCCGAAATACTGGTCCTCCTCCGCGTCGAAGTCCGCCCAGACCACCTCCGGCTCTCCCCCGTCAAAAAGACCGTCCAAACTGACAAAACCGATTTTGACCTTAGGATTGGGATCGCCGGCCTTCGGATAATGCGTCACGCGAAGTTTCCCCGCCTGAGGGCCCTTCGGGGAATAAATGGGGAATTCGGGCACCTTTGTCTCGTCGAAACGGTAGAAGGCCAGCATCCGGGAGTCCGGGGCCCACCAGAAGGCCCTGTAATGGGAACTCCGTCCGAAAATCTCCTCGTAATAGACCCAGGCCGCATAGCCGTTGTAGACGACGTCGCTGCCGTCGGCAGTCACCTGCACGGTCTTCCCGTCAGATGCCCGTTTCACATACAGATTCCCCTCCTCCGTATAGGCCTGGAACGACCGGTCCGGCGAGAGGGTCGGATTCTGCCGCAGCGAGAATTCATTGCTTTTCAACACTTGGTACTGCGTGGGCACCCGGCGGCTAACATTGCCCTCCAAATCGGCAATAAAAGCCCCGGCATCGCCGTACGTCCCGTCATAGCTGAACGCCGCCTCCGTCGACGAAATCCACTTCCACTCCGACGGCACCTTGTTCAATCCGTCCTGAGCCGCCGCAATAAACGGCAGCAGCAATGACAATATTAAAATTCTATATTTCATAATTCCCTAACTGGCGGACTGCCTGACTCCAAAAACAGGGTTTGAGAAACTTCCGGTGCTTCGCACCTCCATCCCTCCCACAAGTCTGCGACTTGCGGGCCCCTCCCGTTCACGAGGCCACGGGCGGCCACGGTTTTCAAACCCTGTTTTTTGCGTCAGCCAGTCCGAATAATTCATCTTTGAAGTTAATTAAATATACCTTTTTAACCCCGCGGGTGATGGCGGTGTAGAGCCATTTTAAATCGTCTGTAGTGAGGGTGTCCTGCCAGAAAGGGTTGTCAATAAATACGCAGTCCCATTGACCGCCTTGCGACTTGTGGCAGGTGATGGCCTCTGCATACTTGAGCTGGAGGGCATTGTAGTACGGATCCTCCCGCACCGCGTCATAGCGCTTCTTCTTGGAGCGGATGTGGGAGTAGTCCGCCGAGACGCCCTGGTACAGGGCATTCGACTGCTCGTAGGTAATCGTAGCACTCTCGGATTCCAGCGTATCAAGCAGGACCTTCGCATCCACCTCTACATCGTCATAATCCGGGAAGGATAGCACCGCGTCCGCGAAATGCAGGCCGTAGCGATCCTCGAAATGGGAGATCTTCACCAGCGAGGCCATATCCCCATTGGCGATATAATCCAGCTCCGGCAGGTCCTCCACGAACTGATAGCAATTCTTCACGATCATCAGCCGGTCGCCCCGAACGAGGCGCTCCTCCTTGAAGAGCACCTGGGCGCGGATTCCGGCGTTGTAGCGGTTGGCCCGCTTGTTGGACCGGCAGAGGACAATGGTTTCCTCCTCCCCGTATTTCCCATATGCATCCGAAAGGGTCTCGAGGAGCTCTCCCCCGCTGATCCGCTCGATGTCATCGAATGGTTCCACCTCCAGCCGGAGCTCGTCCCGTGGAATCTCCACCTCCGCGAAACCACCTTCCAGAAGCCCCCTGATGCGGGTAGCGTTATATAGGATGCCGGAAGCCTTCTCCTGGCGGACCACCTCGGTCAAAGTCTCAAACCGGACACCGCCGATCTGCGCCATATATTCCACCGAGAGCGCCGGAGAGGCGTCCAGGCCGACAGGCGGAAGCTGCGCGGAATCCCCCACCAGCAACAGGCGGCAGTCCGTCCCGCGCCGGACGAATTCCACCAGGTCTCCCAGCAGGTTGCCGCTGCCGAAGGACGCCGTGGAGGCGCCGCCGCCCGACTCGATCCCCATAAGCGAGGCTTCGTCCACAATGAAGAGCGTCGTCTTCGCCTTGTTGGGCGCCAGCGAGAACTGCCCGAAGCCGTCGTCGCCGTGCGACTTCTGCCGATAGATATGCTTGTGGATGGTATACGCCCGATTCCCCGCATAAGAAGCCAAAACCTTGGCGGAGCGACCGGTCGGTGCCAGAAGAACCGTCGCAATCTGCAGTTCGCGCATCGTATTAACCACGGAGGCTACAGCCGTCGTCTTACCCGTCCCGGCATAGCCGTTCAGGACGAAGATATCGCCTTCGTCCGAAGTCAGAAAATCCGAAAAGGCCGTAAAAAAACGGTCCTGGGACGGAGTCGCCTCATATCCCAGGTTATCGAGGAACTGCCTGTATAGGATCCCGCCGCGGCTCATATCCTGCCCTTCCTGCGGAAAATCATCGAAAAGACCGCAAGGACCGGATAAATCTCCACGCGGCCGAGGAACATATCCAGCGAGAAGATGATCTTAATCGCCGTAGGCTGCGAATTGTAGTTGCCCATCGAACCGATCCGCTCTCCGAGGGAAGGCCCCACGTTGCAGATGCTGGAAAGGGTCCCGCAAACGGCGTCCAGATCCTTTGCACCAAAGATGTACGACAGGACGATCGAAATCATCGCAAATACAATGAAAATCGACAGGTAGAGAATGTGCGGATACACGTCCTCATCCTTGAGGAGCCGGCGCCCCATCTTGATGCCGCCCACGTAGGAAGGATGGATGCTGGAGCGGATCTGGCGGCCGAGGGCCTTGATCAGCACGAGAATCCGGTCGGCTTTGACGCCGCCCGTCGTGGATCCCGCGCAGCCGCAGATAAAGCCGACCAGCAGCAGCAGGAAGCCCGAGAACATCGGCCAGGCGGCATTGTCGGAGATAGCGAATCCCGTCGTGGAGGCGTAGCTCACCGTCGTGAAGGAGCCCTCAAGAATTGCCTTGCCCCAGGACATCTCCGGGACCTGCAGGCGGATATTCACCGTGACCATCACGATGACCACAACCAGGTAGGAAAGGTAGAATTTGAGGACCGGATTGCTCCGCATCGAGCGCAGAGAATGGCTTACTACCGTCATATACAGCAGGCCAAAGTGCATCGAGGCAAGGATCATAAAGACCATCGTAACAATGTCGACCGCGATCGAATGGAACGCGCCGATGGAGGCCGTCCGCGTAGAGAAGCCGCCCGTGGCGCTCACGCTGAATGCGTGGCAGACCGCGTCGAACACCGACATCCCGCAGCACAGATAGGACAGGAAGGAGGCCGCGACGATCGCCAGATAAACATAGGCAAAGATATAAACCGTCTTGTTGGCCCGGGTGCTGTAGCCATCCTTGGAAAGCGAGGAAAGCTCCATATTCGTCAGGCGGAGCCTGACGGGAGAAGAGTTCGGAATGATCAGAAGGAGGAAAACGACGACTCCCAAACCGCCGATGAAATGCGTAGAAGCCCGCCAGAAGAGCAGGCTTCGGGGCAATTCCTCCACGTTCTCCAGAATGGTTGCACCCGTCGCCGTGAAGCCGGAAACGCTCTCGAACCAGGCGTTGTCCAGGGTGAACGGCCCGCCCCAGAGGGCGTAGGGCAGCATTCCGAAGATAAAGGAAAGGAGCCACGACAGGACGATAATCATATAGCCGTCCGTGAGGGTGATATTCTCGGTGCGCCGGACAAAGATGAACGGGAAGATACCGACGATGAAGGTCAGGGAGAAACTGATCAGCAGGGCCGACAGCGCACTGTCGCGTCCGTTGGCCAGGGACACGAAAATCGACAGCAGCATAAACAGCGCACTCACAAGGAGGGCGTAGCCGATGTTTCTCGATATGACCTTGAGGTTCATCCTTCCTCGGATTCTTTGTATTCCCGGACCTTGCGGCGGAGCTGGCGGTTCTCCTCGATGAGTTCGGAGACGTGGGTGTTCAGTGCGGACAGCTGATCATCGCCATCAAAGGTGTAGGTGTATTTGCGGTTGTAATCGCGGTAATTGTCGAGGCCGTCCAGCATCTTGTAGACCGGATTGACATAGTAGGCTATGATGAAGAACATCAGCAAGAGCACCAGAACGATGCCAACGCCGAGGGCCACGGCCCCCGGGATGATACTTCGGTAGAAGCCGCGGTCGAAGGTCTCGGAGTGTGCCTGAAGGTCGGCATAGATGCCGGTATTGAGTTTATCAATGTCGGAGCGGAGGTGGTTGAAGGTAGGCTGGAGCCGGCCGAAATACCACGAACGCGAATTGATGAAGGTGGATTGAATGACGCTTTCCAGCTCCAGGGATGTCAGCATATAAGCCTGGTAGGAATAGAGGACTGAGTCGGCCAGGGGAAGAAGTTTGGAACCGGCGATGGAAGCCTTGAGGGAGTCGCAGGATGCGACGAAACGCTGCTGGTCAAAATCCGGCAGGCGGGTCACGGACGAGTCGCCGATGGCGGTCAGGACCTGCAGGTTGTAGCCGTCCAGGAGGGTGGAAATCTTCTGGGAGACATTGATGCTGTAGATGTCGTCCGCAATGAGTTCGGACACGTAATTGCTCATCCGGCCATACTCCATAATGGAGATGATGCTCGAGATGAGCAGGACCACCGCGATGGAGCTGAAACTCAGGAAGAGTTTTGTCCTGAGCGAGAGATGCACTTCGCGGATGCGGTTTCTCAATTTCCTGAACATAATCCGTTTATTCAATCTTTCAAAGATACGAATAATTTTCCGAAAAAGCAGCATATTTTAGAATTTTTAAAAAACTCTTGGATTGCCAAAAAATTCTTTATAAATTTGCGTGGATTATTGAAAAATTCAACTGCAATGCGACAGACATTCCTGGGCCAGAAAGACAACAAGAACACCCTCTTGAAAAAAATGATCCTCCGTCTCTGCATCAAAGACGGAGAGTACAGCATCGCTGACCTGAGCACCAAACTCAACACCAGCGTTCCCACGGTCACCAAACTCCTCGGCGAACTGATCGACGAGGGTTTCATCGTCGACCTCGGCAAGCAGGGCACATCCGGCGGCCGCCGCCCCAGCATCTACGGACTCAACCCGGATGCCGGCTATTTCACCGGGATCGACATCGGCCATCACCACATTCACCTCTCCGTCACGGATTTCAAGGGTAACATCATCCGTTACAAGGATGACATTCCCTTCACGATGGAAGCCAAGGAGGAATGCGTCCACGCCATCTGCCGTTCCCTCAAGGCCTTCTTCATCGAAGAATCGCTCGACTGGGGCCGCGTCCTCGGCTGCGGCATCAGCCTCACGGGCCGCGTCAATCCCACCACCGGCTACAGCTATACCTATTCAACCGACGAAGACCATTCCCTCGACAAACAATTCGAGGAAGACCTCGGCGTCCCGGTCAACATCGAGAACGACTCCCGGGCGATGACATATGGGGAATACATCTCCAGCATCACCCGCAAAGAGCGCAACATCCTTTTCATCAATGTCAACTGGGGTCTCGGAATGGGAATGGTCCTGGACGGGAAACTCTATTACGGCAAATCCGGCTTCTCCGGGGAGATCGGGCATTTCCCGCTCCTCCAGAACGATATCATCTGCCGTTGCGGCAAGGTAGGATGTCTGGAGACCGGAGCCTCCGGGTCGGCCCTTCATCGGATGATCCTGCAGCAACTGGCGGCAGGGCGCGCCTCTTCCCTGTCGAAGCAGTATAAACAGACGGGAGACATCTCGCTGGACGACATTTTCGCTGCCATCAAGGAGGAAGACGTGCTGGCCATCGAGGTCGTAGAGGAAATCGGGGCAACGCTCGGCCGCGGCCTGGCGGGCCTGATCAACGTCTTCAATCCCGAACTTGTCGTCATCGGCGGCAAACTCGCGATGGCGGGTGACTACCTGATGCTTCCGCTGCGGAGCAACGTTAAGAAGCTCGCACAGAATATCGTCAACCGCGATACGACCATCAAATTCTCGAAACTCGGACGGCAGGCCGCCTGCATCGGAGACTGTATGCTCTCCCGGAGCAAGCTCCTCGGCGTCCTTTAATTCTTCCGCGCAACCATCACGGGCGGGACCCCGTTGTATCCGAACCGGAAATCAACCGGCCCGGCGCAGGACTCCTTGTAGGCGGCGGCCAGGTCGGCCTGATAGACTTCGCTGCCGAAAACGGCCAGCGGATGACGGTACTCGCCGTATAATTTCACCGAGAAACCCTTGTCCTGCAGTGCCTTGAGCCGGGCGCCGGTATCGTCCTGCACGATGGCGAAGGAGTGGTCGAGGACATAGTCGCGCACCTCGCTGAACTTGCTCTCGTGCATACAGTAGGAGCAGGATTTGATCATCCCGACCGTTGTCGCGGGATCCAGCGCGGACAGCATCTTCCGGAAAGCCTCCGGCATCTTGCCATTGAGCAGGTTGACATTGTAGTAGCGCAGTTCCTTCACGTGATTCTCGCCCCGCTGGAAATAGCGGATCGTCACGAGCGACGGCTCCCCGTATTCGATGGAAAGAATCTCGCAGTCCAGCCGGGCCAGGAAGAATTCAAAGACAGGCGTCACCCCGCCCAGACCCGCAGTGCCGAGATCATCCTTCATACTCTTGGTGATGAAATAGCTCGAATGCATCAGCGTCGAGAGCGCCGGAGTCGCGTTGAGATAGGTCTTCTTGTTCAAATCCTTTGCCTTAAGGACCTTCCCGAGCGGCTCCAGGGCAGCCATAATAATGGTATCGGCCTCCGGGAAGAGCACCGCCGGATAGACGAAGTCGGGGCCGCTGAAGGTGTAGAGCACCGTCTTTGCCTTCGCCCGGATCTCCGCGAGAGAATCCCGCGAGAAGGCGGCAACTTTGTCAAGCCCGTCCCGGCAGGGTTTCCAACGCCGGTTGATCAGGTCAGCGTGACTCTTCCATACCGCCGACTGCGTCTCAGCGAACAGGGCGGACGTACTGTCGACCGGAAGGCCCGAGAAAAGGGCTGCTACGTCATTGAGGCTGTCCGGGCCGTGCAGCGGCTCCTGGGGGACAACTATTTCCTCAGCCGTAGGATCCACCTCCGGAGCGGCTTTTTTCTGCGTGCGTCCTCCGCAGGACAGCAACAAGGCCGCGATGGCGGCGGCAAACAATATCTTTTTCATCGCTTGAAGAATTTTTGTTCGACCAGATAGAAAAGGATGCCCGCAACAATCGTCCCGGCGCTGACCACGGCGACTTTCCAGTCCTCCGCCACCGCATAGACAATCGATACCAACATCAGCAGGATAAAGAGCACCTGCGGGACCGGATAAAGCGGAGAGCGGAAGGGCCTCGCCTGATTTTTCCGGGTATGGCGGCAGACGATGACGCCCGCAACGGCCATCATCGACGAGAGCGACAGCAGCACGCCCGTATAGCGTGTCACCAGCGAGAATCCGCCCGTCAGAATCATAATGAGCGAAAGGGCATACTGGAACAGCAGACCCGCCCAGGGCACACCTGCGCGGGTTTTCCGCTGCAGGAATCGCAGCATCGGGTGCTCCTCCCCCATCGCCTGCGAGATCCTCGGGCCGATGAAGACCATCGAACTGATCGAGGAGCAGAGCATAAAGGCGATGACAAGTCCCATGGCCATCCCCATATTCGGCCCGAGGATATGCGAAGCGGAAATCAGGCCGACCTCCACCTGGCCCTTCATCTCGGCGACCGGGGCGGTCAGGAGAAAGACAAAGTTCAGGAGCATATAGATGACCGTCACGCCGAGCGTACTAAGCAGGAGCGAGACGGGAAGGGTTTTCTGCGGTTTCTCGATGTCGTTGGCAATGTAGGCCGACGCGTTCCAGCCGGAATAGGCATAGTAGACCCAGATGATCGACACGGCAAACGGGGCGCTGAAAAGGACTTTCCAGTCAAATCCCGTCACCGAAGGACGAATGCTCTCCAGGTGATCCGGCACCGTGAAACCCAGGACGATGAACGCAAGGATAATCGCGACCTTGAGCCACGTGAGGGCATTCTGCGCGATTCCGCTGACTTTCAGCGTGAAGGCGTGAATGAGCGTGATCAGGGTCAGGGCGCCGACAGAGATCACCTCCGGCGGAATGGACGGAAATACATCATCCACGTAATGCCCAAGCGCAATACAGGCAAGTGCCACCGGCGCGGCAAATCCGATCACCAGCGACACCCATCCCGCGAGGAACCCGAAAAGCGGACTGTAAATATGTCCCAGATAGAAATACTCCCCGCCTGAATGCGGAAACAGCGAGCCAAGCTCGCCGTAACTGACTGCCCCGCAAAGGGCGATGACTCCGCCGACGGCCCAGAGGATCAGGATGGCAATGAAGTTGTCGGTCGCTTCCAGCTGGAAGCCGAGGGAGGTGAACACGCCCGTCCCGATCATATTCGCCACCACGAATGCGGAGGCTGTCCAGAGGCCGTACTTTTTTTTCGCGGAGGTCATCGTTTGGTGGATTCCAATTTTTTACGAAGGGTCGAAGACTGCGAGAGCGGACAGTCCGCGTCGGCTCTGTCCAGCCACTTGACGGCCAACTCGGGTTGCCCCGACATAAAGCAGCCGAGAGCGATGTTGTATTCGGCGCAGGCTTTTTTCTCGCGGTTTTTGGTCCCCAGGAGAGTCAGCCACTGGGAGATCGCATCCTTCCAGTTGAATTCCGACGCATACTTGGCACCGGAGAGCCATCCATCCTTGAAGGAATCGTAATAGTAGATCCCGTAGGTCTCCGGCTTCCACGTACTGAGGAAAGAGGAAGCCGCACGGGTGCCAAGCCCCAAGGCCTCGGAATCGATGACGGGCCGGAAGGCCGCCTCGTCGAGATTCTCCTCACGGGAGACATTGACCGAACCGTTGAAGTTACGGACCTTGTCCTTCTCCCCTCCCAGGGAATCGTAGGCCAGCATCTTGACACCGACAACGGAGGAGGTCTTGTCCCCCGTGTGCTTGAGCGGCCCGATCTCCGGCTCCTGGATGAAGAAAACGACATCGGCGTCCGTCTGCATGATCAGGCTGACCATCGAGTCGCGGGAGGCGTAATCCTCCTTATCCACGGTAAAAAGGCCGACGGCCTCTTCCCCATCGAAATAATCCTTCTCCAACGCCTTGGCAAAGCCTTCGGCGAAGGCGTGCTTGAAGGCGGCCTGCCCGCTCTGGCCTTCGTAAACGACGGCCAACGACTTGCCGGCAAGGTCGAGCCCGGACTTGGAAGGCTGGCGTCCCTCGACACTGATCTGATAGACCGACGGGGAGCAGGCGGCAAAGGCCAGCATCAGAAATAAAAGGCTAATCCTCTTCATAAGCGATAAATTCTGCAGTCATATCATATTCGGAGGCCCCATCGATGCGGACTTTGACAAACTCTCTGACAAGGCTGTAGGGATCGATATCCCCC
>JAFZAI010000133.1 GCA_017557325.1 Bacteroidales bacterium
ACCTGCTCGATCTTGGAGTAATCATCGCCGACTTCCTGGCTCTGGGCCTTCAGGTCTTCAACCACGGCCGCGACAGCCTTGTCGATACCCCTCTTGAGATCCATCGGATTGGCGCCGGCGGTCACATTCTTGAGGCCGACATTGATGATGGCCTGGGCCAGAACGGTCGCCGTGGTGGTGCCGTCACCAGCCTGCTCATTGGTCTTGGAGGCAACCTCCTTAACCATCTGGGCACCCATATTCTGGAAGCGGTCTTCGAGCTCGACTTCCTTGGCGACGGTCACGCCGTCCTTGGTGACCTGGGGAGCGCCGAATTTCTTGTCGATTACGACGTTGCGGCCTTTGGGACCGAGGGTAACCTTGACGGCGTCTGCCAGCGCGTCTGCCCCTTCTTTCATCAGGGAGCGGACGTCAATGTTGAATTTGATATCTTTTGCCATAATTAAACGATAGCTAAAATGTCGGACTGTTTGACAATGAGGTATTTCTTGTCCTCGAAGGTGACCTCGGTGCCGGCGTATTTGCCATAGAGGACGGCATCGCCGACTTTCACCTCCATCGGCTCATCCTTGCTGCCAGGGCCGGCGGCCACGATGATGCCCTGCTGGGGTTTCTCTTTTGCATTGTCCGGGATGTAAAGGCCCCCGGCGGTCATTGTCTCGGCCTCTTTGGGCTCGATGACGACTCTGGTTCCTAACGGTTTGAGCATAGTATTATAATTTTTAAGTGTTTCCATAAGACCCGCAAAGGGGCGGCCGTTCTTTATCAACGGCTGTGCCAAGGGGGAAGGACTGACATTTTGGCAGATAAAGATTCCGGGGACAAGCCCCGGAATGACGAAACGGTTATTTCGGAATCACGAAACGATTATTTCGTCGAGAAACGATAGACACAGGTCTGCGTATATGTCTCCCCTGGCTTCAAGAGCGTGGAGGGGAAGGAAGGGTTGTTGCAGGCGTCGGGCCATTTCTGCGTCTCGAGAACGATGCTGCCGCGCAGAAGAATCGGCTTTCCGTTCTTGCCCGGGTCCGTGCCGTCGAAGAAGTTCCCGCTGTAGAACTGGAGACCCGGCTGGTCGGTCAGTACCTCGAGGAAACGGCCGCTCTCGGGCTCATACACCGTGCAAACGAGTTCCACACCGTCGCCTTCGCGGTCAATGCACCAGTTGTGGTCGTAGCCGCGGACATTGCGCAGCTGCTCAAAGTCTTCATCGATCCACTGCCCGACCGGATGCGCCTCGCGGAAATCCATCGGCGTCCCCTCGACGGAAGCAATCTCGCCGGTAGGGATACCGAGCGGGTCAACCGGAATGAAGCGGCTTGCCTTGATATACATTTCGTGGTCGAGAATGGTGCCTTCGCCCTCGCCTTTGAGGTTGAAGAAAGGATGGTTGGCGATATTGACGTGGGTAGGTTTGTCGGTGGTCGCCTCATAGTCGACGCGGAATTCATTGTCGGAGGTAACCGTGTAGGTCATTGCGATCAGCAGGTTGCCGGGGAATCCTTCCTGCCCGTCCGCGTGCAGATACGTTAGGGAGAGGCTGGAATCCGTCACCTCGCGCACTTCCCAGACAACGTGGTCGAGGCCCTTAAAGCCGCCGTGGAGAGTGTTGACTTCGTTATCATTGGCCGGGAGCTGATAAGTCTCCCCGTCAATGGTGAAGGTGGCATTCTTGATGCGGTTGGCCACCGGACCGACGCAGGCGCCGAGAAAACGCTCGCCCGGAGGATTCATATAGGCTTCGAGGGATTTGCGGCCGATGGCGACATCGGCATAATTCCCGTCCCGGTCGGGCACCCAGATGGAGGCCACGCGGGCGCCATAGTTGGTCACCTGGAGCGTCAGGTCTCCGCCCTTGAGGGTATACAGGGCCACTTCCTGCCCGTCCACTTCGCCCTTGAAATCATCGGGATTCAGCAGCGTCGGCATCACCTTTTTCTCCGTGCAGGCCATCGCCAGCGCACAAACTGTCAACAAGATAACCTTTTTCATTATTCTAATTATTTTTAGATTCTTTGCAAAAATAAGAAAAATCAAAATATCTTCTTATATTTGTAATCTTATTGCAATCATTTTATGAACATTATTCGGGACAGTGTGTTCGGCGGGGAAAGGCCGCTTTACAGGGAGAGACAGCTCTCGCTGGAACGCGTTGTCATCGAACCCGGAGAATCGGCCATCAAGGAAGGAGCCGACATCGAGGCGGATCACTGCGAATTCAAGGGGAAATACCCCTTCTGGGAATGCGACGGATTCACCATCAAAGACTGCCTGTTCCGGGAAGGAGCCCGGGCGGCGATATGGTATTCGCGCAACGGTCGGATGACCGATACGCTCATCGAGGCGCCCAAGATGTTCCGCGAAATGGAGAACATTTCGCTGGAGAACGTCCGCTTCACGGCCGCCGCGGAGACCTTCTGGAACTGCCGCGGCATCAAACTGCGCAATGTGGAAGTCGAGGGCGGCGACTACATCTATATGGGCAGTTCCGACATCGATATCGACGGCTACCGCCAGCAAGGCAATTATTCCTTCCAATATGCCAAAAAGGTAACCATCCGGAACGCTTACCTCGATACCAAGGACGCTTTCTGGAATACCGAGGACATCACCGTCATCGATTCCGAGATCCACGGCGAATACCTGGGATGGTATTCCAAACGGCTTCATCTGATCCGTTGCCGCATCAGCGGGACCCAGCCGCTTTGCTACTGCGACGACCTTGTCCTGGAGGACTGCACCTTCGACCCCGACGCCGACCTGGCGTTCGAATATTCCTCGGTAGAGGCCGGCATCCTCGGCCGCATCACTTCCGTCAAGAATCCCCGCACCGGCCGGATCGTCTCCGACGGGTACGGTGAAATCATCCTCGACAGCAACATCAAATCCCCGGGTGACTGTCAAATCCTTACGCGCGTATGACCCATTTTGACTTTGATACCGTCATCCCCCGCAGAGGAACCGACTGCGTCAAGTGGGACCATTTCAGCGGGAATGCCATCCCGATGTGGGTGGCGGATATGGATTTCCCGACGGCGCCGGCCATTCTGGAAGCCTTGCAGAGGAGGCTGGATCACGGAATCTTCGGCTACGAGCAGATTCCCTCACGATACTACGACGCCATCACGGGATGGTTTGGCCGGCGGCACGGCTGGCAATTCAAGGCGGAGGACATCGTCCCGACGACCGGGGTGATTGCCGCCTATAGCGCCTGCATCAAGGCGATGACGGAGCCCGGCGACAAGGTCATTCTCCAGACGCCGGTCTACAACTGCTTCTTCCCCGCTGTCCGCAACAACCGCTGCATCGAAGCGCAGAACGTGCTCCGCTACGCTGACGGCCGCTATACCATCGATTTCGAAGACCTGGAGCGGAAGGCGGCCGACCCGGCGGTCAAAGTGCTCCTCCTGTGCAATCCCCACAACCCCGTCGGCCGCGTCTGGACGCGGGAAGAGCTCACCCGCATCGGGGAGATCTGCCTCCGGCATAACGTCTTCGTCATCTCCGACGAAATCCACTGCGAGCTCACCTATCCCGGACACGATTATACCCCCTACGGCTCGCTGGGAGAGCGGTTTGCGCGCGCTTCCGCCACCTGCTGCTCCCCCACCAAGGCCTTCAACATCGCCGGCATCCAGATCGCCAATGTCGTGGCGACCGACCCGGAAATCCGCCGCCGGATTGACCGGGCCCTCAACGAGAACGAATGCTGCGACGTCAACGTCTTCGGCGTCGAGGCCCTGATGGCCGCCTACAACGAGGGTGAACCCTGGCTGGATGCGCTCCGGAAATATCTGAAATCCAACGCGGAAGAAGTATATCGCCGTCTCGGCGAGGAACTTCCCGGCCTCCCCGTCCTTCCGCTCGAGGGCACCTATCTGATGTGGCTTGACTGCTCGGCCCTTGGCGACGGACTTTGGGATTATCTGAAGGACGAAGCCGGTGTGGTTCTCTGCAACGGCTCCATCTACGGGGAGGCGGGACGCGGATTCCTCCGGCTCAACATCGCCTGCCCTCGCAGGATCCTCGACGAGGGGATCGACAGGCTTATTCAAGGAATAAAGAATTACAATCTATTAACTAACAACCACCTAAAATGAAAAAAATCTTCTTAATCCTGGCCTTCCTGGCCTCGACCTGCGTCGCCTTCGCTTCCGGGATGGAAGCCGAAGCGGGCAAGAAACCCAAGAAGCAGAAAGACACCACGGGCGTCAAGACCGGCCTGAACTTCGGTCCGCTCCCGGCCATCGGCTACTCGACCGACCTCGGCTGGCACTATGGCGTCCTGAGTGACATCTACTGGTACGGCGACGGTTCCAAGTATCCGGAGTACATCTGGAAAGCCAACGTGGAAGTCTCCCGCTACAGCAAGGGCAACACGGTGTTCCACACCTTCTTTGATTCGAAGTACATCATCCCCGGCGGAATCCGCTTCAGCGCCGCGGCATCCTACTTCCTCAACGACACCTACAACTTCTACGGCTTCAACGGCAACGCCTCCCTTTACAACAAAAACCTCGACAAGATCGTCAAGGTCACCCTTCCGACCGGTGAGGTCCCGGGCCTCGGCACGTACATCATGAAGCGCGACATTCTCCGCGTGATGACCTGCTTCCAGGGCCAGTTCGGCGAGAGCAACTGGGGATGGGCCGCAGGCCTGAGCTATACTTGGTTCCGTTGCGGCGACGCCAAGAACCGGGGGCTGATGGACGAGACGGGCGGCAAGAAGAACCGTTTCGACGTCTGGGAGGAGATTCCTTCGCTGTACCGGTTCTATCTTGACAACGGCATCATTCCGGCCGCGGAAGCCGCCGGCGGACATCACTTCGAGCTCAAGGCCGGTGTCGTCTACGACACCCGCGACCACGAGAATATGCCTTCGAAGGGCACCAACCTCGAGGTCTATTTCTTCGGATCCCCCGACATCCTCAACAAGAGGGACAAGGCCGACCGCACCAGCTACCTCAAACTCGCCATCCACTTCAAGCAGTTCTTCCCGCTGGTGAGTGACAAACTCGTCTTCGGCGTACACGCGGCCTATCAGGGCATCATCGCCGGCAAGGCGCCGTTCTATTCGCTGCAGAGCATCCAGAGCCTCAACATGAAGCAAATCAACACCGAAGGTCTCGGCTCCACCTGCACCCTGCGCGGTACCACTTCCAACCGCTTTATGGGCAACGGATACGCCTGGGCCAATATGGAACTCCGCTGGAAATTCGTCACCTTCGACTGGATCAACCAGCACTGGGCCCTCGCGCTGAACCCGTTCTTCGACTTCGGCGGCATCGTGCAGCCTTACCGCCTCGACGAGATGATAGAAGCCCGGCACAACTGGTATCAGAAGACCGATGCCGACAAGACCTACGCCGAGAAGGCTTTCGAGGCGCAGATCGCCGCCCTCGATCCCAGCCACAAAGCCGGCGACTACCTCTACTCCGGCGTCAAGGACAACATCCACTTCGGCGCGGGTCTGGGTCTGCACGTCATCATGAACACCAACTTCAACATTTCCTTCGAGTTCGCCAAGTGCGTCAACCCGTTTATGCCGGGCAACGACGGCGTCTGGGGAATGAATGTCGGCCTGAACTATATTTTCTAAATCCATGCGAATTCTGCGCATATCACTGCTGACGGCGGCAGCCCTCGCCGTCGCCGTTGGCTGTGACCAAAATGAGGACGAATCCGCCGGTCTGAGGGTCAACATCCTGACCGGAATGGCCTCGGGAGTCGACGTATCCTCGGCGAATCTCCTCGGCACCTATTCCCGGGCGAACGCTCCGATCCGGGAGGCCGGTTTTGAATGGGGCGAGAGCGAGACCTCCCTCACGGAGGTCCTGCAGGCGCCTTCCACGGACACGCCGTTCTACGCTTTGCTGGACGGTTTGAGCGAAGAGACGACCTATTGGTACCGCGCATACGTCATCCTGCAGAAAGGAAGCGAGATCAAGTATTTCTACGGAGAGACGGCCTCGTTTACGACCCTCAAGGAAGAAGATGCGCCGGATCCGGTCATTCCCGTCACGCCGCCGGAGACGCCTCCGGACACGCCTCCGGGACCCGACAATCCGGACACCCCGACACCTTCCGGAAGCAACGCCATCGGGTGGTATGAGCTCCCGCTGATGCCGCTGGCTAAAAGCGGTAATTACTACTGCAACGCAACCGACAACACGCAGTACTATGCGTGGCATATGTGCACCGGCGGCGAAAAAGGGCCCGACGGCAAGACCGCCCGCAACTACACGGTCTGCTACAGCGGCAAGTACCACTGCCCGGTCTGGGTAGCGGCCCCGAGGCACAGTATGTACGTTGGCAAAGCCGGACGCAACGACAATTACCGCCGGGACAATAAAATACCGCTCGACATCCAGTATTCGTCCAAATCCACGGGCGGCGGCTGCAACAAAGGCCATATGCTCGGATCCGCGGAACGGACCTCTTCGGTCGCCACCAACAAGGACGTATTCTACTATCCCAACATCGCCCCCCAGCTCTCGAGCGGATTCAACACGGGCAGCGGCGGATGGAACCTCCTGGAAGACTGGGTTGACGATCAGGTCTGTGCCGACACGCTCTATGAGGTTATCGGATGTTATTTCGATGCGTTCACCGACGGATACAACGTCACGCAGAGTCCGCAGGTCATCAGTTTCGGCGGACGCGACGACGTGCATATGCCGACGATGTTCTATTATGTCCTCCTCCGGACCAAGAGCGGCAGCACCCGCAAGGCGCTCAAGGACTGCTCGGCTTCCGAGTTGAAGTGCGCGGCCTTCGTGCGCGCCCATTCCAATTCGCTCAGGGGCCAGAAAGTTACCTCGAGGGAAATGATGAGTGTCGCCGACCTGGAAAAACTGACCGGCATCACCTACTTCCCGAGCGTTCCCAACGCGCCGAAGAGCACTTGTTCGGCCGCCGACTGGGGATTATAGTTGGATAGTTGAAAAATAATCCTTATCTTGCAAACGTTTCAAAATTTTAGACTTATGAAAAAACTTGCAATTCTCCTCCTCGCTGTCAGCAGCCTGATGATTGCGTCCTGTGCGCAGTCCGTCCCCGACAAACTCATCAAACTTGCCGACCAGGCCGAAGCCAAAGGCGACAAGTGGTCCCAGGAGAAATGGGAAGAAGTCGCGACCGAATTCGGCGACCTCCTCGACCAGTTCTCCGCCAAGGAAGACGACTACGGCATGATGAAGAAACTCCGCGTGCTCGGCGCCACGACCAAGTTCTACGCCGCTGCCACCAAGTATGTCGTCGCTCCTGAAGCCAAAGCCAAGCTCAAGGGTTTGACCAATGACGGCGATGAGAGTGAAGAAGGCGAAGAAGGCGAAGGTGAAGCGCTGGAAGGCCTCGACAAGGCCATCTCGGAGACCGCTGACAACATCGCGGACGCCTTGAAGGGCCTCGGTTTCTAGCCAAATCCGACTCCAACTGAAAAGCATCGCACGGTATTTGCTGCGATGCTTTTTTAATCTTGTCTCGAAATGTCACTGTTAACCATCATCCTTCAGATTGCGCTAGGCGTATTCGCCGAGCATCCGAATCTCGCCGCCAGCAACCTCTGCGGCTATTTCCCGCAAGACACTACGATCAGTGAAGCCCCTCCGGGCTACAAACCCTTCTACATCAGCCATATTGCCCGGCACGGAAGCCGGTTCCTGTCATCACGCACCGGGAGTTGTTTCCAGATGGCGGACACCCTGGCGTATTATGCGGAAAAAGATATGCTGACCGATAGTGGAATCGCGCTGATGGAAGAGATCCGTCTGCTGCACCGGATGTCGGAGGGAAAATTCGGCGCACTCACGGAGCTCGGCGCACAGGAGCACAGAGACATCTGCGCCAGGATGGTACGGCATTACCCGGAAGTCTTTGCCGATTCCGTGCGCAGGAAGGTTGTCACCTGGACGACCTTCTCGCAGCGGGTGCAGGACAGCCGGACCGCCTTTACCGGCGAACTGCTCAAGAGGAGGCCCGGTCTTCTTATCGACGAACAAAGTGCCAAACAGAAGGAGAAATCCTATGGGCTCCAAGAGGTCACCGGATATTATATGACTCCCGCCGAGAAAGACCAGGCCCGGAAGACGGAAAAGTCGATGGACCAGACCCTTTCCCAGCTCCGCAAAGGGTATGACTTCAAGGCATTTGCCGCCAAAATCTTCCGCAACCCTGCGGAAATCCGGAACAAGACGGTCAGAGTGCTCGCAAGGGAAACCTTCAGTGCCCTGAAGACGGTCTGCGTCACCTATCCCGACTCGCTGCCCGGGATGGGGGAATACTTTACGCCCGGTGAACTCTACTACCTCTGGCTCGGCTGCTCCGTTCCCTGGGTCCGGTACATGAACGCCGAAGGCTACACGAATGCCTTCACCAGAGCCAGGGGCGGCGGCATCCTCGCCTGCATCGTACAGGACGCGGACGAGGCCCTCTCGGCAACCTCCCCCGTCGCCGCCACGCTCCGCTTCAGCCACGACACCTACATGATGCCGGTGATGGCCGCCATTCCCTTGGAAGGCACGGTCCTCACCTGCTCTGAAATGGAGATCCCCGACTTCTTCCAGGACTACAACTATATGTGCCCTGCTTGTAACGTACAGATGATCTTCTACCGGAGCGCGAATAGCCCCGTCCTGGTGAAATTCCTTTGCAACGAAAAGGAAACCCTTGTCCACGGGCTCAATCCCGTCACGGGGTGCTACTATGACTGGGAGAAGGTGAAGAAATCCTGGAGGAAGTATTTGTAGATTCCGGGACAAGCCCGGAATGACGGGAAAGGCGGAATCGGTGTAAACAAAGGAAATATCCTTGCAATAATTATGGGGAAATTGGGTGAATTTTGCTTTGTTATTATTTATAATAAGGTCAGAAATGAAAAAATCACCCTTACGCCCTGCGTATCTTTCGCCGAATGTGAGCATTCTGCCGATTTCGGTCGAGAAAGTGTTTGTGGCCTCCGTTCAGGAAGGGGCCACCCACGAAGAGTATGAATCCATTGATCTGTTTGACTAACCACCGCCACGATTATGAAAAAGTTTGAATTATTTGCCCTGATTGCGCTGGCGATGGCAGCCTGCGCCTGCAACAAAGAGATTGAACAGCCCGGCAACAACGGCCCTGAAGTCCCGACCGAGCCCGGCAAGATTGTATTCACCGCACTGGCCCCGACCAAGACGGCCACGACCGATGACCAGACCGTCACCTGGGTCGCCGGCGACGAGGTCAGGTTCTCCTGGGATGGCGGCTACACCACCGCCACCGCCGCATCATCCGGCGCCAGCACCACCTTCACGATCGACGCCCCCGACGATGCAACAGAGATTTACGCCATCTATCCCGCTTCGGCAGGCGGCAGCGTCAGCGACGGCAAGGTAACCGTCCACTATAGCGGCTCCAGGACCGACGGCTCCTTCGAAGCCAATGATATCTGCGTCGCCAAGGCCGTCAAGAACGGAGACGCTTGGGAAACCTCCCTTGCCTTCAAGAATGCGGCCTGCATCCTGAAAGTCGGCGTGACCAGCAGCGATATTGTCAAGATTAAAGTCGAGGCTGTCGGTGGCGAAATGATTACCGGCGCTTTCGAAGTAAGCATGGACAGCAACGGCAATCCTGTCGTGGAAGATGCCGTCGGGACGGCCGGTACATCATCTTCCATGGTCGTTTCGGGCCCCGGCAACTACTACATCCCCATCAAGCCCGGCGTCACGCTCACGGAGGGCTTCCGTGTGAGCCGTTTCATCGATGATGAAAACCAGACGATCCCGTTCTACTATTACGGATCCTTCACCACCGAGCGTGGTAAAATTATCAAGCTCGACGACATCGACGCCCACGCAGGCCAGTACTATGTCACCCCTGCCGGCGCCGGCACCAAGAGCGGCCAGAGCTGGAACAACGCCATGGATGCCGCCGGATTCAAGGCATTCATTGAAAACACTAACAACTACTTCATCCTCAGAGGAGCCACCTTCCATCTCTCCGCGGAGAACTTCACTTTCGGAGATTATCTCCAGCCGGATTTCTCCGGTCATAGCGAGACGGCTTTCACGATTGAGGGAACCAAGTCCGGCTCTGACATTACCACCTTCGTTGGTGGCACCGGTTCGACTGCAGGAACACTGTGGCCTAAGGCCAGCAGCAACGTAACCGTTAAAAACGTTAAATTCTCAGGAACTGACGGTGATTCCAACCGTGGAGCCATCCGCGTCAATACCTCTTCTGCCAAACTGAACTTGGAGAACTGTGTCTTTGAGAATAATGCAACCCCCGGAAATGGTGGTGCGATTTGCCTATACAAAGGTCTTACGACCATTACAGACTGTGAATTTACGTCCAATAGCGGTGGTCTTGGTGCTGCCGTGTATGCGGAAGGAGAGACAACCTTGAACATCTCCGGTTCTACTTTCACTTCCAACACGGCAAGCAATAACACCAGCGACTATGGTGGCGGTGCTATTTACATCAAGAGCCAAGGAGCGACAGTAGCTATTGACGATTGTACATTCACCGGAAATCAAGCCACCAACAAGTGCGGAGGCGCCATCTGCGTCAAAGGCGGAGACGGAGATACGGCTCTGACGCTGAGCGATTGCACTTTCACAAACAATTATGCCAAAGGATGGGGCGGAGCGATCCTGTTCAAAGTTTCCGGGACCATGGATGTAACTGACTGTGAATTCAATGGCAACTATGCAGGAGGTGATTCGGGCGCGGTCAATCCGGATATCGCGACGTGCACCTTCACGCGCGTTTCCTTCACCGGCAACCATGCCAACGGAGACTGCGGAGGCGTCATGTGGGCGGGTAACGGTGCGATGACGTTCAATGACTGTACCTTCGACAACAACTATACCGTCAGCCGGGGCGGCGTCATTTACTCTTATGACAACGGTTCCATAGACTTCAACAACTGCCGGTTCAAGGGCAATTACTCCACAAGTACCAACAATTCTTATAGAGGCGGAGCATTTGCCGTCAGGAAAGGAACTTTGAAGTTCAATAAATGTACTTTTGACAGTAATTACGGCTGGAAAGGCGGTGCCATCTGTGCCGCCGAATCCGGCAGTACGCTCTATCTCAACGACTGCCTGTTCACCGGTAATTACACGACCGGTACTTATGGCACTTCCATCCAGGTCAACAACAACGGTACGACCCTCTGCATGAACAACTGTACCTTCGCTGACAACACCTATTGCGCTGATTCGGGTGCCAACGGCAAGGCCTGCTGCTGGATTGACCTGCTCAACACCGGCAAGTTTGTCCTGAGCAACTCCACGCTCATCGGTTACAGCCGGAAGGGCGACAATGGCGCGACCAACAGTGGCGGCGCAGCCTTGATCGGTTGGGAGAACGCAGCCAAGCCCGTGGCTTTGATCAACAACATCATCGCGCACAGCAACGGTGCGGATAAAGGTGCTTTCTTGTTGAGAGGAGGCACTCCCACTATTACAGCCGTATCCAATAAGATGTCTAATTTTGTGAGTGTCACTCCTGACATTGTATCCGGTACGAATGCAACTGACTTCAAGGGTAGCAGTTCCTATTTCGGAGGCCTCAACTATGTGTCTGCATCCGAACCCGCCTGGAATAATTGCTACTGGTCATGGAACGGAACACTCGCAAGCGGATCAGACTTGACATTTGATACTGCAGCAAACATCAAAGCCGCCATTCAGGCTGCCGACAGTGACTTCTACTCCTGGCTGGAAACGGTTGAAGGACTCACCAAGGACGGCCGCGGCAACGCACGTCCCGCAAGCGGTCAATGGTGGCCTGGTGCTTACCAGAACTAATCCGAAACAATGCTCTTTCAATGCGGCCCTGGCCTTCCCGGCCCGGGCCGCATTTTTCAAATTTGCTTTTTACAAGATAAACTCTTATCTTTAAATCCATAGATGAGAAAAATCCTTTCATTGTTGCTGCCGTTGTTACTGCCCTTTATCGCCGGGGCAGAGGAGCCGGGTTGGGAGACGCTGCAGTTGGATATGCAGGCGGGGTTGGCGGACAACTGCGTCAACGACGTGCTGATGGATGCGCGGCAGCTGGTGTGGATCGGGACCAATGCGGGGCTGGATCTCTATGACGGATGCAACATCGTGCATATCCCCTTTGTGGATGCGGGAAATGTTATACAGCCCGTCGTGTTCTCGCTTGCAGAAGATGCCGCCGGAACGGTCTGGGCCGGGACCTCGGACGGCCTGTTCCATATGGGCCGGAACCGTTGCGAAATGCAGCGTTCCCCGTTACCGGGCCTAGACCAGGGATCCATCCGGATGATGGCTTACAGCCATGGCAACCTGTGGCTGGGCGAGTCGGGCAGCGACCTTGTCAAGCTCTGCACGGCAACCGGAGAGCCGGTCCACTTCCCCATCCCCTGTAAGGCCGTGTGCAGCCGGAAGGACGGCGGGGTCTATATCCTTTCCAAAAACGGGCAACTCTATCTTTCGGGCGACGGGGAATCGGCCCCGGAGTGCCTGAAAGACATTTCTCTCCAAGCCCTCTCCAAAGAAGACATTTCCCGGATCCGGAGCGCCGGAAATTTCCTCCTACTATCGACCAAGGAGGGCACCTACGCCCTCGACTTCAACAACCTGGAGGTCCGGCAGATTCCCGAAATATACCGAATGCGGGATGTTTTGACCCATTCCTCCGGTGAATATTGGCTCTCGGCCCGCGACGGCATCCATATCCTGGACTCCACGCTGGTGCAGACCGGGATCCTCCGGCCTTTCCACGACAATTCCTTCCGCTGCCTCAAGGAAGACGACCGGGGCCGGGTCTGGGCCGGGACGCTCTTCGAAGGGCTGGCCCGGATTGCCCCGGATGAGCTTCAGTATCGCCACTACACCCAGTCGTTTGCGGGCGGCGCCTTCAAGGCACGCGACTTTGTAGAAACGCCCGACGGACGCATCTGGATCGGTAGCGACACCCGCGGCCTGCTATGCCTGGATCCGCAGAACAGGGATGTCCGGACCTATTTTCCGGGGCGGAATGTCACTGGATTGATGGCAGAAGGAAGCCAATTGTGGATCGGGACCATTGACAGCGATCTCCCGGTTGCGAAGCTTGATACCGAGAGCGGCCGAATCACCCTGTTCCCGGAGGCGGGCACCTCAGCCTACGCCTTCTGCCGGGACACGACAGGACGGCTCTGGATCGGCGGCAAGGATGGGTTCGTTGCGGGACGGGATACGGAAGACGGCCATTTCGAGCGCGAAATCTTCATCCCAACCTCACAGGTATGCCGGATCCTCTGCACCGCTGACGGATCAGTCTGGGTGGCGAGCATCGGCGGTCAGGTCTTCCACTACACCTCCGCATCGTTCTCCACGCTGAACGCCCCCATCTCCAATATTCTCACCGACATCGCCGAAGACGGGAACGGACGGATTCTCGCCACCTCGGAAGGCGGCGGCCTGTCGGAATACGATCCTTCCCAAGACCGCTTCCTGCCCCGCGCCGGCGCGGAAACGCAGCTGCTGAAAATCGCCCGGGACGGCCACCTTCTGTGGATTACCGGCGCACACGGAATCCATCTGCTCAACCCCGACGACAGCCGGAAACTGCCCGTCATCTCCCGGGAAGCGCTGGGCATCGACGGTTTCAATTATTCCTCCAATTTCATCAGCGCAGACGGCATCTTGTATGCCGGGACATCCGACGGCTTTATTTCCTTCTCCGAGCGGAAGTTGACGGAAGGTGCGCCGGAGGGCGGGAAACCCGTCATCTCCTCCCTCTGCATCCTTTCCTCGGAAGAAACGGCCGACAAACGCTTCTTCTCCCCCGCCTCCCTGAACCTCGGCCGGAAAGCTCGCTCCTTTGCGGTCAATGCTTCCCCGCTGGACTACACCCGCTTCCCGCTCCGGGCACTCTATTGGAAAATTGACGGATTCAACGACTGGACGCCCGTGCAGAACGGAAGTTTCACCGTCTATGACATCCCTACGGGCAAATGGAAGTTGCGCCTCAAGGCGCTGTCGCTCTCCGGGAATGAAAGCGACGAGACCAAAATGGACCTGCGGGTACAGCCGAGTATCCTGCTCAGCCCTTTGGCCATCCTCCTGTACCTTCTTTTGTTCATCCTGGCCGCGGTCGGTGCCGCCATCCTGGCAAACCGCCGGGCCAAAGAGAAAGCAGAACGCGAGCATGAGCGCCGTTTGCTGGAGTCAAAAATGGAATTCCTGACCTCCATCGCCCACGAAATCCGGACGCCGCTCTCGCTGGTGCAGATTCCGCTGGAGGCGCTGATCCGGAAGTTCTCCTCCTCGCCGGACGGCGCCGTGCAGGAAAACCTCGACATTATGCGGCGGAATTCCCTCAAGCTCACGGTCCTCATCAACGAACTGCTGGACTTCCGCAAACTGACCGATTCCACCTTCCAGATCCATCCCGAATTCCTCGACATCCGGGCCGTCCTCAAAGACGCGCACAGGCGCTTCCTTCCCACCTTTATGCAGGAAGGGAAAACGCTCTCGGTCAGCATCCCCGACTCCCCTGTCTACTGCGAGACGGACGTCCGCTCGGTGGGTCGTATCTTCGACAACCTGCTGTCCAACGCCCTCAAATACGCCAAGCACCATTCTGCCATTAGCCTGTCGGTTTCCGGAAATGATGCCGTGGTCAGCGTGGAAAACGACGGTTCAGTCCTTCCTGAAGACGTGCGGGAACTCATCTTCCAGCCCTTCTACCGCTACGAGGACAGCGCCTCCGCCAATGTGGAAGGCACCGGACTGGGCCTTTCCACCAGCCGGCAATTCGCCTCCCTGCTCGGCGGGTCGCTGACGATGGACGATGACCTGAAGGTCAACAGGTTCATATTCACGATTCCCGTTTCTGCGGTCAAAGAGCCCGACACCGGTCTTCCCGTGGTGGAAACTAAGGACAAGTCCGTGATGGTTGTCGAAGACGACAAGGATATGGCCCGGGTCATCGGCGATATCCTGAGCGATTCCTATAATATTATATACGCGTACAATGGACGGGAAGCCGTCGACAAGATCACTTCCGGTGCATCCCCCACCCTGGTGGTGTCGGATGTAATGATGCCGGAAATGGACGGCATCGCGCTGACAAAGGCCCTGAAGGGCAATCTCGCCACCAGCCATATCCCGGTCATCCTGCTCTCGGCCGAAGTCCCGGACGTCTTTATGCAGGAAAGTCTGGAAGGCGGAGCTGACGCCTATCTTGAAAAGCCGTTCTCCCCGAAAAAGTTGCGCAGCACGGTGGACAACCTCATCGAGAACCGCAAGCGGGTGTACGAATTCTACATCTCCTCGCTTCCTTCCGACGGGGAATTGCCGACAGGAAGGGTTTCTGCACAGGAGCAGAAATTCCTGCGCAGCATCCAGGAATACGTCAATGCCAACCTGCACCGCAGCATTACCCTTGACGACCTGGCCGAAGTGGTCTGCCTCTCCCCTTCCACTTTATACAAGAAGATGAAGGATTATGCCGATGTTTCCCCGATGGAATATGTGATGAAAGTCCGCCTCCACCGCGCTGTAGAGCTGCTGAAGGACGATTCCGTTTCCGTGCAGGAGGTAGCCCAGGCCGTCGGCTTCAACACCCATTCCTTCTTCTCCGAATGCTTCAAGCGGGAATTCGGAATGACGCCCCGCCAGTGGCGCAGCCGCAACATCCCGAAACCCAAAAATGCAAAATAGTTGCAATTCTGTAAAATTTCGGTGTAGAATTGTGCGCTCCTCCGGCGTATCTTTGTAAAAAAGATAATCCGGATTTTATGCGAAAAATTATTCTATCCATCCTTCTGGGACTGCTGGCCCTCACGGGCCTTGCGCAGGACCGGATCACGGTCACCGGCATCGTCAAGGACGCCGTTACCGGGGAGACGGTCATCGGCGCGGGCGTCGTTGTCAAAGGGACCAAGAGTGGCACAGTCACTTCCCTGGACGGGGAATTCTCCCTCACCGCCACGGAGGGGCAGGAGATCGTCGTATCGTCCCTCGGTTACGAGGACTACGTCTTCACCGTCACGGGTCCGGGGCCTTATAACGTGTCCCTCGCCACTGCGAGTGAATTCCTCGACGACGTCGTCGTCGTGGGTTATGGCAGCGTGAAGCGGGCCAACCTGACCGGCGCCGTGGACCAGGTGTCCTCGGAGGTTTTTGCCGGCCGTCCCTCGTCCAATACCACGCAGATGTTGGTCGGTGCCATTCCGAACCTCAACATCTCGCTTTCCGACGGTAAGCCGAGCCGTTCTGCCGAATACAACATCCGCGGTACGACTTCCATCGGCGGCGGCGGAAGCGCCCTCATTCTCATCGACGGGGTGGAAGGCGATCCGGCCCTGCTGAACCCGGACGATATCGAGAGTGTTTCCGTGCTGAAGGATGCCGCATCAGCCTCCATCTACGGTTCGCGCGCAACCTTCGGCGTCGTGCTCATCACGACCAAGGATGCCGCCAGGGAAGCGGGCAAGTTCAATTTCAGCTACAACGGCAACTTCTCCTTCCTGCAGCCGACCAATCTCCCCAACATCGTAGATGACGGCTATGTGTACGCTGCCCTGTTCCGGGAAGCCTATTACAACTATATGGGCACGGAGCCTTCCGGTATGAACACGAGCCAGGATTTCTCCCAGGCATGGATGAGCGAATTCCTCCGCCGCAAGGAGAAAGGCATTACGGAGGAGGTCACGGTGGATGAGTCCGGAAGATATGTGTACTACGGCAACACCAATTATTACAAGGTGATTTACAAGCCGTTCACATTTGCCCAGACGCACAATCTCTCCGCCAGCGGAACGACCGGCAAGCTCGATTACTACCTCTCCGGCCGCCTCTACAAATACGACGGTATCCTCAACTTCAATCCAGATACGTATTTGACGACATCCCTCCGCGCAAAAATGACCGCCCGTCCCACCGATTGGCTGACCATCCGGGAGAATGTCTCTTTCAACTACGACAAGAACCACATTCCCGCCGGCTCCAACCAGACCAACAACGGCATCTACCTGCGCGCCATCCAGGACAACGGCCGCGTCAGTGCGCCCATCTGGAACCCGGACGGGACCTTTACCAAGGCCGGTGCAATGGCCATCGGCGGCCTCGTGACCGGCAAGAACAACCCGGACCCGCTCCGCCACGAATTCAAGTCTACGACCGGGCTCCGCGCCGAGTTCTTCAAGCATACCCTTCGCCTGAACGCCGACTTCACCGTCAAGTCGGCCTGGTACAATTACACCAAGAAGAATTCGATGGTATCCTACAGCGAAGCGCCCGGGCAGATTACCTGGCTCGGCACGCCCGGGGTCAATGACTTTATCCAGGACACTTGGAACCGCACTACTTACCTCGCCACCAACGAGTATGCGGAATATGCCAACCTCTGGAACGGGAAGCACGACTTCAAGGCGCTCGTCGGTTTCAACTGGGAGCGTTCCCTGAGCAAAATCGGCCAGGTACTGCGCTACGGGCTTATCTCCGAGGATGCGGAGAACATCCAGCTGGCGCTCGGAGACAACATCACGACCTATTCCTACGAGACGCGCTGGCGGACAGCGGGCCTGTTCTTCCGGTTGAATTATGCCTTCGACGAGCGTTATCTCATTGAATTCAACGGCCGTTACGATGGCTCCTCGAAGTTCCCGCCCCAGCAGCAGTGGGGATTTTTCCCTTCCGTATCTGCGGCCTGGAGACTCTCCCGGGAGCATTGGTTCAAGGTCAGTCCGAAGATTGTCTCCAACGCCAAGTTCCGCTTCTCCTGGGGCGAGCTCGGCAACGGCAATATGGCTGCTTACTCCTATATGGAGCGGTTCGGATTCAGCAACCTTTCCTACATCATCGACGGGAAGAGCAAGCACAGGACCACCGGCATTCCCAGCCAGGTTCCCGACGGGCTCACCTGGGAAACGGCCCGGACCCTTGACGGCGGCATCGACCTCGGGTTCTACAACGGCAAGATCAACCTGACCGCAGACTACTACGTCCGCAATACGCTGAATATGTACACGGTCGGCCCAAGCCTCCCCGATACCTACGGAGCCAGTTCGCCGAAGGGCAATTACGCAGACCTGGTCACCCGGGGCTTCGAGGTTTCGCTGAGCTATGACGATTCGTTCTCGGTGGGCGGGCACGACTTGAATATTGGATTCAAGGCCACCCTGGCGGACAATCGCACCTTCGTCACCCGTTACAACAACCCGACCAAGTCGCTCAGCGACTATTACGAGGGCCAGGAGATCGGCGAGATCTGGGGCTTTAAGTTCGGCGGATTCTTCGACGACCAGGAGCAGATCGACAACTTCTACGGACAGGGCGTCCCCTATGTCAACGACCTCATCCAGCTTCACGAAGGCTATTTAACAAGGCCCGGCGATGCCATCCTGCAGGACCTCAACGGCAACCACAGGGTCGACAAGGGCTCGCTGACGGTGGACGACCCGGGCGACATGGTCATCGTAGGCAACAAGCATCCCCGCTACATGTACTCCCTTTCGTTCAACATTGAATGGAACGGTATTTACGCTTCCGCGATGTTCCAGGGCATCGGCAAGCAGGGCTGGTACCCCAGCGGAGAATCCATCATCTGGGGCCAGTATCACCGTCCGTACGGCAACGCCCTCGCCTGGACGGTCAACAACGCCTGGACGCCGGAGAATAAGGACGCTTTCCTTCCCAAGTATACGGGTTATTACCGCATCTTCTTCTCCGGCCAGCACAAGGTAGACCGCTATGTGTTCGACGCTTCTTATTTCCGCCTCCAGAATCTGCAGGTCGGGTGGAACCTGCCGCAGAAATGGGTCAAGCGGATGAAACTCAGCGGCCTCGGCATCTATTTCTCCGGCGAGAACCTCTACACGTGGGCGCCTATTTACAAGCTCACCACGGACGTGGATATCGCCACGGCGACAAAGGGCTCCGACCAGGACCTCGGCAACGGAACGGACAACTTCGGCGACGGCAACTCCCTGCCGACGATGCGTACGTTCTCCATCGGCGTAACCATTAAAATCTGATGACGATGAAAAAGCAACTTGCCATACTGACGCTTGCAATCCTTTGCCTGCAAGCCTGCACGCTTGAAGAAGATATGGTTTCTTCCGGGAGCCGGGACTTGGTCTTCGGATCTTCCTCGGGCCTGGAGGCATACTCCCTGTCCTTCTATAATCAACTTCCTTCTCTGGGCGACCTGAGTTCCGCGGAAGGGACCTGCGCCGACTACATCGCGGCCAAGAGTATCAACTCCTTCTATTGCGAAGGATATAGCCCGGAAGGCGTCACCTCGTGGAGCTGGAGCAGCCTGAGGACCATCAACTTCCTGATTGACGGCATCCACAGCGAAGACTGCACCGTCCCTCAGGAGGACAAGGACCACTACGAGGGCCTTGCCCGCTGGTTCCGCGCCCGTTTCTACCTGCGCAAACTCCAGGCATACGGCGGAGTTCCGTGGTTCGACCACTGTCTCAACAGCACCGAGCTGGACGAGATGTACAAGAACAGGGATTCCCGCGACGTCATCATCTCCCACATCATCGAAGACCTCGATTTCGCCGCGGAGCACATCAGGACGACATCTTCCCAGGGCAACACCCGCATCTCCAAGAATGCGGCCTACGCCCTCAAGAGCCGCGCCTGCCTCTTCGAGGCTTCCTGGAGGAAGTACCACAATGAAGAGACGGCGGAATGGCCCGCTGCAAAACTGTACCGCCTGGCGGCCGACGCCGCCGCGGTTCTCATCGCAGACGAGTCCGTCAAGCTCAACACCAAGAAATGCGACGACTCCTATCTGGACGGAAATCCTTCACTCGGGGCCTACAGGAGCGTTTTCTATTCGAAGAAAATTCTGACCGACGAAGTCATTCTCGGCGTCCAGGCTTCGCTGGACGACATTGTGACCGGCAACGCAAACTATTATTACAATTCCGCCACCTACGGCGACGGCATCTGCCTGTCAAGGGCGTTTATCTTCACCTATCTCTGCAAGGACGGCAGCCGGTTCACCGACAAGTCCAAGTATCAGGCCATCAGTTTCATCAACGAGTTCTCCAACCGCGACGAGCGGCTGGCCCAGACGGTGAAGGGGCCTGATTATGAAATCAACGGCGGAAACTGGAGAGATCGCCGTCCCGATATCGTGGACGGTTGCGCCGTCACCGGCTACCAGCCCATCAAGTTCGTGGAAGACGACAAGAGCAAGAACGGGACGAGCAAGAATGAGAACAGTCTGCCGATTCTCCGTTATGCGGAAGTGCTCCTCAACTATGCCGAGGCGAAGGCCGAACTCGGGGAACTTACCGATGCCGACTGGGCCAAGACCATCGGCGCCCTTCGCCTCCGGGCAGGATTCGGCGACAAGGCCGGCGTGACATCTTCCAAGCCGACATCCGTGGATCCCTACCTCCAGCAGACCTTCTATCCGGACATCAACGACCCCGTCATCCTCGAAATCCGCCGCGAGCGGGCGATTGAACTCGTCCTCGAAGGATTCCGGGAGACCGACCTGAGGCGCTGGAAAGAGGGAGAATGCTTCGAGCGGGTTCCCCTCATCGGTCTGCACGTGCCCGGGTTGAATGTACAGTTCAAGGTCAACAACGACGACACCAACGATTTCTACGTAACCTACGACGCCTACGCCGATGTCCCGAGTTATGCCCAAAACAAATATGTCCAGGTCCTTCCGGACAGCTCTCCCGAACAGGGACTCCGTCTGGACGAGAATCCCGACGGCGGCTACGACCTCCGCTTCGAACTTGCAATCAAGCGTAAATGGTACTCCGACGACAGGCAGTATCTCGATCCCATCCCGCCCCTTGTCGTCCGCGATTACGCAAGCCGCGGCTATCACATTGACCAAAACCCGGGATGGTGATTGTCATTCCGAGCTCCATTCTCGTCATTCCAAGCCTCATTTTCGTCATTCCGGGCTTGACCCGGAATCTAAAAACAAAGAATATGAAAAAATATTTCGTCATACTCCTCTCCCTGCTGCTTGTAGCTCCCTCCTGCTACAGGCACGAGCAACTGGACTACAGCAAGTGGTACACCCGTGAAGAAGGCGGGGATACGCCTGATCCGGAGACCCTCGAGGGCCTGATGATTATGTCGTCCAACGTGCGTTATTATTCCGCCCGCAGCAAGCAGAGCGATCCCGATGTCGGCGAAAGAGACTGGGAAGTCCGCAAGGTCGGCTATTTCGAGATGGTCAACACGATGCAGCCGCCGGTGCTCGGCCTGCAGGAAGCTGAAATGAATCAGGTAGACGACATCATCGCCAATTGCAGGGGCTACTCCTATGTCGGCGTCGGCCGTGTTGACGGTGCACGAAACGGAGAATCGACCTCGATCCTCTATAAGACCAACGAGATCCAGGTGGATAACTGGGGAACGGTCTGGCTGTCCGCCACACCGGACGTCCCCAACAGCTATTTCCCCGAGAATGAGGACAGGAATAGCCGCACCGCTACCTGGGCCGTGCTGACCGTCAAAGAAAACGGACGCAAATTTTTCTACATCAACACCCACCTCAGCCTGTATGCCGCCTCCCAGATCAAGGAGGTCGGAGTCGTGCTCAATACAGTCACAGAGAAATGTCCTACGGGTCTTCCCGTCGTGCTTTCCGCCGACTGGAATGTGGAAGAGAACGATCCGGCCCTGGCACCGATTCTCGAAACTTATCAGAGCGCCCGGCAGACCGCGCCCCTCACCGACAATATCGAGACCTTCCACTGGTGGGGCAGCCAGTCCACGATCAGCAAGCACCAGCATCTCGACCATATCTTTTATGGAGGCTTCGACAAGTGCCTGCGCTTCCGCACCCTCAATATGAAATGGAAGAAACTGTGGATTTCGGACCATCATCCGGTGTATGCGGTACTCCAGTTCAAGGGCGGCGGCGGTGAAACACATACTCCGCCGGTGGCCGATTTCGAACTTCCTGCAGATCCGAAGATGGATGAAGTCCTGAAATTCACCGACAAGTCAACCTCCGAGGACGGCATTGAACTCTGGGAGTGGAACATCGGCGGCATCCTGTCTACCGAACAGAATCCGGAAGTGGTGTTCAATACCTATGGTGATGACATCCCCGTCAGCCTGACCGTCACGGACCATTACGGTCAGAAATCCACCGCCACCAAGAGCTTCTCTGTCGCCATCTCCGAAGGACACGACCTCACAATCGCGTGGAGCGTACTCTATGACGACACTTCCGACGACAAGGGCACCGCAATAGCAGACTGGGCTGCGCCCGCCGTAACGGCAGACGGCAGCAAGATCTATGTCGCCTCCTCCGGTTATCACCTGGTCGGATTCAATCCCGACGGCTCCATCTTCGGCAGCTACGACATCGGAAAGCGCTACCCCTATATTACAGACCGCGACATTCAGACCCCGACTCCTTCCATCGATGCCCAGGGCAATGTGTATATCCCCGTCCAATACTCATATAGCGAGGATGGGCATGGCGGCTTATATTCCGTGAAGGGAGACCTCTCAGACGAGAACTGGTATCACGACACGGGCCCTAAATCCCAGTACCGCTGCACCATCGCAGCGCCCATCGGTGATTACGTCGCTGTCCCGATGACCAACAGCGGCAATGACCTGACCTCGAACTTTGCCGTCTTCAAACGCTCCGACGGAAGCCTGCAGCAGTGCCTACAGTGCGACAAAGGATCCTGGGGCGGCGTAGCAGTAGGCTTCAACGGGGAACTTATATATGGCACCGCACGAGGCGGCACCAACCAGGGCCGCAAACCCGGCGAGGAGACCGGTGGCGGCTATCACATCTCCCCGGTGGACGGCGCTATTGGCACCTGGAAATTCACCGATAATAATGATGCCGGGCGCAAGTGCAACCTCCTCGGTATGCGCCATACGGACGGCAACGGCTACCTGTGCAAGGCCGGACAACCCGTCGTTGGTACCAACCACGGCGTCTACGTCAGTTCCACCAGCGACAATGAGAATATAATCTGCGCCAAATTCAATCTTGACAGTTACCAACTGACTGTTGCACCCACTCCCGTATGGAAGGTTGAACTGGAGAGCCATTCCAACAATGGCGTCCTCGGCCTAGGCTGCGTGCTGGATCCCGAGGGCAATGCCTACTTCCGCGCTGCGGAAAAGATATTCCGGCTGAACAACCGGGACGGCTCTCTGGGATGGGAGTACAAGACCGAAGGTACCTACAATACGGGCGTTCCGGCCATTGACTCGATGGGCTACATCTATGTGGTCGACTACGACAACGGCAGCGGCGGCAACAAGCTGCTGAAACTGTCTTCGGCCGACGGCAAGCTCATCTCGTCCGTGGAACTCGAAAATCCCCGGACCAGCCCCACCATCGACAAGGACGGCAACATCTATGTAACCGGTTCGACCTCGTCGGGAGCCGTGCTCTACAAGATTACCTGTCCGAAGACGACGGCGCCCGGCTCCAACTGGTCGCAGCTTGGAGCCAATCCCCAGAAGACCTGCTGGGCACCGGGAGCTAATTTTTAGAGCATATGGAGAAAAAACAATACCACTGCCCGGAGTCAGTCCGGGAATGCATCCTGGATTGGGAAGAGCCCCTCTGCGAAAGCACGGGGGCACTCCCTCCGCTTGAAGAGAGCGGCGATATGGAAGACCTTGGATGGAATTAAAACGGAACTGCCATGAAGAAATTGAGTATTTTTACAGTTGCTTTGTTTGCACTGTTTGCCTGTAAGGCAGAACTTCCGGAAGAAAACATCCAGGAGCCCGCGGGAGGAGAGACTTATCTTCTCGAAGCGGTAATCACGCCTCCCGTCGAGACCGCCGCCAAGACGTATCTCGGCGAGAAAACGGGCACCTCCTACCCCAATTACTGGGGTGCCGGGGACGCCGTTTCCGTCAACGGGATTGCCTCTGCAGCCCTCCCGACCGATTCGCAGTACGCCGGCACCGACAAGGCGACATTCGAGTTGCAGGGAGTCTTGTCCGCCCCTTATTACTATGCCTATCCGTCTTCGGCCGTATCGGGATACAGTTCCGGACACGCGACCGTGACGCTGCCCACCGTGCAGGAGTGGTCGGCAACCAGCTATGACCCCGCCGCCTTCATTATGCTGGGCAGCGGCAACAGCCTTCCGCTTTCGTTCACGCCCCTCGTTTCTGTGGTGAAGCTGACGATTCCGGGGACGTACGCAGCCAAAATCGCCTCGGTGATGTTTGAATCCCTGGGAAGCCAGAAGGTCAGCGGACCGTTCACTACGGATTTCAGCGATTTGACGGCGGCCAGCGGCGCATCCTCCCGAGTGAATGCTTTCGCACCACAGGCGGGTGCCGACTTCGGGTCCTGCGTATATCTCGTGATTCCGGCCCAGACGTACTCGGGCGGCATGCGCTTCACCATCCGCGCCACGGACGGCACGCAGATGACCTACGGCACAAGTTCTTCCTTCCCGGCCCAGGCTGGGAAGGTCTATACGCTGACAACGAAGACGTATGCTCCCGATGCGGAGACGACTCCGGAGGGAATGATGGTAATGTCCTCCAACGTGCGTTTTGCCTCCGCCCGCGACAAGTCGAGCAATCCGGACACCGGCGACCGCGACTGGACCAACCGCAAGAGCGCCTACTACGCGATGGTCAACCACTACCGTCCGGCCATCATCGGCCTGCAGGAGGCGCAGAAAGAGCAGGTACGGGACATCAAGAACAACTGCGGCGGCTACAATCATTATGGTCTCGGGCGAAAAAATGGCAATGACATCCTTGCAGAGGGCACACTCTGGGGGTTGATCGGCGGGACACAGGCAGCCGAAGAGTCTTCGACGATTCTTTACCGGACCGACCTCATCACCCTGAACAGTTCCGGAACGGTCTGGCATTCCAATTCGCCCACCTCCGCCAATTCCTATTTCAGCGAGATGGAAGACCACGTGCCCCAGACCTCGACCTGGGCCATCCTGACCTACAAGCCCACCAATCAGCAGTTCTTCCTGCTGAATACCCATCCGAGCATCTATGGCGCGGCCCATTCCAAAGAGATCGCATTAATCCGCAGTACCATCACCGGCAAGAATACCGGGGGCCTGCCCGTCATCCTGACCGGAGACTGGAATATGACGGAGGACAACGCCGATATGTTGCCCATCGAAAATAATTACTCCAGCGCCCGGAAGACGGCCCCGGAGACGGATTATTTCGAGACGTATCATTGGTGGGGCTCCGAAGCCAGAATCATCGACCATATCTTCTATGGCGGAAGCGTCGCCTGTTCCCTCTTCCACACCGACAGGCGCAAGTGGAACAACCTGTATATCTCCGACCATTATCCCGTGTATGCCATCTTTGACCTGAGCGGCAGCGCGCCGGTGGCGGGCCCGGTGGCCGATTTCGACCTGCCTGAAGATTCCGTCATAGGCGAGACAGTTACCTTCACCGACCGGTCAAGTTCATCCGCCGGCATTGCATCCTGGTCCTGGAATATCAACGGGGCCATCTATACCGCGCAGCATCCGCAGGCGACACTCACCCAGAAGGACAACATCATTACCCTGACGGTCGTTGACCGGAACGGAGACAAGGCAAAGGTCACCAAATCGCTGATCCTCGGCAGGATGACTGAAGGTGCCACGCACGAAGGTTATACGGCGGATGACTTGTTCGACTAAACAATGCTGAAAAGGCTGCTCATACTGCTATGTCTCCTAGGGGGCGTCCTTCCGGTTGCCTTCGCGCAGAACTACTGCCTGACGCCGCCGGCACCTGCCGCCCCGAGATACAACGGCCCGGCCGTACTCGGCGCCAGACCTGGCTCACCGATTATTTTCCGGCTCCCGTTCTCGGGAGAGCGTCCGATGAAATTTTCGGCGAGACGCCTGCCGAAGGGGCTTTCCCTGAATGCCGCCGAGGGCATTATCAGCGGCTCGGTCAAAAAGCCCGGCGAATATGTGGTCAAATTAAAAGCCAAGAATGCATCCGGCTCCGTCAAGGCAAAGCTGATTTTGAAAATAGGCGACACGATAGCCCTGACGCCGCCGATGGGATGGAACAGTTGGAACTGCTGGGGACTGGAGGTCTCGCAGGAGAAGGTGATGGCGTCGGCCCGTGCACTCATTTCATCGGGGCTTGCCGATTATGGCTATTGTTACATCAATATCGATGATGCCTGGCAGGCGCCGGATCGGGATGCTGACGGCAAGTTGCAGCCCAACGACCGCTTCCCCGACATCGCCGGACTGGGCGAATGGCTGCACGGGCAGGGCTTGCGGCTGGGGATCTACTCCTCCCCGGGCGCCACCACCTGCGGAGGCTATCTCGGCTCGCTCGACTATGAGGAGAAGGATGTCCAGACCTGGAACGACTGGGGGGTAGATTACCTGAAATACGACCTCTGCGGCTACCGGGCTTATCTGAAAACCCTGCCTGAAGTGACGCAGGCGGACCATATCAAGCCTTATGTTAAGATGAAGGAGCTCCTCGCTCTGCAGCCGAGGGACATCTGCTATTCCATCTGTCAATATGGCCTGATGGAAGTTTGGACGTGGGGGCGCGAAGCGGGCGGCAATCTGTGGCGGACTACGGGCGATCTCACCGACAAATGGGAAAGAGTCCATCGGATCGGCTTCCAGAAGCAGCGGGGGCTCGCCGGCTACTCTGGCCCGGGTCATTGGAACGACCCGGATATGCTCGTGGTCGGCAAGGTAGGCTGGGGAGAAGGGCTCCGCGACACCCGTCTGACGGCGGATGAACAGTATACGCACGTATCCCTGTGGGCACTGTTGGCAGCTCCGCTGATGATTGGCGGCGATCTTTCGTTGCTGGACGAATTTACCCGGAACCTGCTGTGCAATCATGAAATCATCGCCGTCGACCAAGATCCGCTGGGCAAGCAGGCCGACTGCCTGCTGGAAGACGGTGCCATCCAGGTTTGGGGCCGTCCCCTGTGTGACGGATCCTTTGCCGCCGGCATCTTCAACCTGGGAGAGGAAGCATTGAGCGTAGATATTATCGAGAAGCTGAAGGGCGCCGGCTGGAGCGGAATTGGCTCCTGCCGGGACCTTTGGAGACAGAAACCGTGTCCCCAGACGGTCAACATCCCCTCCCACGGTGTCATTATGCTGAAATTTAACGCAATGGGAGCGAAATGAAGAAAACGTGTTTGATTTGTGCGGGCCTGCTGGTCCTTCTCTTCTCCTGCAAAGAGGCCCTCACCCCTTTCCCTGAAGTGGGTGAGCCCTACGCCATTACGCAGGGGCCTGACGACCACCTGCTGGCCAATTACTTCGGCATCAATGCCTGGAGCCCGGACGGACGGTATGTGTGTGTACTGGGGACGGATTTCACCGGACGGCTGGCGGAGGAGACCGACACGGCCACGGTCGCGCTGGTGGATCTAGCCGACAGTTGCCGCTACATTCCCATCAGCAAGACTACCTGCTGGAATTTCCAGGAGGCCGCGATGTTCCACTGGCTGCCCTGGGAGGATGGTCTCTGTGCCTTCAATGACTGCCGGGACGGGAAGTTTATCACGGTGCTGCTCAACTGGAAGACCGGGGAGGAACGCATCGTGCCGCGCCCAATCAGTGCCGTCGACCCTGCGGGAGAATGGGCGGTAAGCATCAACTATGCCCGCCTCCGCCTCTGCCGGCCTGACTATGGATATGCCGGAGATGGACAGGATCCACTCAGGGATCAGGTCTGGCCGGAGAATGACGGCCTTTGGCTCCTCAATCTCCGAACCGGCGAAGAGCGTCTGCTGCTGTCGGTGGCACAGGCCCGGCTGCTGATGCCGAAAATCACCTCCGATGATGGTCTGGCCTATTTCTGCCATACCACCCTCAGTCCGGACGCCGGGAAAGTCTTCTTCCTCGCCCGGACGGTGCAGAATTTCAATGCCCAGATGGCCGAACGCGGGTACGTCTACCAGTGGGAAACGGCCGCTTTCACCGTCCGGACGGACGGTACAGCCCTCAGACGCTGCTTCCCGGACGGATGGGAGGGCTCCCATTTCAATTGGAAAGACAACGAAACCCTGCTGGTTACGGCCCGTTGGGACGGGGGCAGATGTTGGGCCCATACCCTCTTCACCGTAGGGAAAGAGCAGGAAGTACGGCATCTCGCCCCCGGGATTATGGATTGGGACGGCCATTGCGTGTTCTCCCCGAACGGGAAATTCATCAGCAGTGAGGGCTACTGGAACAAGGACGGTTACCGCTCATGGGTTCTTCTGCGGGAAGAGGATGAAGCGCTCATCTCCCTGGGCCGTTTCTTCGTTCCGGAAAAATACAAGGAGCAGTATTCCCGCTGCGACCTCCACGCCCGCTGGAAGCCCGATGGCACCCAGCTCGCCTTCAATTCGGTCCACGAAGGCTCGAGACAGGTGTATTTGAGAAATGTTACTTATCGATGAAAACGAACAAAATTCTTCTAACAGGGCTGGTCCTATGCAGCATCCCGATGCTGTCCGCCCAGGAAATTCAGCCGAATATCACCTCCGTCGAGGTGAGCGTGACTGTCGACCCGGGCGTCATCAAAGGGCCGGTGAAGCCGATGAATGCCGTCAACAACGGCCCTGCATGGGACAGCCCACAACAGAAAGCGGATTTCCGCATCCTGGATATCCCCTTCAGCCGCACCCACGATGCCAGCGAGGGTTATTACGGGGAACGGCTGGTCGATATCAGCGACATTTTCCCCGATTTCAGCAAGAATCCCGACAAGGAGTCCTCGTATGATTTCCGGGAGACGGATCTTTACATCAAGACCCTCATCGAAGCCGGCAGCGAGCCCTTCTACCGCCTCGGCCAGACCATCGAGAACCAGATTGCGGCGAAGTACAACATCTATCCGCCGAAGGACTATAAGAAATGGGCCGTCATCTGCGAGCATATCATCCGCCATTACAACGAGGGCTGGGCGGACGGATTCCATTACAACATCCGTTACTGGGAGATCTGGAACGAGGCCGACCTCGATATGTCCTCCGGCCGCTGGGAAACCGAGCCCCGCACCTGGGGCGGTCCCATCGAGGAATTCCACAAGATGTACGCGATTGCCGCAAAGCATCTGAAATCCTGCTTCCCTGACCTTAAAATCGGCGGTCCTTCTTACTGCCGGATCCAGGGGACCAAGACCTATTTCCCGGAATTCTTCCAGTATATGCGCGACAACAAGGTCCCCATCGACTTCATCTCCTGGCACAAATACGGCGCAGAGCCGTCGGTGTACCTGATGGAGGCGGACTTGATCCGCGGCTGGATGAAGGAGTACGGCTATGGCGACGCCGAACTGATCCTCAACGAGTGGAATTACCGCCGGTTCAAAGAAGGCTCCGGCAGCTCCAACGAGCGCTACAACCGGATCAACCGCCGCTCGATGAAGGGCGCGGCCTTCGTCGCCGCCACAATGTCGGCCCTGCAGGACGCCCCGGTGGATATGATGATGTACTATGACTTCCGCGCCAATTCCAATTACTGCGGATTCTACGACTTCCAGACCTACGAGCACAAGCCTGTCTACTACGCCTTCTACGCCTGGAGCCACCTTCGTGGAGATCAGTGCGCCTGCACGGTTGAAGGCGGCGCCGACGACATCTACGCGGTTGCATCGGTGAAAGATGGCAAGACCACCCTCCTCCTCACCCGCTACGACGGCGACAACAACGCCAGCAACCTCGCCAACGTCACCGTCACGCTCCCCGCCCCCCAAAATGCCATTCCGGGCACCTCTGCCGTCATTCCGGGCTTGACCCGGAATCTTATCCCCTGCCACCTCACCGACGACGAGCACCTCTACACCGAAATCCCCCTCTTCCCCACCGAAGACGGCAAGGTCCGCATCAGCCCGTGGAACAATTCCATCGCCGTACTGGAGTTTTAAGCAGGATCGTCTATGCATCGTAAAATCGCCATTATACTGAGTGGCTGCATCCTTCTTTTTGCAGGGGGATGCAGCGGGAAGCCGGAAGCCGGAGGGATCCCGACGCCGGTTTTTGACGCCAGGCCCGAATATGTAGACCTGTATTGGACGGCCTGGGAGCAGGCGAAGGACCACATCAAGTATCAGCCCGGACTACCTCAGCCCCGTTATATGGACGAGGGCTTCCGGGACGAGGCGATCTGGATCTGGGATTCGGAATTTATGGTGATGTTCTGCAAATATGCACCGCACATTTTCCCGGGCATCGAGACGCTGGACAATTTCTACTACACCCTGCACGAAAACGCCGGTTCTCCGCTGAGCGTATGGCATCCGGACAACCCTCCCTTCTTCGCCTGGGTGGAGAATGATTACTACAAATTCACCGCAGACAAGGCCCATATCAAAGAACTCATTACGCAGAAGCGCTTCCTCCAGAAGCATTTCGACCTGTTCAACACGATGAACCACGATACGCAGTTCCCCTTCCCCATCAGCAACGACGGCATCCGCATCGAGTACAAAGGAATCGGCTACAACTGGCAGAGTTGGCAGAGCGGGATGGACAATACACCGAGGAAGCGGGAAATGCCTATGTTCTGGATCGATGCCATTTCCCAGCAGGCGCTTTCCGCGCTCTACATTTCCCGTCTCGCCTCCGTGGCCGGAGATACCGCCACCGAGGAGGATTTCCGCGCCCGGTATGAAGACCTGAAGGAGAAAATCAACCAGTACTACTGGGATGAGGAGGACGGATGCTATTATGATATAAAGGAAGATGATCTCTCCAAGACGCATATCCTGACCCCGGCCTCGTTCTGGCCGATGCTGGCGGAGGTCCCGTCGCAGAAGCAGGCCGAGGCGATGGTGAAGTTTGCCTTGCAGGATGACAAACTGGGCGGCATCGTGCCCTGGGTCACCGTCTCGCGGGACGATCCCGACTTTGACCCGGACGGGAATTACTGGAAAGGGTCGATGTGGCTGCCGACGGCCTATATGGGCATAAAGGCGCTGGAGAAATACAGCTTCTTCGAGGAGGCCAACCGTACGGCGGAAGCCATTCTGGAGCATCAGTGGCAGACTTATTCCGGCTATGAGCCGCACACTATCTGGGAATGCTACAATCCCACGCGGCCCGAGCCTGCCAGCAAGAAGGAAAGCACCAAAAACATCAAGACGGTCAAGCCCGATTTCTGCGGCTGGTCGGCCCTGGGGCCCATCTCGCTGTTTATCGAGAATGTGCTTGGCTTCTACGATGTCGACGCCCCTTCCACCACCGTCCGATGGAATCTACATCAGACCTGCCGGCACGGCATTGAGAATCTGGCTTTCGGAAAAATTACCACGAATATTCTGTATGAAGACGGCAAGGTGACGGTGGTCACCAATAAACCATACACGCTTTATATCAACGGTACCCGGCATCCCGTCCGCCGCGGGACAAATGTGATTGAGCCATGAAAAAAATTGTCCTATCCTTCCTGTCGGGGCTGCTTGTCCTCGGGGCGTTGGCGCAGGAGCCCGCCGCCAAGAGTTTTCTCCTCGCGGACGGCAGGGATTGCCAGTCACTCGCCGGACAGTGGAACTATATCGTAGACCCGATGGATACGGGTATCTACAAATACCAGATGACCCTTCTCAAGCCCAACCGAAGATATTTTGCCGACCGGCATTACTTTGTAGAGGAGTCCCGTCAGATTGAATACGATTTCTCGGCAGCCCCCACGCTCGCCGTTCCCGGCGACTGGAATACTCAGTCCGAGAAACTCTACTACTACGAGGGAAGCGTCTGGTACCGGAGGACGATAAAGATTCCCGGTCAAGCCGGGAATGACGGAAAGGTGGCCGGGAATGACGGAAAGGTGGCCGGGAAACGCTGGTTTTTGTATTTCGGGGCGGTCAACTACAAGTGCATCGTAGGGCTTAACAATACCATCCTGGGGGAGCACAAGGGCGGATTCACGCCTTTCTGGTTTGAAGTAACGGATGTACTGAAGGAAGGGGAAAACAGCCTGGTGGTCTATGTCAACAACCAGCGCGGCGTCTCGGAAGTCCCGACCGTCAATTTCGACTGGTGGAACTACGGCGGCATCACGCGGGACGTCCTCCTGGTAAGCGTCCCGAAGGTATTCATTCGGGATTACCGTCTCCGCTTCGACGGCAGTTCGGCGGAGGTTTCCGTCACCCTCGACGGCGGCACCGTGCCGGTCACGGTGGAGATCCCGGAGCTGGGGATAAAATGTCATACCGAGCCCCAAAGGGGCGAGAGTATCTCCTTCTCTTTCAAATTCAAAAAGAAAACCTCCCCCGAACTCTGGTCCCCTTCAAATCCCAGACTGTACGACATCGTCATCACGGCCGGGGAGGACCGGATTACCGACAAGGTCGGATTCCGGACTATCCGGACCGAGGGAGACAAGATTCTCCTTAACGGCAAGCCCGTCTTCCTCAAAGGGATCGCCCTGCATGACGAGACCATCGGCACCAATCCCGGCCGGTGCCGGAGCGAAGAAGACGTCCGGGCGTTGCTGGAGGTAGCCAAAGACCTCGGCTGCAACTTCCTCCGTCTCGCGCATTATCCGCACAGTGAGCAGATGGTCCGCCTCGCCGAGCAGATGGGATTTATGCTATGGGAAGAAATTCCCTGCTACTGGAACATCGACTGGTCCTCGCCGGACACATATGCCAACGCCGAGAACCAGCTTCTGGAGATGATCGGCCGCGACGCCAACCGGGCTTCAGTCATTATCTGGTCGGTCGCCAACGAGACTCCACGCAACCCCGAGAGACTCTCCTTCCTCGGGAAACTCATCGCCCGGGCCCGGGCGGAAGACCCGACCCGGCTTGTGAGCGCCGCGATGGAGAAAAAACTCGTAACGCCCCATCACGGCGTCGTCGAGGACGAACTCATTGCCCTTACAGACCTCATCAGTTTCAATCAGTACGAAGGCTGGTATGACGGCACGCCCGCCGACTGCGACTCGCTCGTCTGGACCATTCCCTCCGGCAAGCCCGTCGTCATCAGTGAATTCGGCGGAGGCGCCCGCTACGGCCTGCACGGCGACGAGAACAAACGATTCTCGGAGGAATACCTCGCCCTCTTGTACCGCAAAAACCTGGAAATGTTGATGCGGCTTCCCGGCATCTCCGGCCTCAGCCCCTGGTGCCTGAAAGACTTCCGCTCCCCCAAACGCCCGCTGAGCGGCATCCAGGACGAATTCAACCGGAAGGGCGTCATTGACGAGCAGGGGAATCGCAAACAGGCCTATTATGTCCTGCAGGACTTTTACCGTCGGTAATTTTTGGAAATACACAGAATATTGTAAATTTGTAGAATAAACATTTTTGCGATGAAATCTCTACGAATACTGACGGTTTTGGCGCTGCTCGTGGTAACGGCGGCGACGGCAAATGCATCCAACCTGCTCTATGGCCCCTGGGTGCACGGTGTGGATGAGCACGGATTTACAGTGCTGTGGGTGACGGCCGAGCCGTCGCTCGACTATGTCGAGATTGCACCCGACGACGGGTCGGCCTTCGAGGCGAAAGCGCGGCCTCGCTACTATGAGAGCACATACGGCCGACGGACAATGGGCCGCTATCACGCCGTCCGCATTGACGGCCTCGAGCCCGGTACATCCTATCGCTATCGCATCGTCGGGAAGGTCGTGACCGACGGCAGCAATCCCTACCGCCTTGTATTCGGCCATCTCCGGAAGATCTCCGGCAAGCGGGAGTGCAAGGCCCGGACGCTGACCGCCAAGGCGGACACCTGCCGCTTCTCACAGCTCAACGACATTCACTTCAACGACGCCCGTTTCACCGCGCTGGCCAAGCCCATTGACCTGAACAAGACCGATTTCATCGTCCTCAACGGCGACATCGTCTCCTACGCCCAGTACATCGACACGGTGGCCAAACATAGCATCCAGCCGATTCTGCCCCAGGCAGAGCGCATTCCGCTGGTCTATGCACGTGGCAACCACGAGGGCCGCGGGCTGGAATTCGACAAGGTTTACAGCCTCTTCCCCACCTCCACCGGGGAATTCTGGTACAGCTTCCGGCAGGGTCCGGCCGCCTTCATCGTTCTTGACGCCGGAGAAGACAAGCCCGACAGCAGCCACGAATACGCCGGAACGGCCGATTATGACGCCTACCGTCTTCGGGAGACGGAGTGGCTGAAGGAAGCCGTAAAGGATCCCTCCTTCGTCAGCGCCCCCGTCAAGATCTGCATCTGCCACGTACCCTCCGTCGCCTACAAGACCAGTTGGTATTCCCAGCTCTGGATTACCGAGAATTGGGCACCCATTCTCGAAAAGGCCGGCATCGACCTGATGCTCAGCGCCCATCACCACAAGTGGATCTGCAGCGAGGCCGGGAAAGATGGCAAGAACTATCCCCTCCTCGTCAACAGTAATATGGAACGGATGGATGTCGTCATCACCAAGGACGGCATTGACGTAAAGACCTACGATACCGACGGCAAACTCTGCCATACCTGGAAGAAATAACTGATGCAGAAACTCTTTCTCATAGACGGTCACGCCCTGATTTTCAGGATGTACTATGCCTTCCTCCGTCGGCCGATGATCAACTCGAAGGGGGCCGACATGTCGATCCTGTTCGGCTTCACCAAATACCTGCTGGAGATGATCGAACGGGAAAAGCCGACCCATCTGGCGGTATCCTTCGATCCGCCGGGAGGCACCTTCCGGAATGAAATGTATCCGCCATACAAGGGCACCCGTCCCCCGACTCCGCAACTGATCATCGATGCCCTGGAGCCGCTTACGGAGCTTTTGCAGGCAATGAATATCCCTGTCCTGACCCTTCCGGGCTTCGAGGCGGACGACGTGATCGGGTCGATGGCCGCGCAGTTCGCCGGTCCTGATCTGGATGTGTATATGGTCACGCCCGACAAGGACTATGGCCAACTCATCGCGGAACACGCCTTCCAGCTCAAGCCGGGTAAGAGCGGCGGGGCTGACGAGGTGGTCGGTCCGGCGGAAATCTGCAGCAAATACGGGATTGGTTCGCCCCGGCAGGTCATCGATATGCTGACCCTTTGCGGGGATACGGCCGACAACGTGCCCGGGGTGAAAGGCGTCGGGGAAGTCGGGGCAGGGAAGCTCATCGCGAAATATGGCAGCGTGGAGAATATCTACGACCATCTGGATGAATTGTCGCCGAAGCAGCAGGTTCTTTTCGAAGAGGCACGGGATCATATCGCCCTCTCGAAAGCTCTCGTGACCATTAAGACGGACATTCCACTCGAGGTGAGCCTCGACGATATGCGGCTCGATATGGACTTCTCCCCTGCCGTAGCCGACCTCTTCGAGAAATACGAATTCAATTCGCTCCGGCGGTTTATCTCCCATGTTGCACGGCCGGAAGTGCCTGCCGTGAATCTGGAGATGCGGGAAGTAACTCCCGCCGAATTGGTCAAGGCCGCCCGCAGCGCCGGAAAGATGGCTCTTCGCGCAGGCGAACCCTTCACGGCAGCCACCCTCGGAGGCCTCGTCGCAGAAGGCCCCGTAGAGGCATTCCAGGCGGCCCTGGAAGACCCGGCCATTGAGAAATGGGGCTTCGACCTCAAGGCTGCCGCGCACGGCATCGGCCGCCTCGAAGGCCGCTGGATGGACCTCGCCCTGCTCCACTACCTCATCGATCCCGAAAAGAGCCACAAAGCCGAAATCCTTATCAAGAGTTATCTCGGCGTGAGCATTGAGGAGGAAGCCCCGGAGGCGCCTGCCGCCCTTTCGCTCTTCGACGAAGCACCCGAGGAGACCGTTATTCATCACACCAAAGAGGCAGCCGCCCTGCTTCCCCTCGGGGAGAAGTTGCTGGGCGAACTGCACGCAAAAGGCCTGGAGAAACTCTATTTCGAGATGGAAGAGCCGCTCTCCAAGGTGCTCTTCAAGATGGAGCAGGCCGGCGTCAAAGTCGATGTAGCCCAGCTGAATGCCTTTGCAGGAGGCCTCCGGAAGGAAATTGCTGCCCGAGAAGCCCGCGTACGAGAGCTCGCCGGCGCTGCCGACCTCAACGTTTCTTCGCCCAAACAGATCGGGGAAGTGCTCTTTGAAAAGCTCGCTCTCGACCCGAAGGCCAAGAAGAGCGCCCGGGGACAGTATACGACCGACGAGGCCACACTGACCGCCCTCTACGACCGCCATCCGATTATTGCGGAAATCCTTGAATTCCGCGCAGCGAAAAAACTGCTTTCGACCTACATCGAGCCCTTCCCGGGCTATGTCTCGCCGCGGGACGGACGGGTGCATACCACCTTCAACCAGGCTCTCACCGCCACGGGACGTCTTTCCAGTTCCAACCCGAACCTCCAGAATATCCCGATCCGCACCGAGCGGGGCCGGGAAATCCGGCGGGCCTTCGTCCCCGGAACCCCTGGCAACGTCATCATGTCGGCCGACTACTCGCAGATCGAGCTTCGCCTGATGGCCCACCTGAGCTGCGACGCCCACCTCGTCAGCGCCTTCCGGGCCGGAGAGGACGTCCACGCGGCGACGGCCGCCAAGATTTTCGGCATTCCGCTCGGAGAAGTATCCCCGGCCCAGCGCCGGATTGCCAAGACGGCAAATTTCGGCATAATGTACGGCATCTCGTCCTTCGGACTGGCCGAAAGGCTTCACCTGCCCAGGAAGGAAGCAAAACAGATCATCGACGACTATTTCGCCTCCTTCCCGGCCATTCGCTCGTTCATTGACGCGACGATCGAATCCTGCCGGGAAAACGGTTACGTCGAGACCCTCTTCGGCCGGCGGCGCTACCTCCCGGACATCAATGCCAAAAACGCCACCGTCCGCGCCCTCGCCGAACGAAACGCCGTCAATGCCCCCATCCAGGGCTCCTCGGCCGACATCATCAAACTCGCAATGATCCACGTCGACCGCCGGATGGCCGAGGCCGGCCTCCGCAGCCGGATGGTCCTCCAGATCCACGACGAACTGCTCTTCGACTGCCTTCCGGAGGAGGTAGATGCTCTGCGTCAGATCGTTGTCGAGGAGATGGAGCACGTCGTCACGCTCTCGATTCCCCTCACGGTAGAATGCAACGTCGGAACCACTTGGCTAGATGCCCATTAGACACCATCTGTCGACAACCCTCCGGAGGGATGGATGGTTATCGACGTTTTAGGCCTTTTTCGTTGACAACCCTCCAGAGCCACGGAGGGTTATCGACACAAGATATTAAATAGACTATGGAGTATGAATACAAAAAGATGACGGACGCCGCTCTGGTGGAGAAGGCGAGGACGGGCGACCAGTTGGCTTATAAGGCCATCTACGAGAAGCACGTGGGCGCCGTGCGGGGCCGTGTGTCAAAGTATTTCATCTGGAAAGCGGATGTCGATGACGTCGTTTCCGAGAGTTTCCAGAAATTCTTCACCAAGATCGACAGCTTCGACACCTCCCGCGATCTGCTTCCCTGGCTCTTCACGATCGCGTACCGCACCGCACTCGACCACCTCGGCATCATCAAACGGGAGGACGAGAAAAAAGATGCCATCAAGAAGACGCGCTCCGACACCGACGAAGCGCCGGATCTCTCCGACGACGTCAATCCCGAGGATGAAATCATCAACCGCCAGGAACACGAGCGCCTGATGGGCTTCATCGAAGAGCTCTCTCCCCTCTACCGGGAAATCATCATCCTCTATATGGTGGAAGAACTCGAATACGAGGACATTGCCAAGCAGGTCGGCCTGCCGCTCAACACGGTCCGCACCCGGATCCGCCGCGGAAAGGCGCAGCTCAGCGAAATGATGAACCGGGGGGAAGTGCAATGACGGATAAACTCACGTTGCTGGAGCCCCTCTATCAGGAATGGAATGCGAAGATCAACGTGATCTCCCGCAAGGATATGGACGCGTTCTACGCCCATCACGTGCAGCACTCTCTCGCCATCGCGGAATATCTGCGGCTCTCCGGACTGGAAGAATCGTTTGCGCATGGCTCCGTGCTGGATCTCGGTACCGGCGGCGGCTTCCCGGGTATCCCGCTGGCCATCCAGTATCCCGAGGCGCAGTTTACCCTGTGCGATTCGGTGGGGAAAAAGACCCTCGTCGCCTCCGCGGTTGCCAGGGCGCTCGACCTCGCGAACGTCGAGGTCGTCAACGCCCGAGCCGAGTCGCTCGGCCGCACCTTCGACTGGGTCGTCTCCCGCGCCGTCGCCTCGCTCACGGATTTCTACCCCTGGGTCAAAGGCCGCTTCCGCAGCGGAATCCTCTACCTCAAGGGCGGCGACGTCGCCGAGGAAATCGCCACCCTGATGGCCCGCCACCATCTCCGCCCCGGCTCCGTCCATGTCTGGCCCATCTCGGCCTGGCAGAACGATCCGTGGTATGAAGGAAAATTAGTTATTCATATAGAAAAACCGAAAATGCTATGACAAAAAGAATTATTTATTTTCTGTTGGCCACCGTAGTGCCGGCGGGGCTGTATGCGGCGTATGCTGCGACGGAGGTGTACATCTGGCGGTGCCTGATTATTTTCTGGCTGCTGGGACTGGTGCTATGGATCATCTTTGCGGCCCCGAAGGAGCGGAGGGATAAGTATATGAAATTCATCCCGGCGGCATTCGGATTCTCGATTGTCGGCGACTACCTGCTGCATCTGGCGCACGACAAAGGTGCGATGTTCTTCATCGCGGGGGTCATTGCGTACTTCATCGCCCATATGAGCTACATCGGTTTCACGATGCGCAAGGGGAAGGTCAACTGGTGGATGTTCGCCCTGCTGTGCGTCGTGTTTGGGCTGTACTTTGTGTTCCTGCTGATTCCGGGCATCGAGTCGATGGGCATCCGGATCGCGGTCCTCGCCTACATCTTCGTATCGGCCTTCTCGGTCTCCACCGCCTCGGCAACGCCCTTCGGCCCGACAATGGACCGCACCGGCAAACTCCTCGTCCTCTCGGGCGTCTGCTCGCTGGTCGTCTCCGACATCCTCCTTTCGCTGCACGACTTCGCCGGCATCCCGACGGGCTACTTCCTGATGCTCCCGCTCTTCTATCTCTCCCAGGTCCTGGTGACCTGCGGGCTGATTCACATCACCGCCAAGTAACCCTCGGCCTGAGCCACATCTCTGCCAGATAACCCGGTGCAACCGCCGGAAGCGTTCGCCGTAACATCCTGATACAGAGCGAATTGATTGTTTTCGTGCCCCTCGTTTTGAGGGGTACGTTTTTATATATTGTTATGATTATCAGTAACTTACAACGAACGGCCCTCCGAACGTGCAGAGGGAGAATCGGTGAAATGTTTTGTGAAATATCCAGTGAAACGCCGGATGAATGGCCGGGACAAAAGCCTGGGAAAAAAAACTGGAAAAAGGGCCCGAAAGGGGGCCCCAAAGGG
>JAFZAI010000134.1 GCA_017557325.1 Bacteroidales bacterium
CATCGCCTGGTTTCATCACACCTAGCTCCATGTAGGCACAGAAGATCCAAATCAGAGCATCCAGTCCGTTGGCGCAACCTATGCAGTGCTTTGTGAGCGGTTCGGCATCCACGCCGTGTTCAATCCCGGCGCCATCCTCCTGGACAGAAAGTACTTGATGGTGGCCCGGGTCGAGGGCGCCGACCGGAAGTCGTTCTTCGCCGTGGCGGAGAGCCCCGACGGGGTGAACGGCTGGCATTTCTGGCCGAGGCCGATAACGATGCCCGAGTGGGGTGAGCCGGCGACCAATGTTTATGACATGCGCCTGACGGCCCACGAGGACGGCTGGATCTACGGCATATTCTGCGTGGAGCGGAAGGATCCTTCCGCTCCGGCGGATTTGTCGGCAGCCGTTGCCGCGGCTGGCGTAGCCAGGACGCACGACCTCGTGCACTGGGAGCGGCTGCCCGACATCGAGGCAGCATGCCAGCAGCGCAATGTCGTCCTTCACCCCGAATTCGTCGATGGAAAATACGCGCTCTACACGCGTCCCCAGGACGGATTCATCGATACCGGAAAGGGCGGCGGCATAGGCTGGGCCCTGACGGAGTCGATGGAACACGCCCTCATCCGGGACGAGAGGATTATCAGCCCGCGTCACTACCACACCATTATGGAGAGCAAGAATGGCGAGGGCCCTCACCCGATCAAGACCCCTCAGGGCTGGCTTCATCTGGCCCACGGGGTACGCGGCTGCGCCAGCGGTCTCCGCTATGTGCTGTATCTGTATATGACGGCACTCGAGGATCCCGCCCGCGTCATTGCCGCCCCGGCCGGTTTCTTTATGGCGCCGGAGGGAGAAGAATATATCGGCGACGTGATGAACGTCCTGTTCTGCAATGGCTGGATCGCAGCCCCCGACGGGAAGGTTTTCATCTACTACGCCTCCAGCGACACGCGCGTCCACCTGGCGACCTCGACGGTTGACCGTCTGGTGGACTATTGCCTCCACACGGAGCCGGACGGTTTCCGGACCGGGCTGACGGTGGAGAGACTCAATGCACTGATAGACAAGAATCTATAGTATGGCTGCCCTCAAGGAAAAAATCGGCTACGGCTTCGGCGATTTCGCTTCGTCGATGTTCTGGAAGATATTCTCCTACTATCTTCCGATTTTCTACAGTGACGTCTTCGGGCTCAAGCCCGCCCACGCGGCGACGCTCCTTCTCGTGACGAAACTCTACGATGCGGTCTCCGACCCGGTGATGGGCCTCATCGCCGACCGGACACAGACTCGCTGGGGCCGCTACCGGCCGTATCTGCTTTGGATGGCGATCCCGTTTGCCCTCATCGGCGTGCTTAGTTTCTATGTGCCCGATACGACGTACACGCTCAAGCATGTCTATGCCTATGTGATGTACATCCTTATGATGACGGCCTACACGGCGGTTAATGTGCCCTATGGCGCAATGCTGGGAGTGGTAACGGCGGATTCCCGCGAAAAGTCGGTCTTCTCCAGCTTCAGGATGTTCTTCGCCTACATCGGCAGTTTCGTCGCGATGGGTATCTTCTGGATCTTCGAGAAGTCTGTCATCGGGACGACCCATTCCGCCGGCCTTACCGTGAGGGGGGTCGGCGATGCGGATCCGATGCAGTGGACGCTTGTAGTGGCCATCATCGCCGCGCTCTGCGCCGTGCTGTTCTTCCTCTGCTTCGCGATGACAAAAGAGCACGTCCGGATCGACCGCAAGGAAAGCGGTTCTTCCATCGGGAAGGACCTTAAGGCGCTCGTCAAGAACGGCCCCTGGTGGCTCCTTCTCGGCGCCGCCATCGGGCAGCTTCTATGCCTTTCCATCCGCGGCGGAGCGGCGGCGTACTATTTCGCTAATGTGCTGGGAGCCAACATATTCATCACCTGCGCTGTCTACCTGACCCTCGGCGAGATCGGCCAGATGGCCGGCGTCGCCCTCGCGGTGCCCGTGTCCTCGAAGATCGGGAAGAAGGCGACCTTCATTGGGGCGCTGGCTATTGTCGTCGCCCTTAGCTGCGCCGTCTGGTTCCTGCCCGCCACGACGGGCGGTGTCTGGGCGCTGGTTGTCCTGCAGCTTCTGATAAGCATTGCCGCGGGCGTGTCCGCTCCGCTGACGTGGAGCATGTTCGCCGACGTGGCGGACTATTCGGAACTTCGCAACGGCAGCAATTCCACCGGCCTCATCTTCTCGTCATCATCGATGGCGCAGAAGTTCGGCGGAGCCCTTGGTGGCTTCCTCCTGCTATTCCTGCTGGGCATGTCCGGCTACGACAAAGACCTTATCGAGCAAGCCCCCGGGACGTTGAATACCATCAAGGCAATGATGAGTTTCGTCCCGGCCGCCGGAGCGGGCCTTGGTATTCTTTTCCTTGTGTTCTATCCACTGGGGCCCGCCAGGATGAAAGATATACAGGAAAAACTCAAGCAGCTGCGAGGTGAATAGTTTGTCCAAAGAGATGAGGCGTATACTGGAGGAGAATATCCTCCGGTACTGGCTCACCTTGGAAGATCCCAACGGGGGTTTTTACGGAGAAGTACTCTCCGACGGGACCGTTCTTACCGACGCCCCCCGCGGGGAGATCCTCCACGCCAGGATCGTCTGGGCCTTTGCCGCCGCCGGAGCTACCCTTCATAGCGAGGAATATCTAGGGGTAGCTTCCCGTACCGGAAAGTATTTCCTCGACCATTTTATTGACCCGGACTGGGGCGGTGTCTTCTGGAGCGTCGATGCCGACGGACGTCCGCTTGAGACAAAAAAACAACTCTACGCGCAGGGATTTGCCATTTACGGTCTGAGCGAGCTGTATAGGGCAACGGGGAATAACGCAGCCCTTGAGGCAGCGAAGACCTTGTTCGGGATTATTGAGCGGCATTTTGCTGACCATTCCAACGGTGGATACGTCGAGGCCCTCTCGCGGGATTTCTCCCCTCTGGAGGATATGTCCCTAAGCGCCCACGATATCAACGCCGATAAGACGATGAATTCCCATCTTCATATCCTGGAGGCCTATACAAATCTCTATTCGGTCTGGCCCGATCCGTCGCTTCTTGAGGCGCTTAAGGATCTCATCGTCATCCTCGGCACCCGTATCCTCGGGCCGGACGGCCACCTGCAGCTTTATTTCCACAGAAACTGGAGCGTCCTCCCGGGCGCCGTATCGTATGGCCACGACATTGAGACTTCCTGGCTGCTCTTCGAGGCGGCCCTCGCGACAAGGGATCCCCGCCTGATATCACGGGTTCGAGAATGGGCATTGGCTCTCGGGGCCGCCGGCAACGAGGGGCTTCTCCCCGACGGTTCCATGCGCTACGAACTCCTTCCCGACGGCACGCGGGACGATTCCCGCCAGTGGTGGGTACAGGCCGAGACAGTCGTCGGCAATCTATGGCTGTGGAAATTTCACGGCGATGAGGATGGTCTGGGCCGCGCAGAAGCTTGCTGGGCCTATATTCGCGACAATCTCATCCGCCCGGAGGGCGAATGGCACTGGGCGATCCTTCCTGACGGCAAGCCGGACCTCTCCCAGCCCGTCGCCGGCTTCTGGAAATGCCCCTACCACAACACCCGGATGTGCCTCCAGGTTATTTCCCTTGGACTCTAGGCTTCGGTCTGCACGCCGCTCAGCACTAAGCCGTAAAACTCAAATAACTGAAATACAGCCGCTTAAGAAAAAGACCTTACTCGTTTCCGAGTAAGGTCTTTTGCGCAATATATTGTAAGTCAAATACTTACATTCAACACCTATGCCACATCGGCACGGGCCATTGCATCCTTGTAGTACTTCTGGTCGACAAAGACATCCTCCTTGTAAGGATTGATGTGACGCTTCTTCGAAACGTAGACGATGTAGCAGATGGCAATGATGTTGGTGATGAGCGCCAGCGCACTGATCACGGTCATCATCGTCGGATTGGCCGCCACGACGGAAGGATCGACGGTGGTGCCGATGGCTGCGGCCTCTCCGCCTGCAACCTCATACAGTTTCTCGATGGTAGCAACCCCTTCAGGATACTGCACGGGCAGGGTGGCCCAGGAGTACCACTGACGTCCGTCCTTGAAAGTCTCCTGGAAGAGCGGGAAGACCTGGGCGAACATACACCAGATGGCGAGGGTGTTGGCGCGGTTCTGAATCCAGCCGCCACGGTTCCACAGGAGGGCCGCCACGGTCGGGGCGAGGAGCAGTGCGACACCGCACTACCAGCTGTGCGTAGGCAGGCAGTTGTAGGTGTAGGCGAAGTTCCAGATGTCGTAGATGACGATATAGACCCAGGTCATGTCGGCCCAGATCATATCCTTCTTGTCCTTGGAAGGATAGACCTTCCACCAGGCGGTCATACAGAAGATGTTCACCAGACCGGCCACGCCGTTCATCACGTTGTGCCAGCCGCCATACTGCCAGACACCTTCCGCGGTAAGCCACCACTTGTTCCAGCCGTTGATGGCGCTCTCGAAATCCGAAACGCAGGCGATGAGGATGTTAATGGCGACGATCACGAACGGGAAAGGTTTGAACCACTCTTTGGCTCCAATTCCCCATTTGTACTTGATCATCATAAAGCCGATACACCCGGCCGTCGCCGCATAAAGCTTGGCGTAGTGGAACCACCCGGCCATATAGACGTGCGTGGTGTTCTTCAGGGCCCACTCGGCACCCATCTTCACGCCAATCCAGATTGCAAGGAAATACGCAGTTAGGGCGACCGGGATCGCGAAGAAAGTAATAATGCCGCCGAGCTTGGTGCGACGGGCGAATTCATTCAGGAGAATCAGGCCGGCCAGGACGACCAGCATCATTCCCCACTGGGAAAGGGCATTAGACCCATAAACTTGAAAAAACATAATTGGAATAAATTTGGTTATTAGGTATTAACAACAATTTCCTTGATTTCTACTTCATTTCCCCGTAACAGGAAGGTGTGGTTACTCCCGCAGCGGGGGCACGTCTTGCCGTGGGCGACCGTCCCGTATTCCGCGCCGCAGTCCTCGCAGCGGGTCACCGCCGGAATGATGTCGCACTGGAGCTCGCACCCCTTCAGCAACTCCTCCTTGTCGGCGGCCCAGCGCCAGCAGTCGGTGAGATACTCCGGAATGACGGTGGACACCTCGCCGATATTCATCACGACGGTGGAGACGTGCTCTACGCCGTTCTCCTCCGCCGTCTCCTTGACGTCGCGGATGATGTAAAAGACGATTCCCAGTTCGTGCATTACTTCTTCTTGAACAATATCTTCCCTGTCCGCTTCAACATATACGGCAGGATGGCGCTGAACTTATCCTCGGACTTGACGAAATGGCTGGCCTCCGGGTGCTCGCGGTACAGGTGAATCGCGTCGAAGCCGCACTTGGTCGTGCAGATGCCGCAGCCGATGCACCGGTTGGGATCCACCACGGAAGCGCCGCAGCCGAGGCAGCGGGCGGTCTCCTTGCGCACCTGCTCCTCCGTGAGGGTAAGGTGGTACTCGCGGAACGGGTCACGCTCCTCGGCGGTACCCTCCACCTGACGGGAGGAGTTGTCATAGGACTCCAGGACGATATCTTCCTTATTGAGTTCGATGAAATCGCGGCGATTGCGGCCGATGGTGAGGTGGCCGTGCTGCACGTAGCGGTGGAGCGATTCGGCCGCCTCTTTGCCGGCGGCGATGGCGTCGATGGCGAATTTCGGGCCGGTAAAGCAGTCGCCGCCCACGAAGATGTCCTCCTCGGCGGTCTGGTAGGTAAGTTTGTCGGCCACAGGATAGACGCCGCGGAAGAATTCGACCTTGGTGTCCTTGAGAAGATCCTTCAGGATGACGGTCTGGCCGATGGCGAAGATAACCAGATCCGCGTCAAGGGTGATCAGCTCGGACTCGTCGTAGGCGGGTGCAAACCGATGATCGGCATCGTAAACAGAGGTGCATTTCTTGAATACAATCCCCTCAACCTTCTCTGTACCAAGTACTTCCTTCGGGCCCCAGCCGGGATTGAGGACGACCCCGTCCTCACGGGCCTCACGGCGTTCCTCGGGAGAGGCGGGCATAATGTCCTCGGTCTC
>JAFZAI010000135.1 GCA_017557325.1 Bacteroidales bacterium
AACTATAGGTTAAGTCTTCTATGCAAAGTTACGAAGAATCGCGCATAAATGCGAAAACTTAACCACGGCCGTATTTTGGCCAAAAACGGCCTTCTACGCACCCCAACGCAAGGTATTTGCACCCCTACGAAAACGAGTTCGTGGTTAAGTCGTGGTTAAGTTTTAAAGAAAAACCCCATCTGACGTGTGTCAGACGGGGTTTTGAAGTGACTCCTACAGGATTCAAACCTGTAACCTCTTGATCCGTAGTCAAGTGCTCTATTCAGTTGAGCTAAGGAGCCGTGTATGAAAAGAAGGTGCCTACTCGGCGGGAGTGATGACCATCTTCTTTTCTTTGATGCGGGCCTTCTTGCCGGAGAGATCGCGGAGGTAGAAGATGCGGGCCCTGCGGACCTTTCCTACCTTGTTGACCTCAATGCTGTCGATGAAGGGGGACTGGTAGGGGAAAATCCTTTCCACTCCGATGCCGCCGCTTACCTTGCGGACCGTGAAGGTCTTGGTGAAGGGGTCGGCGCCCTTGATCTGGATGACCGCGCCTCTAAATTTCTGAAGCCTTTCCTTATCGCCCTCTTTGATTCGGTAGGTCACGGTGACGGTGTCACCGGCCTTGAACTCGGGGAACTGTGCTACCTTTCCGTTATCGAAAGTCTGCTCTGCAATCTTAAGTAAATCCATTTTTTGTCTCGTTTAGTGCAACGTTGCGCATAATTCCATAACGATCGCAAGAGGTTGCTTGTTTTTGGGACTGCAAAGGTAGCAATTATTTTTTTACCTGCAAACTTTTTTAAGAAAATTTTGCTATTTGTCGAAGAGCGCCTTGTCTTCCCGGGTCAAATCGGGCTGGAAGGCGTTGCTGCCGGCGATGGATTCGATGGCCTTGCGCTCTTCACGGCCGAGTTTCCGGGGAATCCAGACGTAAATTTTGACGTACAGGTCGCCCGTTCCGCTGCCGTATCCGCGAAGGGCGGGAAGACCCTTGCCACGGAGTTTGACGACGGTGCCGGACTGGGTGCCGGGCTCGATGGTGATCTTATAGTTACCGTCAAGGGCGGGGACGGAAATCTCGCCGCCGAGGATGGCGGTCGTGACGGGGATTACTTTGGTGTAGAAGAGGTGGTTTTCCTTGCGGCGAAGATTGCTGTGAGGCAGTTCTTCGATGACCACGAGAAGGTCACCGTTGACTCCGCCCCGCGGGGCCCCGTGGCCTTCGCCCTGGATGGTCAGTTGCATGCCATCCTCGATGCCGGCGGGAATTTTGACCCGGACGGTCTCCCGGCGGCGCTCCAGGCCGGTGCCGTTGCATCGATGGCAGGGGTTGGAGACCACCTTGCCTTCACCGCCGCAGCGGGAGCAGGTCGTGTAGGCGACCGTGCGTCCGAAGAGGCTGTTGACCACCCGCTGCTGCTGGCCGGTGCCGTTACAGGTGGGGCAGGTCTTGATGTCGGATGCGTTTTTGGCGCCCTTCCCGCCGCATTCCGCGCAGGGACGTAGGCGCTCGATGGAAATCTCTTTTTCGCAGCCGGTGGCAATCTCTTCCAGCGTGAGGCGTACACGTGTCCGGATGTCGCGTCCGCGAAGGACCCGCTCCCGGGGCTGGCCGCCGCCGAATCCGCCGCCGAAAAAGTCACTGAAACTTCCGCCGAAACCGCCTCCGAAGAGATTGTTCAGGATGTCGTTGAGGCTGCCGAAGCCCTGGCTGAAGTCGGGGCCGGGCTGTCCGTCGACGCCGGCGAAGCCGAACTGGTCGTAGCGCTGTTTCTTCTCGGGATCGCTGAGGACGGAATACGCCTCGGAGGCCTCCTTGAATTTCTCCTCGGCGGTCTTCTTTTCGGCATCGGTGCCATCCACCCATTTGTCGGGGTGCCATTTGATGGCGAGTTTCCGGTAGGCGGATTTGATCTCATCCGCGGAAGCGCCCTTGGCTACGCCGAGTACCTCGTAATAATCTTTTTTCTGTGCCATACGCTATGCTCCTACGACCACTTTGGCATATCTGAGTACCTTTCCGGAGAGGGTGTAGCCCGTCTGCACGACGTCGATGACCTTGCCCTTAAGCTCCTCGGAAGGGGCGGGGAAGGTGGTCACTGCTTCGTGGAATTCGGTGTCAAAAGGCTCTCCCTTGGCTTCGATGCGCTCCAGCCCAAGACCTTTCAGGTATGCGGTTAATTTGTCGAAAATCAATTGGGTGCCTTCCTTTGCGGCAGCGCTGTCGGTGGAATCCTTCAGTTGGGCGAGGGCGATCTCACAGTCGTCCAGGATGGGGAGCAGGCCCTTGATGGTGTCTGCCGCCGCGGATTTGACGAGGGCGAGTTTCTCCTCCGCCGTCCGGCGGCGGAAGGTGTCAAATTCGGCCATCAGCCGAAGGTAATCGTCCCGGCTGCCGGATGCCTTGGCCTCCAGCTCTTCAATCTGTTTTTCGAGATCCGCCATTTTTTCGAGGTTCGGATCTGCGCTCTGCTGGGCTTTTTCTTCTATTTTCTTTTTTGCCATAGTTTGCTTTTTTCAATTCGGCCGGAGGTCTGCAATATGTTTGCCACGGTGGGAATGTATGACAATCTGTCAGTTGGTCGTAATCCGGCCCGGTATAAAAATTAAGATTTTTATTTACTGTTTGCCTAAATCGAAAAATCTTGCTAACTTTCGGGGAAATAAAAGATTGTTTTGTGATTTTATGAAGAAGTTTCTTTGGGTTTTCTCTTTGGCAGCCGCCCTTTGTTGCGTCCTGTCCTGCAAGCAGAAAGAAGATCCCGACACATCCGCCGATATTCTCATCACGCGCATCGTTCTTCCGTCCAAAATCGAGGCGGAGCCTTCGTCCGACGTGACCCTCGACCTGATCGGCGATACCCATATCCTGAAGACGGACGAAATCGTCTTTCAGTCCGTCTCCAACAATTCCTTCGCCTGTTCCATCGCCTCCGTCACGACCAAAAAGCTGGTCTTTACCCTGAATGAGGGGCTTGTCAACGGCCAATACACTTTCTTTGTCAAGCGGGGAAGTACACGCAAGAAAGTCGGGACGACGGAGCTTTCGCTGATCGTTCCCGTGACGGTCGAGCTCCCGGAAGGGACCAATATTTACGGCCGCATCGCCTGCGGGGACAATCCGGTCCCCGGCGTCATCGTTTCGGACGGATATGAGGTCACGACGACCAATGACCAGGGCATTTACTTTATGAACTCCCTCAAGGAGAACGGCTATGTCTTTATGACCATCCCTTCGGGCTATTCGGTACCGGGAGACGGCATTCTGCCGGAATTCCACGCCAGTGTCGGGACGGATCCCTCCAAGGTCAGCCGGGTGGATTTCACCCTTATAGAGGATCCGGGGGAAGAATTCACAATGTTCGTGCTCGGGGATATGCACCTGGCGAACCGCAACAGCACCACTTCGGATATGACGCAGTTCGACGGTTTTGCCAGCGATCTCAACAAGACCCTTTCCGCTACTTCCGGCAAGAAATACATCCTGACCCTCGGCGATATGACCTGGGACCTGTACTGGTACGATAATAAAATGGAGTTCCTCCAGTATCTCGCCCTGATGAATGAGAAATTCAAGGACATCCAGGTCTTCCACACAATGGGCAACCACGACAACGATATGAACGAGACCGGCGATTTCGCCAAGGAGTTCAAGTACCGCCGGGACGTTGCCCCTACCTATTATTCTTATAATATCGGCAAGATTCATTTCATCGTCCTGGACGACATCGACTACAACAATACCGGCACGGGCGCGGACCTTCGCAGCGAGTACAAGCGGGACGTGACGGCCCGTCAGATGGACTGGCTCGCAAAGGACCTCTCCTACGTTCCGAAGGGCACACAGATCGTGGTCTCCACGCACGCCCCGATTTATATGCCTACATCCAGCGGCGGATGGAGTGCCAATCTGACCGGTGCCAACTCCACCGGCGAGGCCAATACGGCAGCCCTTGTGGCAGCCTTCAGCGGCTACGACGTCACCTTCCTGACCGGCCATACCCACAAGACATTTGTCAATGACAAGATGTCGTCCAGCCATTTCCGCGAACTCAACGCGGGATCCGTCTGCGGCGACTGGTGGTGGTCGGGGCATCTTTCGCCGGGGCACCTGATGGCCCAGGACGGCGCTCCTTCCGGCTATACCATGATGCATTTCAAGGGGAATGCCTGCGACTGGCGCTACCGGTCGCTGGGGAAGCCGGCGGATTACCAGTTCCGCGCATACGATATGAATAAGGTCCGCGAGACCGTGACGATGTCGCTGGTGAGCAATGGCAACACCAAATTCAAGACGTACGTCGACGAATACAATTCTTCCAAATTCAGCGCGAACGATATCCTGCTGAACATCTGGAATCACGACCCGTCCTGGACGGTATCCGTGACGGAGAACGGAACGCCGCTCACGGCCAAGAGTGTCTATACATACGATCCGCTGCACGTGGTCGCGATGTCGGCTAAGCGGCTCTCCCAGACGGCCAATCCGAGTTTCATCACGGATCAGTGGATCCATTTCTTCCGGTACACCGCTTCTTCGGCCAACTCCACCATCGTGATCAAGGTGACCGACCGATTCGGCAACGTCTCCACCGAGACGATGACAAGACCCAAAACATTCTCTATTAATAACTACTAATCATTATGCGAACACTAAAAACGGTTATCTTCTCGCTCGCGGTCCTGCTGCTGACGCTTCCGGCGTCGGCCCAGCAGCGCAGCCTGAGCGGGAAGGTTGTCGATGCGGCCGGAAACGGCCTTGTCGGCGTAGCCGTCTTGCAGCAGGGGACATCCAATGGCGTGATGACGGGGGCCGACGGCTCCTTCTCGATCACCCTCCCTGCCAAGGCGGCTGTCCTGGAGGTGTCGAGCCTGGGCTATACGACGGCCTACATCGACGTCTCCGCCAAACAGGAGACTGTGGACACCATCGTTCTGGAGGAGGACAATATGCTCCTGCAGGAGACGGTGGTTGTCGGATACGGCACCCAGAAGAAGGTCAACCTGACCGGTGCCATTACGACGGTCGCCTCCGAGGAACTCGAAAACCGCACCGCCCATACCCTGACGAATATGCTTCAGGGATCGGTCCCGGGCCTGAACATCTCGACCTCGCAGGGCCAGCCGGGCGCCAGCGGCAGCCTCAACATCCGCGGTGTCACATCTATCAATGATGCCGATCCGCTCGTGCTGATCGACGGCGCCGTCGGCGATCTCGACCGCGTCAATCCCAATGACGTCGAGTCTGTCTCCGTCATCAAGGATGCGGCTGCGGCGGCCGTGTACGGCGCTCGTGCCGCATTCGGCGTCATCCTCGTGACGACCAAGAGCGGCAAGGCGGCGGACGGCAAGGCCCGTATCCGTTACAGCGGCCGTTTCGGCTTTGAGAAGCCGACCACGTCCACGGATTACGAGACCCGCGGCTACTGGTCGGTCTACACCGTCGACAAATTCTGGAATGCCACCAACGGCAACAACTACACGACCTACACCCACGAGGATATGATGGAGCTCCTGGCCCGTGTCAACGACAAGACGGAGAATCCGGAGCGTCCCTGGGTGATGGTCAAGGAGGTCGGCGGCAAGCAGCGGTATATGTACTACTGCAACACCGACTGGTATCACGAGATGTACAACGACATCCATCCCGTGATGAACCATTCCATCTCCATCAGCGGCGGCAACAAAGCCGTCAAATACTTCCTCTCCGGCGCCTATGACCGCCAGCAGGGTATTATGAAGGCCAATCCGGACATTTACCAGAAGTATAATCTCCGGGCCAAGATCGATGCGAAGCTCAACCGCTTTATGCGCCTCAGCAACAACTCGACCTTCTATTATTCCACCTACAAGTATCCGGGCCTCGGCGATGTCAACGAGGGTATGGGTTATGCGGCCCGTCACGCGATGGCGTCCTTCCCGCTCCAGAATCCGGACGACACCTGGACTTACGTGACCGACTGGATCCGGGGCAGCTACCGTATCGCCAACGGCCGTCACATCGCCTACGCCAGCGACAATCTGAATCAGCGCCGGCGCACCGATTTCGCCAACACCACGGAGCTGACCATCACCCCGGTGAAACAGTTCAACCTCAAGGCCAATTTCACCTACCGCTTCTACCAGAACCGCAACACCCATCGGCGCAACGAGATTGATTACTCCTCTACGCCCGGTGTCATCAGCCATTACAGCAATACGGGAGCCTACGAGAATTGGATGAGCGAGAACATCGCCACCTATAATTATAAGGCGGTCAACGTCTACGGTACCTACGAAGACACCTTCAAGGATGCGCACCACCTGACGGTGATGGCCGGTTTCAACTGGGAGACCAATCACCGCAAGACCGTGTATGCCCGGGGCTATGACCTGATCACCGAAGCGCTCTCTGACCTGGATCTGGTATCCACGACGGAGAAGGCTCCGGAAGTGAGCGGCGGCCAGACGGAATACGCCCTCGCCGGCTTCTTCGGCCGTATCAACTATGACTACAAGGGACGTTACCTGTTTGAGATCTCCGGCCGTTACGACGGTTCTTCCCGCTTTGCCAAAGGGCACCGCTGGGGCTTCTTCCCTTCCGGGTCCGTCGGCTGGCGCATCAGCGAGGAGCCTTTCTTCGCCCCGGCCCGCAAAGTGGTGGACAATCTCAAGCTCCGCGTCTCCTACGGTACGCTCGGTAACCAGAACGTCTCCAACTACAGCTACCTGCGCCTCGTGAACTTCAATACCTTCAAGAGCTTTACCTTCGGAGAGGGGAGTGCGATGGCCCGCTATACCAACCTGGATGCCCCGGTTTCTTCCGACCTTACCTGGGAGGTCTCCAAGCAGGCCAACGTCGGTATCGATATCGCGATGCTGGGCAACCGTCTCCAGTTCACGGCCGAAGGCTACATCCGTGACACGGACGGAATGCTCACCAAGGGCAAGGACCTGCCCGCCGTCTACGGCGCTTCTTCGCCGAAGATGAATGCGGCCGACCTGCGCACCCTCGGCTACGAGCTCTCACTGCTCTGGAAGGACAGTTTCAAACTGGCCGGCAGGCCGTTCGGCTATTCGATCCGTCCGACCCTCAGCCAGTTCAATACCAAGATCACCAAATTCGACAATCCGACCCGCATCCTCAGCGATCTTTACGAAGGGATGACCTACGGCGAGATCTGGGGCTATCGCATCGACCGGCTCTTCACCTCGGATGCCGACGCGGCCGAATATACCGCCCGGGTCAACCAGGATCTGGTGAACGCCCGTCTGACCGGCGGCTGGATGGGCGGCGATATGGCCTTCAAGGATCTCAACGGCAACGGCAAGATCGACAACGGAGACAATACGGTTGACAATCCGGGCGATCGGGAGATTCTGGGCAACTCCCTTCCGAGGCTGCACTACGGAATCACCGCCGCCTTCGACTGGGCGGGCATCGACTTCAGCATCTTCTTCGAGGGCACCGGCAACCATTACTGGTATCCCGACAACCTCTCCACCCCGTTCTGGGGGCCGTTCAGCTACGGCTACACGACCTTCCTCCAGAAGGATTTCCTGAAGCAGTGCTGGTCAGAGGATAACACCGATGCCTATTTCCCGCGTCCGCGTACCTACATCGCCTCCAATTCGAGCGGCGAGCTCGGCGTCGTCAACGACCGCTACCTGCAGAACCTCCGCTATCTGCGTCTGAAGAACGTCACGGTGGGTTACACCCTGCCGAAGAACTGGACGAAGAAGATATGGCTGGAGCAGGTCCGCTTCTATTTCTCGGGCGAGAACCTGGCCTACTGGTCTCCGCCCAAGAAGCACACGCAATACATCGATCCGGAAGCGGCCTATACCCGTACGACAGGCAATACGGAAGCCTCTTCCAGCGATGATGCAGCGGTGCGCAACCAGGGCTACTATCCCTGGCCTTCCACTTTTATGTTCGGTATCGATATCACTTTCTAAAGGGCCGGAGCTATGAAAAAGTATTTTATCATTCTGATGACGGCCGCGCTTTCACTACTTTCCTGTGAGAAGGCGCTGGACAAGAAACCTCTGTCCGAATTCGGCCAGGATGCTTATTTCCGCACGGCGGAAGATTTGCAGCTGTTCTCCAATTCATTCTATAATAACCTGCTGGACAAGACTCCCTATTCGGCCCAGAGCGACGTATTCATCACCGGCAACCTCGACAACCGGATCCGCGGCGGCAACAACCGCAACGGCCCCGAGTCCGGCGTTTCCTGGAACCAGTCCGCCTGGAACGACGTCCGCAAGATCAATACGCTCCTGGAGCATCTCGATCAGTGCGAGGACGAGGCGGCCCGGCTGCAGTACGGCGCCGTGGCACGGTTCTTCCGTGCGCTCGTGTATTACGACAAGGTGCGCAAGTTCGGGGATATCCCGTGGGTAGACACAGAGCTCGGTTCCGCCGATGAAAAGCTCTATGCCCCGCGCGACAGCCGCGAATTCGTGATGGGCAAGATGATCGAGGACATCGACTATGCCATCGAGTATCTGCCGGAGACGAAGTATCCTTATTCCGCCCGTGTCAACAAGTATGCGGCCCTGGCGCTCAAGGCGAAATTCTGCCTCTTCGAGGGCACTTTCCGCAAATACCACGCGTCCGACGTGTATGCCGAATCCTTCAAGGATGCGGAGCACGACTATGCGTATTATCTCTCTCTGGCTGCGGATGCGGCGGGCGATCTGATCGCGAGTAACAAATACCGGCTTTATTCGACCGGTAAGCCGCAGGAAGATTATGTCAACCTCTTTGCGGCATCCGATGCCAATACGGATGAATACATCCTTGCGATCCATATGGACGCCTCCCTCGGCG
>JAFZAI010000136.1 GCA_017557325.1 Bacteroidales bacterium
CTCCCGCCTTTGCACCTGCACCTGCTCCGCCTTTAGCCTCTGCCTCTGTTCCTGCCCGCTCCAACACTTATTCTTTCCCGGGTGGGACCCCATCTTTTACCCCCAGCCCTCACCGAAAGGGGAGGCTGGCGGATTTAACCGGAGGGCTTGGTGTCGATAGCTGGGCGTTCAGCGAACTTTTTGAGGAAGTACTTTATAATGAGATGCTTCCGGAGTTGGTAGAGGCGGCGAAGCGGAATTTCGCGGTGCTCGGTGCTGACAATATTCGTGTTTGTTGCCAGCGAATTGCTTCCAGTTCTGCGGCGGGGGAGGATACCGTTACGGTTTCCGACTTGCTGGGGGATTTCCATCCGGATGTGATCTTTCTGGATCCGGCCCGAAGGGGTGCGGGCGGGCGCAAGGTTTTCCTGCTGGAGGATTGTTCGCCGGACGTGACGACCTTGCTCCCGGATCTTTTTGCTGCGGCGCCTTATGTGCTTTTGAAACTCTCCCCGATGGCGGACATTACGATGCTCCTCGGACGCCTCCCGTACGTCCGGGAGGTGCACGTTGTCGCCACGGAGGGGGAGTGCAAAGAACTCCTCCTTCTGCTGGAGAGGGGCTTTGCGGGAGAGGCGGAGATTGTCGCGGCAGAGATTCCGGAGCGGGAAGGGCGTGATGGCGTGTCTTTCCGTTTCCGGAGGGCGGAGGAAGCGGCAGCGGTGCCGGAGTTCGGTGTGCCGGGCGTAGGGGATTTGTTGTTTGAGCCCGGGAAGTCGCTCTCGAAGGCGGGGTGTTTCAATCTGATTTCGGAGCGGTTCGCTCTCCGGAAGTTAGGCCGGAATACGCATCTGTACTGCAAAGCGTCGACAACCCTCCATGAGGAGGGACGGTTATCGACGAAAATGGCCGAAAACGTCGACAACCCTCCAGACGTTCGGAGGGGTATCGACACTTCTGGCGCTTTGGGGGCAGGAAAGTGGTTCCGGGTCTTGAAAGTGCTGCCGCTCGACAAGCGGGGCATCGCGGAGACCGGGGCTAAATATCCCGGCGCGGACGTCTCCGCCCGCGGCGTTCCCCTCAGTTCTGAGGACCTTGCGGTCCGCCTGAAAAAGGCCGGAAAGGGGCGCTCCGGCGGTGGGAAGATTCCGGATCATGGTTCGACAGGCTCACCAACCGTCCGGAATGACGCACAGGGAGTCCGGAATGACGTATCCTCCATACACATATGGGGAGTGCGCTGCGACGTGGCCGGACAAAATCTTCTGCTGGTAACGGCTTTTGTCTATCGAAACTAGTGCTATATTCTTGTTTATTTAAAGATTTATTGCTATATTTGAAAGATATTTATATATAGCAGTAATGAGATTTAAATCCTTGCTTTTTACGGCCTTCCTGGCGCTGCTGATGACGGCAGCGGCGGAGTCCGTTTCCGCAGCGTTTCCCGCTGGGATGAGGCACGCTGTAAGTCTTTATCAGAGAGGATTTTACAGTGAGGCGAAGAACTTGTTTGACGGGATGAAGGGCGATGCGCTTGCGGACGGTTATGCGGCTCTTTGCGCAGCGGCGCTGAAGGAAGAAGGCAGCCTGGCCCGTCTTGAGGGCTATCTCGCCGCATATCCCGAATCCATCCTGGCTCCGCGGGCCCAGCAGGCCCGGGGTGACCTCCTGTTCGAGGAGGGCGATTACGGAGATGCGCTCGTGGCGTACAATCTTGTCCCGGTGACGTCGCTTTACAAGCGGGAGCGGCCGGAGTTTCACTATCGGAAGGCCTGGTGCCAGTATGCGCTCGGTCGGACGGATGAGGCGGTGACCGGATTTGAGAAGGCCTCTTCGGCTGGAGAAGCGGATGTCAAGGCGTCCGCGGAGTACGCCCTGGGTCTCATCGCCTACGAGAAGGGCGATTTCGCCGGGGCTGTCCCGCATCTGGAAGAGGCGGCCAGGGATGCCCGCTATGCCGACAATGCGGCCTATTATCTGCTGGAATGCCATTTTATGCAGAAGGATTACGCCTACGTCGTCAAGCAGGGCGCCAAAATCTATCCGGATACGCCCGATGAGCGGAAGCCGCGGCTGGGTCGTATCCTTTCCGAATCCTATCTGATTCTCGGCGATGTGGAGGGGGCTAACCGCTATTATGAGCAGGACCTCTCCGGCAAGGAGCCGAAGAATCGCTCAGACTATTTCTACGCCGGCTCGCTCCTGTATGCGCTTCGGAATTACAAGGGTGCCGTCGAGAATTATTCCCGGATGGAGGCGCGCACCGATTCGATCGGCCAGATCGCCAATTATCACCTCGGCTTCAGCCACGTCCAGCTCAAGGACAAAGTCTCCGCCCTCGGCGCCTTCCGCGATGCGGCCGGTCAAAGTTACGACAAGGCCATCCAGGAGGATGCCTGGTTCAACTGGGCCAAGCTTGCCTTCGACATCAACAAGGATGGCTCCGTCTTCAATTCCTATATGAAGCAATACCCCAGCCGGGAGAAGAGTGACCAGATCTACAGTTATATGGCGATGGCCGCCCTGTACGAGCACGACTATGAGGCGGCGGTCCGCGCCTACGACGAGATCGACTTCCTGGATGAGGATATGAAGAGCAACTATATGAAGGCCTACTACCTTCGGGCTGCCCAGCTTATCTCCAAGGGATCGTACCGGGACGCCATTCCACTGCTGAAAGTGGCGGCCTACTACAGCCCGAAGGAGAATCCCTTCAACCAGATGTCACGCTACTGGCTGGCGGAGTCCTTCTACCGGGACGAGCGCTATGGCGACGCCCGCGAGGTGCTGACGGACCTCTACAACCTGTCGGCCCTGGATGGCCAGACGGAGGGAGACCTGATCGCCTACAATATGGCCTACAACTATTTCAAGGAAGAGAAATACGACGATGCCCTTCGCTGGTTCAACAAGTACCTGCAGGCTGATACGGATACCTTCGGCGCCGATGCCGAAACGCGGATCGGTGACTGCTACTTCTATTCGCGCGATTATCGCAGTGCCATTGCAGCATACGAGCGCAAGATGGCCGATTATCCCGATCCGGACGATATTTATCCGGCTTACAGGGCTTCCGTCGCCAGCGGCCTCCTGGGCAACAACAAGCAGAAGATCGCCTTCCTCGAGCGGGTGCAGACGGCTGCTCCCGGCGTGAAATACTGGGACGAGGCGATGTACGAACTGGGTCGGGCATACGTGGCTTCCGGGGACGACATCGCAGCCACGCGCACCTTTAAGACACTTAAGGGCGGCACGAACGATCCCACCTATGTGGCCCGCTCGCTGATTGAGCTCGGTATGATCGAGGGCAACAACGGCAATGACGACAACGCTCTTTCCTACTATCATCAGGTTGTCTCTTCGATGCCGGGTTCCGATTACGCGGAAAGCGCCCTTCTGGCCATCGAGAACATCTATCGGAAGAAGGAGGATCCCGACGGCTATCTTGCCTACGTCAACGCTCTGGGGAGCGGCTATGGCGGCGGCGAGGCCCGCAAGGAGGACGTCTACTTCAATACTGTCGAGCAGATGTATCTCGGCGGATCCTACGAGAAGGCCCTTTCGGGCTTTGAAGCCTATATGCAGAAATATC
>JAFZAI010000137.1 GCA_017557325.1 Bacteroidales bacterium
AGGAGAAATGCGGCGGCAGATACGACGGTGGTAGTCCGGGATTCCGTCTGGCTGGCGGATTCGGTATTCCGGGCGGCGCGGCGGGACTCTCTCGCAGCGGTACGGGCCGATTCCCTCTCCCTCCTGAGCAAGAGTTCCCTTGAGCGGCCGGCCTTCTCGACGGCCCGGGATTCTATCGCCGAGGTATTCAGCGACGGTCACCGCAAGATTTTCTACTACGGAGACGTGACGGTCACCTATCAGGATATGAAGCTGACGGCGGACTATATGGAATACGATATGAATTCCGGCATCGTCTTCGCCCGGGGCTCCCATGATCCCGTCACGAAGGATTGGACTGGGCAGCCGGTGATGGAGCAGGCGGGCAAGTCCTACAAGATGGAGGAACTCACCTACAATTTCAATTCCCGCAAGGCGCGCATCAAGAATATGGTCACCCAGGAGGACGACGGCCTCCTGCAGGGGCAGAACATCAAGATGATGTCCGATCAGTCGATTAACATCACAAAGGGTATGTATACCGTCTGCGACTTGGAGCATCCCCACTATTACCTCAAGCTCTCCGCGGCCAAAGTGGTCACCAAACCCAGTCAGAAGACGGTTTTTGGACCGGCCTGGCCGGTCTTTGAGGACGTACCGATCCCGATCGGCCTTCCCTTCGGATTCATTCCGAAGAAGCCGCAGCGGGCCACGGGCTTCCTGATGCCGACCTTCGGTGAGGAAAAAGCCCGCGGCTTCTATCTCCGCGATATGGGTATGTATTTCGTGATCGGCAATTATTTCGACATTTCCCTCACGGGAAGTATCTATACGCTGGGATCCTGGAACGTGGACGTCAATTCGCGCTACAAGGTTAACTACAAATTCAACGGTTCGTTCGGCTTTACTTTCTCTAACGACCAGACCGGCGAACGCGGCTCGACCGACTTCTTCCAGACGCGGAACTTCGGCCTCAAGTGGCAGCACACGCAGGACAGCAAGGCCCATCCCGGAACCTCCTTCAGCGCATCGGTTAACTTCTCCTCCCCTTCCAACAGCAAATACAATTCGCGCTCGGTGCAGGAAGCGTTGCAGAACCAGGTCTCCTCCTCCATTTCCTATTCCCACAACTGGAACGGCAAGGTCAACCTCTCGGTGAACGCCCTCCACAGCCAGAATTCCCGCGACTCCAGCTATTCCATCACCCTCCCGAATATCTCGCTGTCCGTGACGCGCTTCTATCCGTTCAAGAAAAAGAACCGCGTGGGCAAGGAAAAATTCTACGAGAAATTCTCCCTCGGTTATTCGACCTCCTTCCAGAACCGGGTCAACTTCAAGGTCACCGACCTGCAGGACATTAAGCTGGACGAATACGGCAACCCCATTCCCAAGGTCAAGGACGACGGGACGGTCGTGCGGGAGCGGGCCTTCGGCGATTCGCTCGGGGTGAAGCTGCTGGACCACCTGGCGAGCGGTATGAGCCATAATTTCCAGATCGGCCTGCCGAACTTCACGCTCTTTAAGTACATCAATATCACGCCGAGCCTGCAGTACGGAATGAACTGGATGTTCGCCAAGGGAAGCCAGTATCTGGAGGGCGTCGTCGACAAGGACGGCAATCCCGTGATGGTGAATGACAACGAAGGGAATCCGGTCCAGGCGCAGAAGGTCGTGACGGATCCGGGAAGGGCCTACAATACCTTTGGGGCGACGCATACCTATTCGGGGAGCGTATCCATTTCTACGCGGCTCTATGGTATGTACAATTTCGGTAAGCACCATAAGCTGCAGGCAATCCGACACGTGATTACTCCATCCATTTCATTTAATTACAGCCCGGAGAAAGGAACGAAATTCAATGGATGGCGTACGCTGGATCCTTACTATGACAGCGGAGGACGCTATCACGAACAGTCCTATTATAATATATATAACGTCGCGAGCGCGCACAATACCGTTTCGGCGCCCGGGCGGGGACAGTCCGGCTCGCTGGGATTCTCCATCGGCAACAACCTCGAGGCGAAGGTCCGCGACCTACGTGACACGACCGGCACCGGCAGCAAGAAAATCAAGCTGCTGGATCAGTTGACGATCAACGGAAGCTACAACTTCCTGGCGGATTCGCTGCGGCTCTCCAATATCGGCATCTCGATGTCCACCTCAATTTTCGGCAAGGTCGGCATCAGTGCCAATCTCAATTTCGACCCCTACCAGGTGGATGACCACGGCCGCAAGATCAACAAACTGATGGTTGTCGGCCCCGGCCACCATCTCCTCCGGCTCACCAATGCCAGCGCCTCTGTCTCCTATTCCATTTCCGGCAAGGGCACGATCAACGGCAACGACGGACACAAGGGCGGGGATTCCGGTGCGGGAGCACCGGCGGATGCCTATCAGCGCATTTATTATCATCCCATTACCGGGGAATATATTCCCGGCGGATACCTCTATTATTTGAATCCGAACGCACCCTGGTCGCTGAATTTCAATTATTCTTTCAGCTATTCCAGGTCATATCAATACACGAACAACCAGTTGGTTACCAACAACCGGTATACCCAGACCCTCGGCATCTCCGCCAATCTCAAACTGACGCCGCGGATGTCGATCAGCGCAACGACGGGTTTCGACCTGATGGCCCTCAAGCTGACCACCACCCAGATCAGCGCCACTTACGACCTGCACTGCTTCAGCATTTCGGTTTCGTGGGTGCCGACCGGTACTTGGCAGTCCTACAGCTTCCTGATCCGGGCCAATGCCGCCGCCCTGGCCGACCTGCTTCGCTACAAGAAGAGTTCGAGTTATTGGGATAATTAAAAATATTTTCTTATCTTTGCACTGCATTCCGGGTCCGGGATGCTTCTTAATCATTTTTTGCTATATTATCCATGGCACATTCGCTGTTAGAATTAAACGCTATGAGTGAAGAGCAACTCAGGTCATTGGCCGGATCGCTCAATATCAAAGACTATAAAAAACTGGACATTCCGAATCTGGGCTTTGCCATTCTCGACCGCGAAGCGGAAATCGAATCACAGAAGCCCGAGGCCGACGTGAAGCCGCGCAAGCGGGGCCGTCCCCGCAAGGAGGAGGCGGAAAAACCGGCAGAGAAGCCTGTGGAGAAACCCGCCGAAAAGCCGGCGGAGACGAAGCCGCAGAAGCCTTCCAAGCCGGCGGAAAAAGCCGACAAGCCGGCGGGGAAACAGGCGGAAGAGCCTGCACCTGCGCCCGCACAGAAGAAACGTACGCGCAAGACGAAGGAGGCTGCCGAAGCCCCTGCCGCGACGAAGGCTGAGGAAAAACCTGCAGAGGCCCCCAAGGAAGAGGCTGCCGCTCCCAAGAAGCGCGGCCGCAAGGCCAAGAGCGCAGAGACGCCAGCACCGGAGAAGCCGTCTGAAAAGGCTCCGGAGACCGATGCAAAGCCTGCCGAGGTGCAGAAGCCTCAGCAGCCCTCCAAGCATCAGCGCCAGGGCCAGCCGTCCCAGCCGCAGCCTCAGCCCCAGCAGGGCGGTGGTCAGCAACAGCAACCCCAGCAGCAGCCCCAGCAGCAGCCCCAGCGCAAGCCTCAGGTTGAGTTCGAAGGCACCGTTGAGGCGACGGGCGTCCTCGAGATTATGCCGGACGGCTACGGTTTCCTCCGCTCCTCGGATTACAATTATCTGAATTCCCCGGACGACATCTACGTTTCCGTCCAGCAGATCAAGCAGAACGCCCTTAAGACGGGCGACACCGTGACCGGCGAGATCCGTCCTCCGCGCGAGGGCGACAAGTATTTCCCGCTTGTCAAAATCAAATTCATCAACGGCCGTACGCCGGATTTCGTGCGCGACCGCATCCCGTTCGACTTCCTCACTCCCCTCTTCCCGACCGAGAAATTCAATCTCCTCGGCCATGGCCATGAGGCGGATCTGAGCTGCCGGGTGGTGGATATGTTCACCCCGATCGGCAAGGGCCAGCGTGGACTCATCGTTGCCCAACCCAAGACCGGTAAGACGATGCTCCTCAAGGCCATCGCCAATGCCATCGCCGACAATCATCCCGAGGTGTACGAGATCGTCCTCCTGATCGACGAGCGTCCGGAAGAGGTGACCGACATGCAGCGCAGCGTCAAGGCCGAGGTGGTTGCCTCCACCTTTGACGAACCTGCCGAACGTCACGTCAAGGTGGCCAACATGGTCCTGGACAAGGCCCGCCGCCTGGTCGAATGCGGCCACGACGTCGTCATCCTCCTGGACTCCATCACC
>JAFZAI010000138.1 GCA_017557325.1 Bacteroidales bacterium
GCGCATCGGTAAGACCTATTCCCCTTCCCTCGGGCGGATCTGCCGCGAAACCAACCACCGCAGCGACAACTTCTACGCGGAAACCCTCCTCCGCACGTTGGGTCGGCGCACCCACACCGTCGACAACTACGATACCTGCCGCGTCGCACTCCGTTCCGTCCTTAAGGACCTCGGCGTCGATGACACCGGCGGACTTATCATCTCCGACGGCAGCGGCCTCTCGCGCACCAACAGCCTTTCCCCCGCCTTTATGGTGCGCTTCCTCTCTGCGATGCGCCGCTCCCCCGCCTGGAACGACTATCTGGCAGGGCTCCCCATTCCCGGGGCCAACGGCACGATGCGCACCGTCCTCCCCACCCTCCCGCAGGAGACCAAAGACCGCATCCACCTCAAAAGCGGCTCCATGAACGGCGTTCTCTGCTACAGCGGCTATATCACCCGAAAGAAGGGCAGAAAGAAACCATCTACTTCTCCATCCTCACCAACAACGCCGACGTGGCCGCCTCAAAAATGCGGCCCGTCATCACACAGATTATCGCACTGCTGGCGGAATGATTACCCTCTGAACAGGCTACGAACCAGGGCCGGGATATCCGCGACCTTGGTGACTTCGATGCCTTCGACCTTCTGGTCGAGACGGGTGTAGGAGGATAGGAAAATGCGTTTGAAGCCGAGGCGGGCGGCCTCCCGGACGCGGCGTTCCGCCTGCGAGACGGGGCGGATCTCTCCGCTGAGCCCAACCTCTCCCGCGAAGCAGACATCCTTCGGGATGGAATAGTCGAAATTGGATGAAAGAACGGCCACGACGACGGCGAGATCGCAGGACGGGTCGGTAACCTTGAGGCCGCCGGCCATATTGAGGAAGACGTCTTTCTGGCTGAGTTTGAAGCCCGCACGGCGCTCCAGCACGGCGAGGAGCATATTGAGGCGGCGGACGTCGAAGCCCGTGGCGCTGCGTTGCGCCGTGCCGTAGACGGCGGAACTCACGAGCGCCTGCACCTCGAAGAGGAAGGGGCGCGTGCCGTCGAGCATCGCGCTGATGGCCGTGCCGCTGAGCCCGTCTTCGTGCATCGGGATCAGCATTTCGGAGGGATTCTCGACCTCGCGGAGGCCGGTGCCGGTCATTTCGAAGACGGCCAATTCGGAGGTGGAGCCGAAGCGGTTCTTGATGCTCCTCAGGACACGGTAAGGGCCTTTGTTTTCGCCTTCGAACTGCAGGACAACATCGACGATATGCTCCAGAATTTTGGGCCCGGCGATGCTGCCCTCCTTGGTGATATGGCCGATAAGGATGACGGGAATGCCCGTCTCCTTGGCGAAGCGGAGCAGGACGGCGGCCGTCTCCTTGATCTGGGAGACGCTGCCGGCCGTGGACTCGACGCTCTGGCAGTACATCGTCTGGACGGAGTCGACAACCATCAGGTCGGGGGCAACCTCCTGCGCCTCGGCGATGATGTTGTCCATCAGGGTCTCGGAGTAGATATAGCAGTTGGAAAGATCGCCGCCGAGACGTTCGGCCCGCATCTTGACCTGGCGGACGCTTTCCTCACCCGTGACATAGAGCGTCTTGAGCGAAGGCCGCATCAGCGGAATCTGCAGGCTCAGGGTGGACTTGCCGATGCCCGGCTCGCCGCCGATCAGCACCAGGGAGCCCTTGACGATGCCACCGCCGAGGAGACGGTCCATCTCGGCGCTGCCGAGGGGGACCCGGTCCTCGCCGGAGAGCTCAACCTCCCCCAGCGGAACGGGCTTATGGCTCGCCCCCGGCACGGACGCCGAAAGCTGCCGCTTCGCCGGGCCCGTTACCACAGGCTTCTCCACAAGGGTATTCCATTCCCCGCAGGCGGGACACTTTCCCATCCACTTGGGGCTTTCATTGCCGCACGATGTGCAGAACCAGACGCTCTTTAGCTTTGATGTAGCCATATCAATATCGTTATAGATGGCCGATCAGGTCGGCCATGACGAAACTGTGTCATTCCGGGCGGTTGGTGAGCCTGTCGAACCATGACCCGGAATCTTCGTAAAGATACAAAAAAAAGATATTGTTCCTCCCGGGACAATATCATTTTCGCAATAAAATGAAGTCCTCTGATTACTCAGCAACGGCCTCGACGACCTCGGCGACCTCGGCGACAACACTGTCGCAGCAAGCCTTAGCGCAAGAATCGCAAGCAGCAGCGCAGGAATCACAGACCTCAGTGCAAGCCTCAACACCCTCGGTGGCCTCACCACCCTTCTTGGTGTTGAAATTGCAAGCAACAGCAGCACCCATAAGGGCTACGATTGCGAGAGACATAAATACCTTTTTCATTGTACGTTAAATTTAACTGAATTAAACAAAACTAATTTTGCGGCTGCAAATGTAGGAGTAATTTTTGAATTTTCAAAACTTTTGAAAAAAATTTATTATCTTTACGCTATGGAATTGTTCTACAGCGCCCATTTTCAAGGGAATAAATGTTATCTCAAGGCCGATGAGGCCCTCCATTGCACCCGAGTCCTCCGCCACAAGACCGGAGATACCGTTCACGTTATCGATGGCCACGGAACGCTGTATGAGTGCGTTTTGACGGAGATTACGCGCGATGGAGCCACGGCGGAGATCGTGAATGCCACCCCGGAATGGGGCACGCATCCTTACAATTTGACACTTGCCGTTTGTCCCACCAAAAACAATGAGCGCTTCGAATGGTTCGTCGAAAAAGCCGTGGAACTGGGCGTCGACCGGATCGTCCCCCTTATCGGTGACCACTCCGAGCGCAAGGTCTACAAAACCGAACGCGCAAAACGCATCGCCCTATCCGCCGCTAAGCAGTCCCTTAAGGCCGCCGTCCCCGAGATAGCCGAGCCCGTCTCCGTACGGGATTTCATCCAGGGTCTCTCCGATTCCGACACCGCCACCTCCGACCTGCGGATGA
>JAFZAI010000139.1 GCA_017557325.1 Bacteroidales bacterium
AATCCTCTCCAACATGGGCTGCAACGGGGTCGTCATCAAGTTTGCCGACGCCCGCCGCGCCGCCCTCATCCTCCCCGCCGAGGAAGAGGCCGAAAGCGAGAAGATCTGTGGCATCCTGATGCCGATTATGATTTCATAAGTATCTATGGAACTGAATCTTACAAGGCCGTTGCTCTTTTTTGACATCGAGAGCACCGGCCTTAATATTGCGACCGACGGCATCATCGAACTGAGTTTCGTGAAGGTGCTGCCCGGTCAGGAGGAGCCGGCCGTCAGGACCTGGCGGATCAAGCCCTGGGACTACCGCAACCACCGGGTCATCCCCATCAACCCGAGCGCTTCGGAAGTGAACGGCATCAAGGACGAGGACCTCGTGGACTGTCCCAAGTTCATCGAGGTGCTCCCCGAGGTGGCGGAGTGGCTCGCGGGAAGCGACCTCGCCGGGTTCAACTCCACGAAGTTCGACCTGCCGCTTCTCGCGGAGGAGATCGAACGCGTGCGGGAGTACTGCAACACCCGCCTGAAGGATCCCAAGGCCCACGACAAGGCCGCGGCGATGCTCGCGTGCATCGACCGGATCGACCTTCACGACTGCAAGATGGTGGATGTCCAGAACATCTACCACCATATGGAGCCCCGGAACCTCAAGGCCGCCTACCGTTTCTACTGCGGCGGAGAGGATTTCGAGAACGCCCACTCCGCGGAAGCCGACACCAAGGCTACCTACGAAGTGCTCAAGGCCCAGCTGGACCGCTACAAGGAAGCGTCCAAGTATCAGCAGGAAGTGCTGAAGAACGATGTGGAAGCCCTCTCCAAGATTGGCGGGCGCGCCCGCACCGTGGATTTCGCGGGCCGGTTGTACCTGAACGACGACGGGGAGCCCACCATCAGCTTCGGCAAGCACAAGGGCCGCACCGCCCGGGACATCTGGGAGAACGAGCCGTCCTATTTCGACTGGATCGAAAAGGGCGAGTTCACCCTGGACACCAAGCGCCAGTTCGCCCGGCTCAAGGAACAGTTCCAGCGCGAGCGGAAAAAGGCGCTGGACCGCCCCGCCACCGACGATGAACTTGCCGGCCTGAGAAGCAAGTGGAGCGGAAAATTATTCTAAGATGAAGTAATAATTCCCCGGGACCTCCGTGCCGTTCAGGATGGCGCGGAGGTCTTCGAGTATCAGGTCCGGACGGGCCGGTCCCGTTTCCCAGAAGGCATTGCCCCCGCCGGGCGTGGTCTGCTTCGTATTGTTCCAGACCGATTTTTCCAGGACCGGGAATTCGGAGAAAAGCGGGTGGACGCTGCGGAGCTGGGCCTTGGTGGAACACCAGCCGGGATTCAGCCAGAAATCGGCCTCTTGCGCATATTCATAGGCTTTTTCGACGGAGATGACCGAGGATTCGAACTGCTCCGGAACGGAACCGAGCACGGCCCCGCCGGCATCGTGGATGAGGCGGGTCATATAATTGTCTTCGCCGGGAATGTACCACTGGTCGGCATAGGGAATGTTCACCAGTACCTTTACGGGATAGTGCGTGACTAGCAGGAGCGAAAGATAATGGTCGCAGACTTGGGCGAAGACGGAGTCGGCCCGTTCGCGGCAACCGGTAAGCGCTCCGAACAGTTTGATGTATTCAGCCCGACCCAGGGGGTGGCTCTCCAGATGCTCATGGATGACAGCCGTCCGGATCCCCAGGTCCCGGAGTTTTGCCATATAAGGCGGTTCTGCGGAGGAAACGGCATAGGTAAGCAAAAGATCCGGATTCAGCTTCAGGATGGTCTCGTAATCCAGTGCGGCGTCATAGCCAACGTCCACGGCCTTTTCCCTGACTTCCGGGTCGGAAACGTACCCCAGGCCCGACACGGCCGTTACGACGGAATCGCAGCCCAGCGCATCCAGGAAGCCGATATAGGAAGAAGACATGCACACGATGCTGCGAAGTGGAGCGTCCACCCGGAGGGTGTCGTCCTGCTCGCCGTAAGGGGAATGGATGACAACGGCATCGTCTGTCAGTGAGAACCAGCGGGCATACTCCATCCCGGCCGCAACCGGCGGCCGGGAATGCCGGCCACAGGAAACTAGCAGGCAGAACAGCAGGATCGGGATCAGTCTTTTCATCGCGGTTGTTTCTCCAAATGTACGGAAATTGTTTGGATTCCGAAATTTTTTCCTATATTTGCAGTCCCGATTCAACGAAATCGGTTCAAGCCACTTTAGCTCAGTCGGTAGAGCAGCGCATTCGTAACGCGCAGGTCGGGAGTTCGAGCCTCCTGAGTGGCTCGGAAAAAGGGTAGTGGAAACCGCTGCCCTTTTTGCATACTATTCCAAATTGTCGTATTTTTGCGTCAAATTAGCATTTCTATGAAATCGGATATCATTGTGATCGGAGGAGGAGCTTCCGGACTGATGGCGGCCATCGGGGCCGCGGAAGTGTTGGCCCAGTCAGAAAACGGAGGGACGGTGACGGTGCTGGAGAAGATGCCCAAGGCTGGCCGGAAGGTCATG
>JAFZAI010000140.1 GCA_017557325.1 Bacteroidales bacterium
AATCCCGAATGCACTGCCTGCCGCGAACTCCACGAATCACTGAATGCGATGGAAGGCATCCCGGAGCGCCTCGCCTCCGGAGCGCTGGTCCTTTTGGAAGTCAACCCCGACGAGGACTCCATCGCCAAAGCAGAAACGGATAAATTATACCACATCCGCGCCATCCCCTCGATGTACCTCCTCTCCGCCGACAAAACCGTCCTCCTGAAAGACGCCCCCGCCGAGCGGATATTAAACTATCTCCAGAAAGAAGAAGTTTCCCAAAAGAACTTGGAGCCTGAAAGGCGATAGAAAGTCCCCTTCCCGAGGAAGGGGATTTAGGGGAAGGGTAACGTGGACAAGAAAACGTGCGGAAGGAAACTGCACGATGATAGAGACGAAATAATGATGAATTGAAAAACTGCAGGTCGCGACTTGCAAAAAATTGAAATGCGTATGAAACTTACAAAAGAGCTCTGGGGCAAGACCCCGGATGGAAAAGAGATCTTCAAGTGGACCCTGATGAATGAAAGCGGGGCGTTCGTCGTGCTTTGCAACGTCGGCGCGGCCATCGTGTCGATCGGCGTGCCTGACCGCGAGGGCAAGATCGCAGACGTCGCTGTCGGCTATCCCGATCCGATGTCTTATTTCGCCGATGGCCCTTGCGCGGGTAAAATCGCAGGGCGCGTGGCCGGCCGGATCGTCGGCGGGAAATTCACCCTCGACGGGGAGGTTTACACCCTTCCCCTCAACAACGGCCCCAACCACCTTCACGGCGGCCCCAAAGGTTTTTCCAACCAGGTCTGGGAAGGACGCGAAGTCGGAGATGCCGTCGAATTCATGTATTTCTCCGAGGATGGAGAAATGGGGTATCCCGGCAATTTGAAAGCGGTCGCACACTACGAGTGGGGTGAGGACAATGCCCTGAAGCTCACAATGACGGCTGAGACCGACAAGCCGACGGTCGTCAACCTCACCAATCATACCTACATCAACCTCGCCGGCGAGGGCAGCGGCACCATTGAGAATCATATCCTGAAGCTCAATTGCTCCGAATATGTGGATTCGGATGAATACCTCTCGCCGAGCGGCAAGATCATTCCGGTGGCCGGCACGCCAATGGATTTCCAGATGGGGAAACGCATCGGAGACGACCTGCACAGCGATTATCCGCCCATCAAATTCGGCAAGGGCCTCGACAGCTGCTGGGTGATTGACGGCGCGCAGCCCGGGCAGCTCCAGACGGCGGCCGAGCTATACGATCCCACGAGCGGCCGCTGCCTCGAAATGATCACCGACCAGCCCGGCGCCGTGGTCTACACCGGCAACTGGATGTCCGACAGTCCGAAAGGCAAATGCGGCCGCAGCTATTTCGACTATGAGGCGGTGGCCATCGAATGCCAGCATTTCCCCGACAGTCCCAACCAGCCGGAGTTCCCGCCGGTGGTGCTCCGTCCGGGCGAGGTGTATGAATCGGCCATTATCTGGGCCTTTGGCGTGAAGTAGTATGCAGCAGTATCTCGATTTGCTCCGGCATATCCGTGCCAACGGCGTGATGAAGCACGACCGCACGGGGGTCGGAACCCAAAGTGTGTTCGGCTACCAGATGCGGTTCGACCTACAGAAGGGCTTCCCGCTGCTGACCACCAAGAAGGTCCACCTGAAGTCGATCATCTACGAGCTTCTGTGGTTTATCGCGGGCGACACCAACATCAAGTACCTCAAGGACCACGGGGTGTCGATCTGGGATGAATGGGCCGATGAAAACGGCGACCTGGGCCCGGTGTACGGGCATCAATGGCGCTCGTGGCCGACGCCGGATGGAGGCACCATCGACCAGCTTTCGCAGGTGATCGACCAAATCCGGAATAACCCCGACAGCCGCCGTCTTCTGGTTTCGGCCTGGAATGTGGCGGAGGTGTCCAAGATGGCGCTGCCGCCGTGCCACACGATGTTCCAGTTCTATGTGGCAAACGGACGGCTATCCTGCCAGCTCTACCAGCGGAGCGCGGATGTATTCCTCGGTGTGCCGTTCAATATCGCCTCCTACGCTCTCCTGACGATGATGATCGCGCAGGTCTGCGGCCTGGAACCGGGCGAATTCATCCACACCACGGGCGATACGCACATCTACCAGAACCACTTCGAGCAGGTGGCCCTCCAGCTCTCCCGCGAGCCGCGTCCCCTCCCGGTGATGAAGCTTAACCCGGCGGTGAAATCCATCTTCGACTTCACCTACGAGGACTTCACGCTGGAAGGCTATGACCCTTGGCCCGGCATCAAGGCCCCTGTGGCAGTGTAGTTTGCAGAAGCGGCAAAAATTTCGTATTTTTGCCGAATATGTGCGCGAAATCTGCAAAACCCAAAGTCGCTGAAGATACGCCGCTGATCCGGCAGTTCTTCGAGGTGAAGGCCCAGTATCCGGAGGCAATGCTGCTGTACCGGGTGGGGGACTTCTATGAGACCTACGGCTCGGACGCCGTGGAGGCCTCGAAGGTGCTCGGGCTCGTGTTGACGGGTAAGTCCAACGGGGAGAAGGGGCGTATCGAAATGGCAGGTTTTCCGCATCACGCCATCGATAATTACGTTCCCAAACTGGTCCGGGCGGGCTACAAGGTGGCCGTCTGCGACCAGTTAGAGGATCCCAAGCTCACCAAGAAGCTTGTCAAGCGGGGTGTGACCGAGTTGGTCACGCCCGGCATTGCCTTCGGGGAGCAGATGCTCTCTGTCAAGGAGAATAATTTCCTCGCCGCCCTCACTTTCGAGCGGGACCAGTGCGGTGCCGCATTCCTCGACGTTTCCACGGGCGAGTTCAAGATCGCCCAGGGTAAGATCGACTATATCGTGACCCTCGTCGGCTCGATGCGCCCGAAGGAGATCCTGCTGGAGCGGGGCTGCGAGAAGGGTGTCCGGGAGCGGTTTGGGGACTATTACATCACCTCCCTGGACGAGTGGGCTTTCGTGTACGATTCTTCCATCGAGCGGCTCTGCAAGCAGCTGGGGACGGATTCCCTCAAGGGATTCGGCGTCGACGGAATGCCGCTCGGGCTCTGTGCCGCCGGGGCGATGATGGTCTATCTCGACCAGACGCAGCATAGCGGGCTGAAGAATATCTGCAGCCTCTCCCGCATCGATTCCGGCCGCTTCGTCTGGATGGACCGCTTCACCTTCCGCAATCTGGAGATCTTCCAGAGTACCGTTGGCGGCGAGGGCGTGTCGCTGGTGGAGACCATCGACCGCTGCGTCTGCCCGATGGGGGCCCGGCTCCTGCGCCAGTGGCTCTCAATGCCGGAAATTGACTGTGAGGAAATTCGTCGCCGCCAGGCGATCGTACAATTCTTCCTCGTGCATCCGGACCTGCACGAAGAGGTCGTGGACGCCCTTTCGAAGATGGGCGACCTGGAGCGGATCCTCGGCCGGGTCGCGTCCGGCAAGACGCTGCCCCGCGAGTTGATGCAGCTTGCCCGCGGCCTCGCGCAGATGGGACCGCTGCAGCAGATCTGCACCGGCAAGGGATGTGATGAAATAGACACCTTGTTAGGCGGTATCGTTCCCTGCGAGGACCTGCTGGACGAAATTCGCCGGACGATGGATCCCGAACCTGCTTCGCAGCTGGGCAAGGGGCCCGTCATCGCCCGGGGCGTCAACGCCGAGCTGGATGAGCTCCGCGACATCCACACCGGAGGCAAGGATTATCTCCTCCAGATGCAGCAGCGGGAGGCGGAGCGCACGGGCATCACGTCGCTCAAGATCGGTTTCAACAATGTTTTCGGCTACTATATCGAGGTCCGCAACACCTTCAAGGACAAAGTTCCGCCGGAGTGGATCCGGAAACAGACGCTGGTCAACGCCGAGCGCTATATTACCGAAGAGCTGAAGGAGTACGAAGAGAAGATTATGACGGCCGAGGAGCGGATTGCCGCCCTGGAAGCCAGTCTCTTCGCCACCCTGGTCGCTTCCGTCCAGCGCCGCATCGCGGACATCCAGACCAACGGCCGCATCGTGGCCCGCACGGATGTCCTTGCCGGTTTTGCCACGCAGGCCGCAGACCATAAGTATTGCCGTCCCGAGGTTAACGAAACCCTGGTACTGGAAATTACTGCGGGCCGCCACCCCGTCATCGAGACGCTGATGGCGCCGGGGGAAGCGTATATTCCCAACGATATCCGCCTCGACGCCGACAATCAGCAGATCATCATCCTGACAGGCCCCAACATGGCCGGTAAATCGGCCCTCCTCCGCCAGACGGCCCTCATCGTGCTGATGGCGCAGACCGGCTCCTTCGTCCCCGCCAAGGCCGCCAAGATCGGCTGTTTCGACAAGATATTCACCCGCGTGGGGGCCTCCGACAACATTTCCCGGGGGGAATCCACCTTTATGGTGGAAATGCTGGAGACCTCGATGATCCTCCACAACCTCTCGGCGCGGTCGCTGGTGCTGCTCGACGAGATCGGCCGCGGCACTTCCACCTACGACGGAATGGCCATTGCGCGTGCCATCGTTGAATTCATCCACGAATCCGGGAAGGGCGCCAAGACCCTCTTCGCGACCCATTACCACGAACTCAACGACCTTGCCCTCACCTATCCCCGCGTGAAGAATTTCCACATCGCGGTGAAGGAATCGGGGAAGGACGTCATCTTCCTCCGCAAACTGCGCGAAGGCGGCACCGACAAGAGCTTCGGCGTGCACGTGGCCCGGATGGCCGGAATGCCGCGCGCCGTGCTGGAGAGTGCTGAGAGGACGCTGAAGAGTCTGGAGAATGCGGACGTGAAAAAGCCTGTCCGTCCCCACAATACCAAGGCGGGGCGCATCGAGGGCGACGGCAGCCTCCAACTCTCGCTGTTCCAGCTTGACGATCCGCTGCTGGGATCGCTTCGGGACCGGCTCAAGGAAGCAGACATCAACAATATGACGCCGCTCCAGGCCTTTGACCTCCTGCGGCAGATGAAAGAGGAGTTAGGCGTATGACGAAAGCGATTATTGTGGCGATTGCCGACAACTATGCGATCGGCAGGGGAAATGCCCTGTTGTGGCATCTCAGCGAAGACCTCAAGTACTTCAAGCGGGTGACCACCGGGCATCCTGTCATTATGGGGTATATGACGTTCAAGTCGATCGGACGTCCCCTTCCCGGTCGCCTCAACATCGTCTCGACCTGGTATCCGTTCGAAGCGCCGGACGGAGTGTCCGTGGTGTACAGCCTTAAGGAGGCGTTCGATGTGGCCGAGAAGCATTTCGAGTTGATGCAAACCCCTGAGGAGGAGCGCACCGTCTTTGTGATCGGCGGCGGGGAAACCTACCGTAACGCCCTTCCCCAGGCGGATCTCCTTTACATTACGCACGTGCATACGACCGTGGAGGATGCCGATACTTATTTCCCCATCATCGACCCCCGGATCTGGGAAAAGGTTTCTTCAACTCCCGCCGCGACCGACCCCGAATCAGGCCTCACCTACGAATTTGCAGTATATAAACGAGCTCATTTATGGAAAGAGAAAAATTCGGATCCCGGTTCGCGGTAATTATGGCCTTCGCCGGGTCCGCCATCGGGCTCGGGAATATTTGGCGCTTCCCCTACATGGTGGGGAAGTACGGCGGTGCGGCGTTTATTATCGTCTATGTGATCGGGACGATCGTGCTGGCGCTGCCGATGCTGCTGAGCGAGACGATTCTCGGCCGCCGGAGCCGCTCCAACACCTTTGGCGCGATGTCGGCCCTGGCCCCCAGGAGCGCCTGGCGGTGGATTTCCATTCCGATTGTCATCGCTCCGCTGATGGTCGTTTCCTATTACAGTGTCGTAGGTGGATGGAGTGTAGGATATTTTCTGAAGTCTTTTTCCTCTGACTTTTCGGCGGATCCGGAGGCGGTGCCGGCGATGTTCGAGGCCTTCATCGCCTCACCGTGGAAGCCGCTGCTCGCCCATACGGTCTTTCTCCTGCTGACGGGAGGGATTGTGCTGCTCGGGGTCAAGAAGGGCATCGAGAAATTCTCCAAAATCACGATGCCGATTCTTTTTTTACTGATCATCGTCATCATTGTGTATTCCCTCTTCCTGCCGGGTGCCGGCGCCGGGGTTCAGTATCTGGTGAAGCCTGATTGGTCCAAACTGACCGCCGAGGCTGTCGCGTCGGCGATGGGGCAGTCGTTTTATTCGCTCTCGCTGGGGTGTGGCGTAATTCTGACGTATGCCTCTTACGTGAAGGAGGATGAGAATCTGCTGACTTCCGGCGTTGGGACGGCGGTGGCAGATGTAATGTTTGCCGTGATGGCGGGATTTGCCGTGATGCCGGCCGTGTTTGCCTGTGGTATCGAGCCGTCCGGCGGCCCTGGGCTGGTATTCCAGTCGCTGCCGTTCGTGTTCTGCAAGATGGGAGGCGGTATTCCCTGGCTCGGTCCGCTTATCGGCGGAATTTTCTTCGCGACAATCCTGATTGCGGCGCTCACCTCCTCCATTTCGATGATGGAGGGGGCAGTGGCTTTCTTGGTGGATGAGACCTCTCTCAGCCGCCGCTGGGCGACGGGAATTATCTTCCTGGTGGCCTGGGGTATCGGCGCCTGCTGTGCGTGGAGCGGCGGGGTGTTCAATTTCTTCGACCAGATGTGCTCCAATTACCTAATGCCGTTCGGCGCGCTGATCTTCACGATCTTTGTGGGGTGGAAAATGACCAGTAACGACGTCCGGGACGAATTCACCAACGGCGGTACCCTTCGCACAAACAACCGCCTCTATCCCCTTGTCCGTTTCCTCATCCGTTACATCGCACCCGTTGGCGTTCTCGCCATCTTCCTGACCAATCTGTTTTTGTAAGTTATGAAGCGCGTCCTTGTCATTACCTATTACTGGCCACCGTCCGGGGGGAGCGGGGTGCAGCGCTGGGTGAAATTCACCAAATACCTCCGGGAGAACGGCTGGGAGGCGGTGATTTATACGCCGGAGAATCCGACGCTGACGGCCATTGACAAGACGCTCGGGGCGGAGATTCCCGCCGATACGGAAGTGATCCGGCGGCCAATCCTGGAGCCGTACGGGTTCTATCGGCGGCTGGTCGGGAAGAAGAATGATGCCATTACCAACGAGGTGACGCCCATTTCCAGCGGCCGGAAACCCCTCAAGGACCGGATATCGCTGTATTTTCGGGGAAATTGGTTCATCCCCGATCCCCGGATCTGGTGGGTCCGTCCATCGGTTCGTTTCCTAAAAAAATACCTCCGGGAGCACCCGGTTGAGGCCATCGTGACGACCGGCCCTCCGCAGAGCCTGCACCTCATCGGGGAGCGGCTCCATAAGGCGCTCGGAACGCCCTGGATCGTGGATTTCCGCGACCCGTGGTCGAAGATGTACTACCTTAAACATCTTCCGATTTCGCCCCGGGCGTGGCGGAAGCATCTCCGTCTGGAGCAGGGCGTCATCGACGACGCGACGACGGTGCTGACCGTGACCCCGCTGGTGCAGGAACTGTATGCCGGGATGACCCGGACCCCGGTGGCGATGATTCCGAATGGCTTTGACGAGGAGGATTTCGCCGGTTCTGCGCCAGTCGGAGACGGATTCTTCAATATCACCCATACCGGATTGTTTGCGCAAGACGGCAATCCGCTGACCCTCTGGCGGGTGCTGGGAGAGAAGGCGGTGGCCGATCCGGCGTTCAAGGAGGCGCTCCGGCTGCGGCTGGTCGGGAAGGTGGATGCGGCGGTGCTGGATGCGATCCGCTCTGCCGGCCTGGAGTCGAATTTGGTCCTCCTGGGCTACAAGGCCCATCCCGATGCCGTTCTGGAGCAGCGCTCCGCCACTGTTTTGCTTCTCCCTCTCCGGAACGATCCCGATTATACGCTGATCCTTCCTGGAAAGTTGTTCGAATACCTCGGCGCCCGCCGCCCGATCCTAGGCATCGGTCAGGAAGACGGCGCGATGGCGCGGGTGCTTTCCGATACGGGCGCCGGCGTTACCTGCGACTGGGAGAATGCCGCCTCGATGCGTTCCTTCCTGGAAAGTTGTTCGAATACCTCGGCGCCCGCCGCCCGATCCTTGGCATCGGTCAGGAAGACGGCGCGATGGCGCGGGTGCTCTCCGATACGGGCGCCGGCGTCACCTGCGACTGGGAGAATGAAAAAAGGATGCGGGATTTCCTCGAAAAAGCCTGGCAGGCCCACCTCGCCGGCGGCGTCCCCCCGGTGACGGGCGACGTCTCGCAGTATACACGTAAGAATACAGCCCGCGCTTTAGCGGAGTTGCTGAATGCAATAACGGAATGAATAAAGAATTACTGAAGAAAATAGGCCTCCTGGCGGGGATCGTGGTGTTCTTCCTGGTGCTCTCGTATGCGTTTGTGCCGCAGGTGCTGGAGGGGAAGATCGTCAACCAGAGCGATATTTCCGGGTATGTCGGGATGTCCAACGAGATGGCGCAGTGGAACAAGGCGCATCCGGACGATCCGGCTTACTGGACCGGCTCGATGTTCGGCGGAATGCCTACCACCTCGATTTCCAAGATGGATCAGGGCGACTGGACGCAGAAGATTTACGATTTCCTGCTCGTCGGCAAGCGGCCGGCCAACTGGCTGTTCATCGCGATGCTGGGAGGATTCCTCCTGCTGATGGCCTTCGGCGTGGAGTGGTATGTCGCCGTTATCGGCGCGGTGGCAATGGCCTTCTGCTCCTACAATTTCCAGATCATCGAGGTCGGTCACAATACCAAGATGCAGGCCATCGCCTTCTTCCCCTGGGTCCTCGCTGCGCTGGTCTTCACCTACCGTTCAAAAACATTCCCCCGCACCCTTCTTGGCGCCGTCCTCTTCGCCTTGGCGCTGAGTATGCAGATCAAGGCCAACCATCAGCAGATCACCTACTATCTGGCCCTGACCATCGTTTTCTACGCCATTGTCCTGCTGGTGGATGTGCTCTGGAAGCATCGCGACCGGCTGGTCCGGTTCCTCGTTGCTTCGGCTTTACTGCTGGGCCTCGGCTTTGTCGGCATCGCTACCAATACAAGTAAACTTCTTCCGTTGTATAAATATCAGGCCCACACGATGCGGGGTGGATCTGAACTCTCCGGCGAAGGTGGCACAAAGGGGGGCGCCAAGGGCGGACTCGATCTGGATTATGCCACGGCCTGGTCCTACGGCTGGCAGGAACTGCCCAACCTGATGATCCCCAATTTCAACGGCGGGGCTTCGGTCGGGGCCGTCAATCCAAACAAGAGCGAGACCATCAAAACCCTCAAACGGTATGGCCAGAGCGGCAATATGCGCGAAATCGCCAAAGCCCTCCCGATGTACTGGGGCCCGCAGCCCTTCACGGCCGGGCCGATGTATATGGGTGCTATCTCGGTATTCTTGTTTATTCTCGGTCTTTACCTCTATAAGGGACAGGAGAAATGGTGGCTGATGATTGCGACCCTGTTTGCCGTTTTGCTGGCGCTGGGCAATCATTTTATGGCCTTTACGCGCCTCTGTTTCAAGGTGCTGCCGCTGTACAGCAAATTCCGGACGGTGTCGATGGCGCTGATCACTTTGCAATATACCCTGCCGCTGCTGGGATTCCTGTTGCTCGACAAGGTGCTGAAGGGCTCGTATGACAAAAAGGAATTGTACCGGAGTGGCCTCATTGCCTATATCCTGATCGGGGGATTCTGCTTCCTCGGCTGGCTGATCCCGGGTCTGTTCGGATCGTTCACAGCCCCCTCCGATGCCCAGCAGCAGGATGTCCTCGTCGAGGCTTTCCGGGCCGACCGCCGGATGCTTTTCCGCCACGACGCGCTGATTTCATTCCTGCTGATTTCCGCCACTTTCCTGGCCCTGCTGGGGACGCAGCATCCCAAGTTATCCCGTTATAAAGGCTGGCTCGTCGGGGCTGTCGGCCTGCTGGTGCTGGTGAATATGTTCTCGGTCGGGAAGCGCTACCTCAACGGCGATCATTTCACGACGCCGAAGAATTTTACCGCCCAGTTCAAGGAGCGGCCGGTGGATCAAATCATCCTTACGGACGAAGATCCATCTTACCGGGTACTGGACCTGACGGTGAATGTGTTCAATGACTCGCATCCGAGCTACCGCCACAAGAATGTCGGCGGATACTCTCCGGCCAAGCTCCAGCGGTATCAGGACCTGATCGACCATTACTTGAACCGGGAAATCAATGCGGTCTATGGGGCAATGCGTGGGGCGGTGACGGTGCAGGATATCGAAGCGGCGCTGCCTTCAACTCCCTGGCTGAACGCGCTGAACACCCGCTATTTCATCGTCGGGGCGGATAATGCCCCCGTGGTGAATGCGGCGGCCTTCGGTCCGGCGTGGTTCGTCTCGGATGTCGCCGAGGCTACCACCCCGGACGAGGAGATTCTCCTGAGTGGGGAGGTTGATTTGCGAACGACCGCGGTTATTGAATCCGGGAGATACGCTCGGGCCTCCGGCCCTCGGTATGACAAGAAGGTCATCCCGAGCGAATGCGAGAGGATCTTCTCCCCGGCAACCATTAGCCTTACCACCTACACCCCTAACGAGTTGACCTACAGCTACAGCACTCCCGAGGAGGCCCTGGCGGTGTTCAGCGAGATTTACTACCCCGGATGGAATGCCTGGTTGGACGGAGACCGCGCGCAAGGCGTGGAGGTCCTCCGGGCCGACTGGACGCTTCGCGCCGCCGTTCTTCCCGCCGGGGATCACACGCTTACGATGCGCTTTGAGCCCACGTCCTACAAAACGGGCGAGCGGGTCTCCCGCGCCTCGTCGATCCTGTTGATTCTGCTGCTGCTCGGCTCCGCGGCTACAATGGTTCTGGCCGCCCGCCGGACGGCTGCAACCAGTTCGTCCAGAAAAAGGCCCGAAAACTTGGACGGAGGGCAATAAAATAGAGCACCGTCCAAGAAAATGGCCAAAAACTTGGACGGAAGGCAGAAAAACAGTGAACCGTCCAAGAAAATGGCCAAAAACTTGGACGAAACAATAACATTATGGAGATCTTTATTGCCATCGTAGCCATTCTCCTCGGTCTGACCGGGATCGTGGGGAGCATTCTGCCCGGATTGCCCGGCCCGCCGATCAGCTGGGTGGGGATGCTGCTGTTGTTTTTCTGGGGCGGCGGTACCCGGAATGGTGAGCCGATGTCGCTGGCCCTGTTGCTGATTATGCTGGGGGTGACCATCATTGTGACCGTGATGGATTATTTCATCCCGGCGATGCTGACCAAGAAGACCGGCGGCAGCAAGTACGGCTCCTGGGGCTCCATCATCGGGCTTTTCGTGGGAATGTTTTTCTTTCCTCCGTGGGGAATGATCTTCGGGACAGTAATCGGCGCATTCGCTGCCGAACTGATCTTTTCCGGTAAGAAAACGGAAGAGTCCTTCGAGGCCGCCTGGGGCGCCTTCCTCGGCTTTCTGTCCAGCACGGGCATCAAGCTGGCCGCCTGCGGCGTAATGTTTTACTATATCATTGCCTATGGATTCTAAGGTTCGCGCCAAGAAGGCCCTCGGCCAGCATTTCCTGACAGACCAGGGAATAGCCCGTGCCATTGTCGAGGCACTGGAGGTGATGCCTGGTCAGGCTGGCCGTGACGTATTGGAGGTCGGGCCCGGGATGGGGGTGCTGACGCAGTATCTGCTGGAGCGGGAGGATATCGACCTCAAACTCGTGGAGATCGACGGGGAATCAGTGGAGTACCTGCTGACCCATTTCCCGGCCATCCAGGGCCGGCTCTTGCAGGCGGATTTCCTGCGCCTGCCGCTGGAGAAATATTTCCAGGGGCACTTCAGGATCATCGGCAATTTCCCCTATAACATCTCCTCGCAGATCTTTTTCAAGGTGCTCGATTACCGCGACCGGATTCCCGAGGTGGTGGGAATGGTCCAGAAGGAGGTGGCTGAGCGGCTTGCAGAAGGGCCCGGTAGCAAGACTTACGGCATCCTCTCGGTGCTGCTGCAGGCATGGTACGACATCGAATACCTGTTTACGGTAGGCTCCGGTGCCTTCGCTCCGCCGCCCAAGGTGCAGAGTGCGGTGATTCGCCTTCGCCGAAACGGCCGCACTGAGCTCGGCTGCGATGAGGCGCTCTTCAAGACGATCGTCAAGACCTCCTTTGGCCAGCGCCGCAAGACCCTGCGCAACTCCTTGAAGCCGCTTCTGAAAGCCCGGGCGGAGCGGGAAGGCTGGGATGAGGCGAAGGTGGCCGCTTTCGCCGCCGATCCGGTTTTTGACCTTCGTCCCGAGCGCCTCGGGGTGGAGGATTTCGTCTCCCTGACGCGGAAAGTGTCAGGAATTTGGAAATAAAATGGAAAGAAAGTAACTTGCAGAGAATAACAGTTTAACAACGATAACCAAGATGAAAAAACTATTTTACCTTGCAGCGGCAGTGATGTTTGTGTGCGCCGCGATGTCCTGTAAACAGGATCCTGTACCGACGGAGGATGACGATTCCCAGTGGACGGAGGGTTTTGTCTTCCAGGCGGTGGATATGGGTTTCACATATGGTGGGAAGACCATCAAATTCGCCAACGCAAACCTTGGCGCGAAGCATCCCGGCGATTATGGCGATTATTACGCCTGGGGGGAAATAACCCCGAAGACGAAATTCACGACGGCCAACTATACCTATAAGGACAATCCGGCCGTGCTCCCTCCGGCGGCTGATGCGGCAAACGCTAAATTAGGCGGTCATTGGCGGATGCCAACGGGTGAGGAACTGGATGCTTTCAATGATTGGATTGCTGCGTCAGGCTCCCCGTATTCCATTGAAATGAAAACGGCATACGGAAAGGTCGGTTTCGAAATCAAACACAAGTCGACGGGCAACTCGATTTTCCTTCCCTGCGGCGGGGATATAAACGGGACTACACAAAGTGGTTTCGATTCCTTCTTTGAGGTCTGGAGCTCATCCCTTACTCCCGATATTCACGAAATGCAGGAGGAGCAGAAAAACCAGCGTGCGGAGGCTTGGGGTATTGACAAACCGATGGATCTTTACCAACTGGGTACCGCTGGTTGCGCCCGTTACATCGGCCTTCCCATCCGCCCCGTCTGGGTGGAATAGACCCCCTAGCTCAGATAGTTGCGGTGTTGTGGTGAAATCCACCACAACACCCAATTATATTTCATTTAAATTTGTCCCCAACGCAATATGAGAAAAATGAAAAAACTATTTCTTCTTGTTACAGGTCTTGTGCTGACGGTCATCGCTTTTGCCCAGGCAGGCCTCAGTACGGGACAGGCGGTTGTCAATCCGACTCCCACTCCCACGCAGACCAAAAAACATTGCCCGCATTGCGGCATCACGATGGGCAACGTTACTTATCCATGGCAGCACGAGACCTGGTGCCCTTACTATCGGAGCCAGGGGTCTTCGAGCGGCAGTTCATCATCCATCTCTTCGTCAGTCGCCGGAGCGGCTCTCGGCACCGGGGCGGCCGTTCTGGGCAGCGCCCTGTCGAGCCTGATTACCTCGGCACTGGACCACAGCAACGGGGACAACAATTATTACACGAACGACAGTTTCGGCGGACAGATTTCCTTCAAGACGGAGTACTATAGCGACGACGATCATACCTGCGTCGTCCTGCGGGATCCCAAAACCGGCAAGAAGGGTATCTGGCACAACGCCTACGTCTTCAACCACAAAAGAGACCCCCAGCCCACGTCCGGTTTCTGGATTCTTCAGCCTGTGTTTGACCAGATCTATATGAGCGAATATATGGGCAAGCCCTACGCCATCACCTGCCAGACGGTCAAGGCCAAGAAAGGAGATCCCAAGCCGGAATGGAAGGTCTATGAATTCGGCCTGGGCAATATGTGCTATAGGGGACACGCAACGATCATTTCCCCCTTCCCGGCCACCGACGTGGAATTCTCCCTCAAATACGGGAAAATGATGCTGCAGCAAGACGGTAGTAGCTGGAGCCTTTACAAGGTGGATCGTGCCGGGGTCGATGAACTCAAGAAGCACCCCATCACCCTCAAGCCGCTGGCCGCGCCCCAGTTTGACAGCATCCAGTTCTATGGCAACCAGAATGTTGTCTGGCAAGGCGGCCACGCTGGTCTCGTCGACGACAACGGGAAGGAGTTGATCCCTGTGAAATACAAGGATGTGGGAACGATCGTCGGCAAGAACAAATGGGCCTGGGCCGTGGCTGACGACGGAAACGCTGGACTGGTGAACTCCAAGGGAGAAGTGATTCTGCCGTTCGTGCATTCCAGCATTCACGTGGATGAGTACGGGGTAAACGCCCGTCGGGAAGGAGAGAGCAAATACTTCGTCCTTCTGGACGACGGCACCAAAACCGACGCCATCTACGACGACGTGACCTTCACCAAGGACGGCTATGTGTACAGCGTAGACGGCCTGTACGGCTTTGCCACGCCCAAAGGGAAGAAGGTCCTGGATCCGCAGTTCGAGAGCATCCTGCTGGTGGACTACAACCCGGACCTGGGGATGGTCAACAACCCGTACGTTGGCAAGAAAGTCCTGTATGTCAAGAAAAACGGACTTTGGGGTGTCGCACACCTGGGGGACGGCAGCTACATTATAGAACCGCTCATCCTGGAGAAGGACAAGGTGATGACCTATCTTGGGAAGTCGCTGCAATGGACCGACTACTATATGGCCGCCCGGAATTGGCGACACGATTACTTGAACACGAAGGATGAATTCGAGACAGAGGCGCAGTTCCAGGCCCGGAAGGCCGATCCGGCTGCTAATGAGGCCTACGCCGACAAGAAGATGGAAGGTTATCCCTCCGTTTTCCTAACCAACATGATTCGCTACACGGTCAAGACCTATGGATCCATTGACATCACCTGGCATACTTACGACGCCGATAAAGGCGCTTTCCCCTTCTCCAGCAATCTGTCAGCCATTCCTATCTATTATCTGAGCGTTCCGATGGCGGACGGACCTGCCTTCCGTCAGGCGCTCTCGGGCGTTCGCACCAAAGATATGGTGCAAACGGCCACCTTCTTTATTTATCAGCACTTTGCACAGATTGCCGAAATGGACATCAAACTTCCTTCCGGCAAGACTTACCATTACAAGAATCCGGGCCTGGCGGGTTATACCGGCCCCATTGTCAAATATTCAGATTTGTATTGATTATGAAACGTTTCGCTATTTTTATGGCGCTCTCGGCGCTCCTGTTTGTGCCCGTTTCCCTGAATGCTCAACGGGAAAACAAGAACTTGGGGAAAAAGTATGGCCCTTACGAGATTAAACTCGGCAAAGGAAAATGGACCAGCGACTCACCCGTTTCGGCCATCTGGAACAACGAAACCAAAGTGTGGGTTACCTCCCCAAAGATTGACAAAAAGGGAGGGGCCTTGTTCTTCCTGCCCAACACGTCCGTGGAATTCATAGAGGGGGACGAATATCCCGCCGAGGCTCAGGGACTTGTCAATATTGACTGGGCTTTCTGCTGGAAAAAACAAGTAGAGTATCCCAATCGGGCCTGGTTCTGCAACGGAGAGTGCGGAGTGTTCAAAATTGAAAATGACCAGCTGGTTCCCATCATAGAATCCGGCAATTCTCTGGAAAGGGCATACAAGTGGGAAGCCCGCTATGGCTTTTTCAAGTTTGTACCGCACCACGCCCTCATCCTTGGTGTTTTCCGCGAAAAGGACAAAAAGGCTTACTCTGTCTTCAATCTGGAAGGAGAACGTCTGTACAACGACGTGAAAGACTTTGAATTCCTAAACCATCCCAGCATGTACATCCAGCTGGAAGACGGCTCCTGGCATCACCTCGATCCCGACGACGGGCATATGCTCGACTAGAGCATCTTCGGCAAAAAGAAAGGCTTCCGTACAAAATCCAGTGATTTGTACGGAAGCCTCCTTGTTTCGGAGAGGGTTGGGACTTAGTCCTCTTCCTCCTCCTGGGCGGCGTACTCCGCGAGGAGCTTGGTCTGCACGTCGGCAGGAACCTGGACGTACTCCGCGAAGCGCATCTGGAAGGTGGCGCTACCGCCGGTGAGCGAGCTCAGGACGGTGGAGTAGCGATAGAGCTCGGCGAGCGGCACGCGGGCGTGCAGCACGGTGAGACCCTTTTCGGTATCCTGGTTCATAATCATACCGCGACGGGTGTTGAGGTCGCTCATACAAGGACCCACATAGTCGTTCGGAGTGAAGATGTCGACGTTGTAGATGGGCTCGAGGATCTTCGGGCCGGCATTGCGGAAGGCCTCCTTGAAGGCGTTGCGGCCTGCGAGGATGAAGGCGATTTCCTTGGAATCCACGGGGTGCATCTTGCCGTCATAGACATAAACGCGGATGTCACGGGCATAGGAACCGGTGAGAGGGCCCTCGGTCATCTTGTCGTTGATACCCTTGAGGATCGCCGGCATAAAGCCTTCGTCGATGGCGCCGCCGACCACGCAGTTGATGTACTCAAGCTTGCCACCCCATTCGAGGTCGAAGGACTGCTGGTTCTTGATCTTGAACTCGGTGTCCTTGCCGTCGATTTTGAATTTGTTGGGGGCCGGTTCGCCTTCCACGTAGGGGCAGATGAGCATCGACACCTCGCCGAACTGGCCGGCGCCGCCGGTCTGCTTCTTGTGGCGATAGGTGGCCCAGGATACCTTGGTGATGGTCTCACGGTAAGGGACCTTGGGTGCGAAGAGTTCGATGTTCTGCTTGAACTCGTTGTTGACTCTCCACTTCACGTAGTTGATGTGCTGCTCACCCATACCGCTGAGGATGGTCTGGCGGAGCTCTTTGGAGTACTCGACATTGATGGTCGGATCCTGGGCTGCGATCTTGTTGAGGGCGTCGCCCACCTTGGCCTCGTCGTTCTTGTCGACGGCCTTGACGGCGCAGCGATACTTGGCATCCGGGAAGACCATATGCTTGATGGCGTCGACACCGCTCTGGGCGAGGGTGACGTCGGTCTTGCCGGCCTTGAGCTTCATCGCGCAGCCGATGTCGCCGGCGCTGAGCTGGGACACTTTCTCCTTCTTGGCGCCCGCGACGGCATAGATGGCGCTGAGGCGTTCACCGTTGCCGGTCTCAGGGTTCACCAGGTCGGCGCCCTCGTTGAGGGTACCGGACATCAC
>JAFZAI010000141.1 GCA_017557325.1 Bacteroidales bacterium
AGGTCGAGGTTGGTACGCAGGACGCGGAAGGCCTCGTTGACCATATCGCGCTTGCCGCTCTGGACGAGAATGCGGGTGTTGGCCGCGTCGAAGCGGTCGGCCCGGAGTTTCTTGAAGTAGTTTTTCGAGAGGCCGACCTGCGGAATCTCCGCCAGGAACGGGATGGAGATCTTGTTGAGGTCGTTGCGGCTCTTGACGGACGTGTCGAGAATCTTCAGGAGATAGAAGATGGCGAACGGAACGCCGAGGCCGAGGACGACCGCAATCAGAAGAATCATCATCTTGTTGGGCGAGACGGGGCCGCCGCCACCGGTCGGAGACTGGATCAGGCGGGTATTGCCCACGGTAAGGAGGCTCTGGAGCTCATTCTCCTCGCGTTTCTGGAGGAGGAAGACGTAGAGCTGCTCCTTCACTTTCTGCTGACGCTCGATGGAGAGGAGCTCAAGCTCCTGTCCGGTCGTCGAGGCGATACGCGACATAATGTTGCGCTCCTGGGTGTTGATCTTGTCGAGCTGGAGCTGGAGGGTGGAGATCAGGTTGTCGATCGAACGGCCGACGGCGATCTTGAGGGCGTCCAGCGTGGTGTTGAGGTCCTGGATCAGCGGGTTGTTCTCGGAACTCTCCTTGAGGAGGGCGTCACGCTTGAGGAGCGTGGCGTTGTATTCGCTGATCTGGGCGGCGACGTTGGTATTCTGCAAGCCGACGTTGGCGGGAATAAGGTCGCGGGCGTGAGCCGGATCGTTGAGATATTCCTTGATATATTTGGCGACGGAGATCTGGTTGTTGATCTCGAAATTCTTGCTGGAATATTCGCCGCTCTGCTGCAGATAGGCCGTGGAAACCTGCTGGATGTTGGTGATCTTATGGGCCTCCTTGTAGTCGCGGAGGTTGGATTCGATGCCGCCGAGCTCTTTCTCGATGACGAGGAGACGCTCGTTGATAAATTCGGACGTGTTGCGGGCATAAAGGGTCTTGGATGACACCCAATCCTCGTTATAGACGTCCAGGAGCGTGCTCAGGATGGCCTCCGCGCGGGCGGGGAACTGATCCGTGATGGTGAGAACGACAACCGAGGACTGCTTACTGGAGACAGAGGTGCCGAGTCTGCCGGCATAGCCCTTACCACGGGCCCGGGAATTGAGGTAAGAGACGACAACTTCCCGGGTCCAGCCGTCCAGGTGAATCGTCGGAACGAAGCACAGGGCGCCGGCCGGGGTGACGAGCGAATCGTTGAAAGCTCCTTGCAGTTCGGTCTCTTCCACTTCCTTCCCGGCCACCTTGAAATTCTTCAGGACGAAGGTGCTGTCGCCGGTACGGTTGACGGAGAAGGAGAAAGAGGAGGCGACATTGTCGCCAAGGCGCTTCACCTCAAACGGAGTGCTCTTGTAGAGCTCCCGGGTGCGGAGGAACTGCTTCTCGGTATAGGATGTCTCCAGGCCAAGACGCTCCACGACGCGCTGCATCAGGTCCGGGGAGCCGAAGGCCTCCATCTCGTTGTCGACGTTGGTACCGCTGTAATAGCCGCGGTAATTGCCGGCGAATGCGGTAAGGTTACGCATGGCGGAAGCCTGGCTGTCCTCGTCGATGATGACTTTTTCGCTGCGGCTATAGAGCTTGGGGGTCTTGTAGAGTCGGTATCCGGCTACGATCAGACAGAGCAGGAGGGAGAAGATGTACCACCACTTGTGGTTCCATATCATGGCCCACAGGTCGGCCAGCTGAATGGACTGCTCGTCTTCCGTGTGGCGCTGCCCGCCCCACGCATTCGAATTAAGGTTGGTATTGTTTTCTGCCATAACAGTTTGTATTATCTTTCTGCTTAATCAGTATTGGACCTGGAGTTCCTGATTCCGAGATTGACCATCGTCACGACGAAACTGGCGACCGTAACGCCGACCGAAGCGATCGACATCCAGAAATTGGCGCTCTTGAGGTAGTTCTCGTTGATGGTGGACTGACCGGCACGGACGCTGTTGGGCACGACATAGACGACGTCGTTCTGCTGGAGGTAGTAGCCCGGGGAATTGAAGATCTCGCTGTCGCGCAGGTCGAGAACGTAGACCTTGCGCTGGCCGTTCTGCTCACGGATGACTTCGACCTTGTCGCGCTGGCCGTAGATGGTCAGGTCGCGGGCGAGGGCGAGGGCCTGGAAGATGGTGATCTTGTCACCCGAGATGGTATAGGAACCCGGACTGGTGACCTCACCGAGGACCGAGATCTTGAAGTTCATAAACTCGACGGTAACGATCGGATCCTTGATGTAGCCGCCGGCGACAATCTTGTCGCGAATCATATCCTGAAGCTGCCAGCGGGTCATTCCGGCCACGTGGATGGTGCCGAGAACGGGGAAATTGAGCTCACCCGTATTGCTGACGACGTAGCCCATCAGGCGCTGGTTCATACCGCCTCCGGAGACCACTTCCGAACCGGCCTGGTAGCTGGCGACCGGAAGGTTGAACTGCAGGGCAAGCTCAGGGGTGCGGCTCGAAACGACGATGGAGAGCTGGTCCTGAGGCTGAATGACAATACCCTGGTTGATGCCCATGGTCATCAGCGTATCGTTCTGGATGTCCTGAAGGTAGTTGATCTGCTTGTACGTCTTGGGGTTGCACGCTGCCGCGAGCAGCACGAGCGCCGCGACAGAAATCATTCCGAAGTATTTTTTCATCACTGTTCTTTATAATCTTGTGAATAATCAAGCAAAGATAAGAATTTTTTGTATTTTTGCCAAAAATTAAGACAAATGCCCACACCCAAGCCACCGATTTTCCTCTTCACCGACGGAGCCGCCAGCGGCAATCCCGGACCGGGAGGTTTCGGCGTCGTGCTCCGGTGCGGCTCGTATGAGAAAGAATTCAGCGAAGGCTTCGCCCTCACCACCAACAACCGGATGGAACTCCTCGCCGTCATCACCGGCCTCGAGGCCATCAAATGGGAGGGCGCGACGGTGGAAGTCTACAGCGACTCCTCCTACGTCGTGAAGGCGCTCACCGAGGGCTGGCTCGACAAATGGATCCGGACCGGATTCGCCAAAAAGAAAAACGTCGACCTCTGGCTCCGCTTCAACGAAGTCTACCATCGTCACAACGTCCGTTTCCACTGGATCAAAGGCCACGCCGGCCATCCCGAAAACGAGCGCTGCGACGCCCTCGCCGTCGCCGCCTACCACTCCCCCGATCTCCACGAAGATACGGGCTATATCGCGGAGGAAAATTTATTATAAAGAAATTTGTATATATGTAAATATCAGAAAATTACGTTATGTCCTTTCTGCAATCATTTGCACCCGCGCAAGTAGCGGGAGGGACCCACGGAGTGGGAGGGACGAGGCCTTCAGGCCGAGGATGGAAGAAAGGACATAACTAATTTTCCAGCAAGGATCTAAAATATGAGCAACAAGAAACTTATCGTCGGCATCACCCAGGGCGACGGAAACGGTATCGGATACGAAGTCATCATCAAGTCCCTCGCAGACGCCAGGATTCTGGAATCCTTCACGCCGGTCATCTACGGATCATCGAAAATCTTCGGCTTCTACCGCAAGCAGATTCCCGATATCGACCAGATGGACACCTACGTCATCAACTCCGCCCGGGACGCCCATCCCAAGCGGATCAACATCGTCAACTGCCTCAGCGACAACGTCTTCGTCGAGCCCGGCCAGTCCACGCCCGAGTCAGCCAAATCCGCCATCCGCTCGCTCGAATGCGCGGTCCAGGACATCAAGAACGGCTACATCGACGTCCTCGTCACCGCCCCCATCAACAAGCGCGCAATGGTCCGCGAAGGCTTCGGCTACAACGGCCACACCGAATACCTCGAAAACATCTTCGGCGTCAATGAAGTCACGATGCTGATGGTCAGCGACATTCTCAAGGTGGGTGTCGTCACCGCACATATTCCCCTCAAGGACGTCGCCTCCAGCCTCACCCAGGAAAAAATCCTGGCGAAACTCCGGATGATGGACCGTTCGCTGCGCGAAGACTTCGGCGTCGACGAGCCCCGCATCGCAGTACTTGGCCTCAACCCGCACTGCGGCGACGGCGGCCTTCTGGGCGACGAAGAGCAGAACATCATTCTTCCGGCCGTCCAGGCCGCGATGGCCGAGGGCATCCAGGCCTTCGGTCCCTATTCCCCCGACGGATTTTTCGGGCTCGGCAATCACGCCCGCTTCGACGCGACCCTCGCGATGTATCACGACCAGGGACTTGCCCCGTTCAAAGCCCTCGCCTTTGAGCGTGGGGTCAATTACACAGCCGGTCTCCCGATCGTCCGCACCTCACCCGACCACGGCACGGCCTACGAAATGGCCGGACGCGGCGAAGCCGACCCGCACTCGATGATGCAGGCCATCTACACGGCCATCGACATCTACCGGCACCGCGAGGCCTACAAGGCGCTCCACGGGGAGAGGCACTAAAATTCGTTGATGTGTTGGAAACCCGTCTTGATCCGGCGCAGAAGCGTACGGAGGCTCTCGGACGGGAAGATCGGCAGCAACCGCGCTGTCTGCTTCAGAATATAGGCGAAGGATTTTATCTTGCGCAGCAGCCGGGGAACGGACATCGGCGGACGCTTCCGCTCGTATTTTCCGAAATTCCCGGTTTTGGCGATGATTCGCCACACGCGGCTGTTATACCGGGCGAATGACGGGTCGTAAAGTGGCATTCGCTCGGCCGGCATTCCCAGACAGGATACAGCCAGGGCGGCATACACCTTCCACGGCCTGAGCAGCGAAAGATCCTTCAGATCCGCCTCCAGGGCAGCCTCATCCAGCGCATCCCGATATTCGGAAATATACATAATCCAATCGCAGATCTGACGAAGTCCCACGCCGCTCGTCATCATATGATGATGAAAATGCTCGAGGATGTAGATGACGCTGAAATGATGGTCCATCAGGGGAATCTTCTCCCCGTCCAGGTCCCAGTACCGCATCGGCGCCGCATAATGCCGGGTCGTAAAATCGTCAAATTTCCTCTCCGGGCCGCGGGTATGATGAATCCTGTCTTCGGTTCCGTGCAACTCGACCGTGATACCTTCTACCGTGCAATTGAAGTGGAGGCGATCCGTTCCCTCCGCTTCGACCTCGCTGGCAAGCGGGGTCAGAATCTCCTTGGCTTTCGTATAATCCTCCGGGGTGAGCAGATAGTCGATATCCCCGCTCTGGCGGTGCATCGGCTGCCTGTAGGCAAGCGCGACGCCCTGCCCCTTGACGATGACGGGAACAATGCCCGCTTCGGAAAAAATGCGGTTGAAGCGGACGATGAACTGGTTGAGCTTCTCATTGCGCCGCTCGGCCTTGACGACCTGGACGAGGAATTTTTTCCGAATGTCCACAGGCGCCTTGTCCGCTTCAGGGATACCGGAATGAGCGACCTGCAAGGCGATGCCGTCGCCGACAAAACCCAGTAGCGTCTGCCGGTTCGCCGTCTCATAGATCGCCTCCCAGTCGACGGGACCGTCGAAGAGAGCCGCGTCCGGAGGCGTTCCCCACAGCCCGGCTCTCAGGAGCGAGAAGAATTGCTGATCGGTCCTTTTCATCGCAGTTCCTCCAGATTAAGGACGCGGTCGCAGCTGGCCACGACCCCCTCGCGGTGGGTAATGAAAACGATCGTCTTGCCGGAGGCCGCGTGCCCCAGATTCGCCACCAGGCGGGCTTCCGTCTCGGGATCGAGCGAGGAGGAGAATTCGTCCATCAGCAGAATGCTGCCGGGACGAAGCAGGCCGCGCGCAATGGCGATGCGCTGCGCCTGGCCCTCACTGAGCCCGGCACCCTTCTCGCCGCAAATGGTATCCAAGCCGTCCGGAAGGTCGGCCACGAATCGAGCCTCAGCGGTCTCCAGGGCCCACCACATCCGGTCCTCGGTCGCCTCAGGGTCTCCGAGGCGAAGGTTATCCCGAATGGTGCCGCTAAGGAGCGTATTGCCCTGCGGAACGTAGACGATATTGCAGCGAGTCATCGGAGAGGCCTCGTAAGACTCCCCTTCCCCGTAGATTTCAATGCTTCCCTTCGTCGGCCGTAGGACCGAGAGCATCAACCGCACGAGGGTGCTCTTGCCGATACCCGTTTCCCCGACGATGGC
>JAFZAI010000142.1 GCA_017557325.1 Bacteroidales bacterium
CCAGGAGCGTCTCGGCAAGCTCGCCGGCGGTGTCGCCGTCCTCTATGTGGGCGCGACGACCGAGGTCGAGATGAAAGAGAAGAAGGACCGCGTGGAGGATGCCCTCAACGCGACCCGCGCCGCTGTCGAAGAGGGCTATCTGCCCGGTGGCGGTGTCGCCTACATCCGTGCCGCCGAGGCCCTGAAGGACCTCAAGGGTGAGAACGAGGACGAGACCACCGGCATCCACATCGTGGCCAAGGCCATCGAGGAGCCGCTCCGCCAGATTGCCGCCAACGCCGGCGTCGAGGCCAGCGTCATCGTCAACAAGATCCGCGAAGGTAAGGCTGACTATGGCTACAACGCCCGCACCGATGAGTTCGTCAACCTCTACGAGGCCGGCGTGATCGACCCGACGAAGGTCGCCCGCGTGGCCCTGGAGAACGCCGCCTCCGTCGCCGGTATGTTCCTCACCACGGAATGCGGCATCGTTGACATTCCCGAGAAGGAGCCCGCCGCTCCCGCAATGCCCGCTGGCGGTATGATGTAGCAACGTCATTCCGGCCCCGGCCATATCATTCTGGCCCCGGCCATATCATTCCGGCCCCTGCCACGTCATTCCGGACTTGATCCGGAATCTAACCTGAAAACAGCCGACTCCTCCGAGCCGGCTGTTTGATTGCCAAGTGTCACCAACCTGCCAAAATTTGGGACGTTAGTGACAAAAACCGGGTGATAATGTCACCAACCTGCCAGTTTATGGGACGATGGTGACACCCGATGATGCTATTTCTGGAACTTCTTCCGGGGCTTGAGGATCACGTCCAGGAGGGCGAGGACGCCGGGAAGGAGGAAGATGATGAAGAAGAGGACGGCGAAGGCGCCGATCGAGAGACTCTTCAGAATCGAGGCGACGATCACGTCCGGCATCGTGAACGACATCGCGAGGGGTACGACCGCGAGAATGCTGCCGGAGGTCAGGATGGAGTGGGACGAGCCCTTGTAGGCGGCCTCAAGGGCAGCGAGCGGACCGATGTTCTGGCGGTTGCCCAGGTAATAGGAAGTAAAGAGAATCGAATAGTCGATGGTCGCGCCCATCAGGATCCCCTGGACGATCAGGTAGGCCAGGTAATACATACTCTGCCCGCCGAGCCCGCTGGCCCATACGTTGATGTAAACGCCCGAAAGCACGGTCATAATCAGCGGAATCGGGACCAGGACCGACCGGAAATTGAGGGCGACGATGATGAAAATCGACAGCACGGTCAGTAGCGTCAGCAGAAGCAGTTCCTGCGGGAAGCCGTCCTTGATCTCCTTGTACATTTCGGATTCACCCACCCAGTAGGCATCCGTGGAGAGTTTTTCGTCGGTCAGGCTCTGAATACGCTCGATGAAGGCAAAGGAGTCCTCGGACTCGACTTCATACGTGGTGAGGACGGCTGCCGCCGAATGTTTTTCTCCCTGAAGGACACTCACGCCGTTAAGGAGTGAATCGCGGGCGTGCGTGATAATGTCGCGGGTCCCTTCCGGTGCAAGCCCGGCGAGGGCAGGAGAAGTAAACAGCGTGTCCGCCAGATAGGTCAGCAGATGAACGGGGGAGAGTTTCTCCGTAGGTTCCTCGCTCTGGGATGCGGCCGTATAGAGGAAGAACAGGTCCATTTCCTGATTCGACACGGGCACCCCAACCCGTCTGAGCCTCCGTGCAATCACGTCGGCAGAATACTTCTTGCCGCTCATATACATATCGAGCAGCTTGTCGATCGGCGACGCCACTTCCTTGGTGGTCTTCTTCGTCGGCGCGGCAGTAGATTCCTTCGCTCCGCTCGGATTGACAGAAGCCCCGGAGCCTGTCGAACCATTATCATCCTGTTGCTCAACCGTGGTATTGCCTTCCTGTTGCCCGACCGTAGCATTGTCATCCTGTTGCCCATCCATACTGCTGTCATCCCGAGGCCCGGCAGGGCCGAGAGGATCTCCTTCCGCCCCCGGCGTGTCAGAAGGCGTCGGCCCGGCCGCGAGGATCTCGTCATAGAGCGCCTCGGCCTGGGCCATTTGCTCGTTCGTTCCCTTGGGGAGGAATGCCGCGTAGGCTTTCTTGCCCAGGATGTTCTTCCGGACATAGCGGATAAACTCATTGGGGCTCATCTTGCCGCCCTTCTTTCCGGCCATCCGGAACAGGAGCGATACCTGCTGGGGATTGGTCCCGAGGAACTCAGCCAGTTCACCCGCTGTCATCGGCGTGGTGATCTGCTCGTAGGTGGGCCGGGAGGAAGGGGTTACACTCGTGTTGCCGGAACCGCTGTCCTGCCCGCCGGTTGGTGAGCCTGCCGAACCTCCGGTGCTGTCAGCGGGTGATACAATCGTGCCGGATGATGCGTTTGTAGAACCTCCGGTGCTGTCAGCGGGCGATACAATCGTGCCGGAGCTGCTCTCCTGTCCGCCGGTTGGTGAGCTTGTCGAACCACCGGTGGCCGCACCGGTCGAAGCTTTGGGCTTGGTGGGCGCCGTGGCCTTAAGGATGGCCTTCTGGACCATTCCCTCGAAATCCATATCCCGGTCCGGCGGCAGCAGACCGCTCTGGCGGAGCGTTTCCGACGATTTTTTCAAATCGTTCAGACTGAATTTCTCTCCCCTCTCCGGATGGGCATGGGCATAGTACACCAACTTCAGGAGGTCCTCTGCCATAGCAGGGACGTCATTCCCGGCGTGGGTGCGGAAGAGGGTTGTCATCTCTTCGGGGGTGCGGGGCTTATCGGCCAGCGTGGGGTAGCTGTAGCAATCTACCACCTTCGAATCCGTTGCAATCGTATCCAGCAACCCAGTGATGGCATCTGTATCGGAATTGTCGTAGATGAGAAGCAGGGGATTGTACTTGTTGACCACGGTCGTGGAATCACTGTCATCTTCCCACTTGGGCGGTGCGAAGAACAGGGGGGTCTTGAGTTGCAGGAGCGTAAACGACACGGCCGCGACCAGGAAGAGGATGGAAATCGGAATCCGGAAGCGGTATTGGAACCGGGCCATCGGCGCTGCCGGAAGGACCGGAACCTTCTTCCGGCTGGTCTCAATGGCTTTGCTGCACCAGATAATCAGGGCCGGGAGGAGGGTGAAGTTGCAGACCAGGGAAATCGCCACGCCCTGGGCGAGGACGACGCCGAGGTCGGCACCGATCTTGAGCTTGATGAAGCAGAGCATCAACAGACTCACGATGGTCGTAAACGCGCTGCTGAGGATGGTGGCCGCCGATCCGCCGACGGCGAGATTCATCGCCTCCACCTGCGTCTTCCCCCGGGTTCGCTCGTCCCGGTAGCGGTTCATCAGGATGATGCAGTAGTCCATCGAAAGGACCATCTGCAGGACGGGCGCAATGGTGTTGGTCGTCAGGGAGACGCTGTCTAGGAAGGCATTGGTCCCGAAATTAATGAGGACGGCGACGCCGATGGTGATGAGGAATAGGACCACTTCCAGGACAGATGTGCTCATTATGAGCAGGATGACGAACACCAGTACGACACCGATGATCATCGTCTTTCCAAGCCCTTTAGGGAGTGTTTCCTCCCCTTGGGAGAAGGCGGTGGTGAATTCCTGCCCCTGCTCCTTCAGGTGCGGGAATTCCGCATCCAGAATATCCATTCCCTGCTTCATCTCGTAGGATTCCGGCAGGTAGCGGGACATATCCGTGTTGATGTTAATTTGCGGAATCAGGAATGCGCTCCATACGGCGACCGCCATCGTCGCGATAAAAAGTGCGACGCGGTACCGTACGATCCAGCGGACCAGATATAAGGCGATTCTCCTCAATTCTTTAACAAAAAAGCCCACAAATTTAACCAATTATAACGAAAAAGCAATCTTTGTTACAAATATTACAATTTGCCGCCCGGTGAGCACTGCTGCTGGTAATTCGCTCACGGAAAGGTTGTGCGGCCGGATAAATTGCGCTAACTTTCCTCTATAAATCAAGATAAGACCGCTGTCCTTTGTTGTCGAGTGGTCGTCGCCTTGCCTGAGGTCATGC
>JAFZAI010000143.1 GCA_017557325.1 Bacteroidales bacterium
TACGCCCGCGGACACCGGCTCCTGAGTTGCCTGGATGAGGATTACCCGGCTCTTCTGGCAGAGACGCCGGACCACCCGATCGGACTCTACTACAGCGGCATCTCTTCACCCCGCGAGATTTTCGGCTACCGGCGGGCCATTGCCATCGTCGGCACGCGGGACATCTCCTCCTACGGCGCCCACTGGTGCCGGGAAATCGTCCGCGCCCTGGCCCGGACGGCCGACAAGCCCGTGATCGTAAGCGGCTTCGCCATCGGCACCGACATCATCGCGCAGACCGAGGCCCTGGAGGTCGGGCTCCCGACCATCGCCGTGATGCCCGTCGGGCCCGACTGCATCTATCCCTCCCGTCATCGCGACATTGCGATGCGTCTCGTATCGACAGCGGGTTGTGCCCTCGTATCGGATTATCCGCCGGGGACGACGGCGATGGCGAGCAATTTCATCCGCCGCAACCGCATCATCGCAGGGCTCGCGGATGCCGTTATCCTCATTGAGTCCAAAAGCAAGGGCGGCGGCCTCATCACGATGGATTTTGCCGTCGACTACGGCCGCGACACCTTTGCCCTCCCCGGCCGGATCGAGGATTCCACCTCAGCGGGATGCAACATCCTCATCCGCCGAAGTAAGGCGCAACTCATCACCGATCCGGAAAGCCTCGTGGAAGATCTGGGGCTCGGCCTCCTCTCCTCCCGCGGCAAAATCCCTCTCAGTACGCTCGCGGGCCGGTCCTACGGGACAGATTCCCTGGAATACACGATCTTCGAACACATCCGATGCCAACGCGGCATCACCCCGGACGACCTCTGCCTCGACCTCAACCTCCCCTACCCCCGCATCATCGCCGCCCTCACCCGCCTCCAGACTGACGGCTTCGTCAATTCTGACATCTTACAAAGGTACTATATCAATACTCGATGACTGGCACCAAATCCATTATGGAGGCCGTCAGGCCGACGGGCCCCCGGCGAGGGGGCGGTGGGGGTGAATGCTCCCCGGGGGAGCTGTCTGCATTGCAGACTGAGGGGTCGCGTTCACAAAAATAACCCGGGAAAAGGGTGAAAAAAGAGATGAGTTTAGCAAAGGTGGATTGCGAAGAAATATAAATTTGGTTATTTTTGCGTAATGTTTATTGATACACATACTCATTATTACGACGAGTGGTTCGGAGAGGACGGGGCGGCGGCGGTGCAGAGAGCGCTGGATGCCGGCGTGGAGATGATGCTGCAGGCGGATGTGGACAGCCGGGAGAGAGACCGGATGTTCGCGCTTGCGGAGCAGTTCCCAGGGGTGCTTCGGCAGATGCTCGGGTTGTATCCGGGCAGCGTGAGAGAGGATTGGCGGGAGGAAATCGACGCCTGGGTATCCCGGCTCGATGAAAGCATCGTCGCCATCGGAGAGATCGGCCTTGACTACCACGAAGGGACAGAGTTCAAGGAGCAGCAGAAGGAAGCCCTGCGCGTGCAGCTGGAGATTGCCGCAGAGCACAATCTGCCGGTCGACATCCACCTCCGGGATGCGTGGGACGACCTTTTCCGCATCCTCGAAGACTGCCGTCACCTTCACCTACGGGGATGCCTGCACTGCTTTTCCGGCAGCTACGAGATCTATGAGCGGGCACGGCGGTGCGGCGATTTCTCCGTCGGGATCGGCGGGGTCGTCACCTTCAAGAATTCCCGCCTTGCCGAAACCGTGGCACGGATTCCCCTCGAACACATTCTCCTCGAGACCGACTGCCCCTACCTGGCACCGGTCCCCCATCGCGGCGAACGCAACGAAAGCGCGTTCCTGCCGTATATCGCAGAAAAAATTGCCCGGAGCAAAAACATTGATACAGACACCGTTGCCCGGGAAACCACCCTGGGCGCACGCAGACTGTTCGGCCTATGACACGCAAAAAAGCCTCCATCCTCCTTGTATATACGGGAGGGACCATCGGTATGAAGCAGGACCCCGTCGACGGGACGCTCAAGCCCTTCGATTTCGAGCACATCCTGAGCGAAGTGCCCGAACTGCACAAATTCGCCCTCCGGATCGACAGCTACACCTTCAGCCCGCTCATCGATTCCTCCGACGTGCAGCCCTCCCTGTGGCAGGAAATCGCCGGACTGATCGGGCGGAAATACGACCAGTATGACGGCTTCGTCATCCTGCACGGGACCGACACGATGGCCTATTCCGCCTCGGCGGTCAGCTTTATGCTGGAGAATCTGGAGAAGCCCGTCGTCTTCACCGGGAGCCAGCTTCCGATCGGCGCGCTCCGCACCGACGGCCGGGAAAATCTCATCTCGGCCGTAGAGATCGCCTCCGCCGTGGACGCAGACGGGAAGCCGCTGGTGCCGGAAGTGTGCATTTTCTTCGACTACACCCTGCTCCGGGGCTGCCGGGCGACCAAGATCAGTTCGGAGAACTTCAGCGCATTCACCTCGCCCAACTGCCCTCCCCTGGCGGAAGCCGGCATCAACATCCGGTACAACCGCGGCATCATCCGGCATCCCGCCCCCGGGAACGCCGGCCTGATCGTCCACCGCGACCTCGACACGCGGGTTTCCATCCTCAAGCTCCATCCCGGCCTCACGCCGGAGGTGGCCCGCTACTTCCTCCTGAGCCCGGAAATCCGCGCCGTCATCCTGGAGACCTACGGCTCCGGCAATGCTCCCGCGACGGGATGGTTCCCCGACCTGGTGCGGGAAGCCGACCGGATGGGAAAACTCATTGTCAACGTGACGCAGTGTCTGTCGGGCAGCGTCGATATGGATTTATACTCCACCGGCAAGGTGCTCAAGGAAGCGGGCGTTGTCTCCGGCTACGACTCCACAACGGAGGCGATGCTCGCCAAACTCTTTTATATACTGACACTTGCGCCCGCCAAAGAGGAGGCGAAAAAACTCCTGGAAGAAAATCTACGTGGAGAAATCAGCAAATAAGGTTTGAGAATTGAAAAATTATTGCTATCTTGCCAAGGATTTGGAAATTTTAAACAAACTATAAATTTTATTCATTAAACACACTCAAAAACGATTATGAAAAAGTTTTTTGCGTTTTTGGCAGTAGCAGGCGCTCTCGTCTTCACTGCAAATTATGCGTTCGCACAGGATGCGGAAGCTCCCCAGGAGGAAACCGTAGCCGCTGACAGCACCGTCGCCGAGGCTCCCGCAGCCCCTGAAGATCTCTTCGGCGGCGACCAGGACGTTCCGCTTCACCAGGCCCTCAAGACCAAGTTCATCGAGGGTGGTGCCGGCTTTATGTCCCTGGTTATCATCTGTCTCATCCTCGGTCTCGCGCTCGCCATCGAGCGTATCCTCTATCTGGCATTCTCCAAGACCAACACCCAGAAGCTCCTTCAGAGCGTTGAGGATGCCCTTGCAGAAGGCGGAATCGAGAAGGCAAAGGAAGTTTGCCGTGACACCCGTGGCCCCGTCGCCAGCATCTTCTATCAGGGTCTGCTCCGTGCCGATCAGGGCGTGGACGTGATCGAGAAGACCATCATTTCCTACGGCGGCGTGCAGATGAGCCTGATGGAGAGCGGCCTCAGCTGGATCTCCCTGTTCATCGCCCTGGCCCCGTCCCTGGGATTCCTTGGAACCGTTATCGGTATGATCAAGGCCTTCGACGCCATCCAGGCTGCCGGTGACATTTCCCCGAACGTCGTTGCCGGAGGTATGAAGATCGCCCTTATCACCACCGTCGGCGGTCTCATCGTCGCTATGATTCTCCAGGTGTTCTACAACTACATCCTCGCCAAGATCGACTCTCTCACCATCGATATGGAAGACTCCTCGATCCGCTTCGTGGACACCATCACCAAATACTACGAGAAAAAGTAACCCTGTAAAGCCATACCTGCAATGGAGAAAAAGTTTTACGCTAAGCTGTTTATGATATGCCTGTGGGTGCTGCTCGCCTTGTCCGTCGGCCTCCTGTGCTATGCCGCTTTCATCGGCAAGTTCAGTGAGGGCTCGGTCAATGCGCTGCTCTACTGGGCATACGGGATGCTTGGCCTGGCGATTGCGGCAATCGTGGTTGTGGGACTGTACATTACAGCCACCACCAACCCCAAGAGGCTCCTCACGATTGTCTACGCCGTCGCAGGTGCCGCAGTCCTCTGCGGCCTGGCCTGGCTCCTCGCCAAAGGTGCGCCTGCACAGGGCTACACCGGCGCCGACCTGCCTTCGCAGAAGACGCTCAAACTCACCGATACCGTCCTCAACCTCACTTACATCCTGGGTGGCGCCGCCGTCCTGTCGATCATCGTGGGTGAGGTGATTATGGCACTCCGTGGTAAAAAAGCATAGACTATGGGCAAGAAAAAAACACCGGGAATCAATTCAAGTTCGACGGCGGACATCGCGTTCCTCCTGCTGTGCTACTTCCTGATGACCACCACCATGGGCGATCAGGCAGGTCTGCACCGTCGTCTGCCCCCTATTCCTGACAAGGAACAGAAGGCACAGGACCAGAAGGTCAACCGTCGTAACATCATCATTGTCCGAATCAACTCGGCGGACAGACTGTTTGCCGGTAACGAAGCCCTCGATGTCTCGCTGCTCAAAGATAAAATCAAAGAATTCATTGCCAACCCCACCGATGACCCCAATCTTCCCGAGAAAGAAATGAAGGAGATTGAAGGTCTCGGCATGTATCCCGTCTCCAAAGGCGTGATTTCCCTGCAGAACGACCGTGGTACAAGCTACCAGGCCTACATTTCCGTACAGAACGAGCTGGTCAAAGCCGTCAACGAACTTCGTGACGAGTTCTCGATGCAGCGCTACGGAAAGAAGTTCGACTTCCTCGATGAAGACAAGCAGGATATCGTCAAGAAGGCGATTCCCCAGAACATTTCTGAGGCCGAGCCCAAGGACGTCGGAGGCAAGAAAAAGTAACAGGAGAAAAGATTATGTCTAAATTTGGTGGATCAAACAACAAGAAAGACGTTCCCGGAATCTCTTCGGGTTCCCTTTCCGATATCGTCTTCATGCTCCTGTTCTTCTTTATGGTGACGACCCAGCTCCGCGAGACGGAGAACAAAGTCATCGTAAAGTTGCCGCAGGCGACGGAGGTTGCCAAACTGGAGCGCAAGGACCTCTCCCCCTACATCAACATCGGTACTCCGATCCGGAGTCTCCAGGGGATGTACGGTACGGATGCCCGTATCCAGCTCAACGATTCTTTCAAGACCATCGATGACATTCGCGACTTCATCGCCGCAGAACGTGACGCTATGTCAGAGGCTGACCGCTCTTATATGACCGTCGGTCTCCGCGTCGATCAGGACGTGAGAATGGGTATCGTTTCGGATGTGAAGCAGGAGCTCCGCCGGTGCTCCGCGCTCAAGATTATGTATTCCGCCCGGAAACCCGCGGAATAACATCATCCGCTCTATGCTTAATTAAAGGATGTCTCTTGGAGGCATCCTTTTTTTTCGCTATATTTGTACGATTTCGGACACTCGAATTAACTATGGAAGCTATCAGAAGGAAAAAGGTAAAGGAACTGCTCGCCTCCGAGCCCGGAGCCGAGGTCCTCGCCAAAGGCTGGGTCAGGACCAAGAGAGGCAACAAACAAGTCAAATTCATCGCCCTCAACGACGGGTCGACGATCAACAATATCCAGATCGTCGCCTCGATGGACATCTTCAGTGAGGACCTAATCAAGGATATCACAACCGGAGCCAGCCTCGAGGTACGGGGCAAGCTCGTCGAGTCGCTCGGCAGCGGACAGGCCGTCGAGATCCAGGCGGAGGACATCAAGGTGCTCGGCACCTGCGACCCGATGCGCTTCCCGCTCCAGAAGAAGGACACTTCGCTCGAATATCTCCGCAGCGTCGCGCATATGCGCCTCCGGACCAACACCTTCGGCGCCGTCCTCCGCATCCGCCACGCAATGGCCTTCGCCATCCACAAATTCTTCAACGACAAGGGCTTCGTCTATCTGCACACCCCGCTCATCACCGAATCGGACGCAGAAGGCGCCGGCGATATGTTCCAGGTGACGACCCTCGACCTCACCAAGGTCCCCGTTCATAACGGCAAGGTCGATTTCAGTAAAGATTTCTTTGGCAAGAAGACGTCCCTCACCGTGAGCGGCCAACTCGAAGGCGAGCTCGGCGCCACGGCTGTCGGGGAGATCTACACCTTCGGGCCGACCTTCCGGGCCGAGAATTCCAACACCCCCCGCCA
>JAFZAI010000144.1 GCA_017557325.1 Bacteroidales bacterium
AATAGATGTCGTTATAGCTCTGAGCGGACACGGTCGCATAATGGGAAGCACAGTAGACATTGCCGGTTTGCGGAATGACATAAAGACCGGAATGCACATCAAAATAATTGCCCAGCGAGGTGACATAAACCTCTTTTGTTGCGTTGTTCACATAGACGTCTTTCATATTGACAGTCACCTCGATGGGATCTGCAAGGGTCCAGTTTCCCGTATTGATGACGCTCACCGTATTGTCGTATGCATAGTTGGGAGGCAGCTGACAGGAGATGCCGCCGGAATTGGCCACATACAGTTTGCCGTCCAGGATGGCGACGCCTTCCGGCTGGTAGCCCACCTCGAGGGAGCCTTCCACCTTCTTGGTGGAGAGATTGATGCGGTATACGCAGCCTTTGGGATTGGAGCTGTCAACCAGGACTGAATTGCCATTATCATCTTTTTCCCAAGTCGCGTATGCACCCGCCCAGGATGTAACGTAAGCATACTTGTTATCGAAGGCAATCCGGCGGGGTGTAGGAATCTTGATCGCGGCAATTTCCTTTTCATCCTCGGCGGAAATCACCTCTACAATGCCAGAATTGTTCACCAGGATCCAAACCTCGTTACCGATGATCACGATGTCGTTGCCGACATCCCCGAGGCCGCCGGTGGCAGGATTGACCTTTTTGAAAACGCCGTCGAGGTACTGGGCATCCGAGAAGCGGATGACATCCAGACTGGCGTTGTTCGAGCCCATCTGCCCTTCGTTGAGGATAAAAATTTTCCGGGGGCCGTCATAGCCGAAAGCGGAGAGGTCCAGCGTCACCCCCCTCAGATCAGATTCCTTGACACCCTTTGGGGGGTCGTTTTTGTCGCACGCGCATAGAGCAAGCGCGCCGCACAGCAAAAGCAGAACTGCTTTTTTCATATGAAATAGAATTTTACGTTTCCGCCCGGACTTGTCCCCGAATCCGATGCATAACTTGACGGCGGCCGGTATTCTGACTCACCCTCAGAGGAGTTACAGTTGCGGGCACAGTCCCGGATTCGCACCGGGTTTCCCCCCGCCGTCCGGATGCAAAAATACAAAAAATTCCATTATCTTTGTAAGTTAAATGAATCGGATTCGGGTCATATTGCTTTTATGGATGCTTCTGCTGCCGGCAGCGGCAGGAGCACAGTGCGTCATCGATGTCACGAGCATCGAAAACGACGTCCTGGCGCAGTATCTGGACGATTCGGAGTACGACACGGCCGACTATTCCTATACGAATATGTCGAAATACGTTCCGGAGCGGTCTGGAATCTGCGACAAGCCCAAGCCGGTCGTCTTCCGCTGGGAAAGCTCGCCGCTCTGGAAGGAGATCCGGCTGGAGATCTACGATATGACCTCGATGGACGGTCCCGTCGCCCTGTACACGGTTCCGACCACCACGGGATGCTGCTACGTCTACAACCTGATTCCCGGCCGCTCGTATGCCTACCTCCTGCTGGGCAAGAATTTCAGCAACAGTTTTCCCCTTGAGGAAGGGACGTTCTTCGTCAAGGGACGCCGGCGGATGATCCGGGCACCGTACGTCACCAACATCCGCGATTTCGGCGGCCTCAGGACCGAGGACGGCCGGATGCTCCGCTACGGAAGGCTGTACCGCGGCGCCGCGCTGGACCACATCCGGGGCGGCGAGCGCAGCCCGATCATCACCCCCGACGGCATCGAAGTCTTCCGCCATACGATGCACATCGGGGCCGAAATCGACCTTCGCAGCGCCAAGGAGTTGCTGCTGAATGACGACAACCCGGCCAACGACATGAACAATTCGATGCTGGGGCCCGATGTCGAGTATTATCACCTCAACATTCCCGACTTCGGCGGGGTGAAATCGAGCCACATTTACGGCAAACCCATCGGCCAGGTCGTGGACTGCCTGAGCCGGGGGAAGAATGTCTACCTGCACTGCGCCGCCGGCGCGGACCGGGCGGGAATGCTGTCGTTCCTGCTGGCCGCGATGGCCGGCGTAAGCGAGAATGACCTGGCCCGCGACTATGAGATCACGAGCCTTGCCCACGGCGGATCGGCCCGGCACGCACGAAGCGCCCTCGGCGCCTACAATTACGCCCCCACCATCGATTATATCAAAAAGAATTTCGAAGGAAAAACCTTCGCCGAGAAGGTCCAGAATTACCTCATCCTCAAACACGACGTCACTCGCGCGCAGATCCAGACTCTGCAGCGGATTCTCGTAGAATAACCTTACCTGTATGAAAATGCCGCTCCCCTGCCTCATCCTGACGATGGCTTTGTCGACCCTCCTGCAAGGCTGCAAGTCGACGCCTGAAACGCCCGACTGGCTTCCCGCGTCCGATTCGCCGGTTTTCATCTCCGAATACCGGATCGCCGACGGCTGGCTGGAGATCTGCAACCCCACGGATTCCACCCTCAGCATCAGCGGTTTCCGCCTGATCGTGGACGGACGGAAGCAGAAGATGGACCACGCGGACCTCGCCCCGGGAGAATACCGGCTGATCGGGGGAATTTCCGCACTTCCCTCGGCGAAATGCTTTTATCTCACGGACGGACGAGGCGCACTTGTCGACCTGATCGACGCCCCCGTCGACAAGGCCCGCAAATCCATCGTCCGCTTCCGCGGCGCCGACGGCACGATCGTCGCCCGCACCGGGAAACGGATCACCCCCGGCTTCCCCAATGACGACGCCGGACGGAAGGCCTACAGCGCCACGCTCCGCAGACCCAATCCGACCGGCCTTGTCTTCAGCGAAATCCTCGGCTCCGGCGATCCCGACTTCATCGAACTGCACAACACGGCCTCAGAGGCGGTCGACATCTCCGGCTTCGGCCTCTCCGACAAGGAGGACTACGCGCTCTTCACCTTCCCGGAGGGCTCATCTATTGGCGCGGACGGCTATCTGGCCGTCTTCTGCTCGAACGAATTCAAGGGCGCGGCGGCGCCGGACAGCCTCGGACGGATCTGCGCCCCCTTCTCCCTCAAGAACGGGGAAGACTGGGTCTATCTGACGGACCGCGACGGCAAGATCATCCTGGAATACGGCCCGATCAGTATGCCCAAGGGACAGGGGCTGGTGTCCGTCAAGGGCTGGCCCTTCATCACGAGCGGCGTCCTAACACCCGGACAGCCCAACGAGGGCACGGGGATGGCTCCCGCGGCCAGCGTCGGCTCCGGCCAGTATGACGGCATCGACACGCTTACGGTCGAATTCTACGCCAAAGGCGCGACCATCCGCTACACAATGGACGGATCTGCCCCCGGGGCGAATGCCAAGCTATACGAGAAGCCCTTCAAACTCACCAAGACCTCGGTCATCCGGGCCGTCGCCGTGTCGGAAAACGGCTCCCTCAGCCCCGTCAGTTCGTACACTTTCCTCATCAACGAAGGGCACAAGCTGGATGTCGTGAGCCTCGTGAGCGAGCCTTCCGGCCTGTTCTCCGTCGGGTCGGGCATCTATTCGAACGGCCCGTTCCGCCTCAAGCCGCACGGCACTGAGGATGACGGCACTCCGGGTATCAATTATCCCTACACCGAGGCGAATTTCTGGCGGAAATGGTGGCGCAGGGGCAACGTATCCTTCCTCCCGAAAGAAGGCGCCGGCTTCTCCATCGACTGCGGCACCTCCATCTTCGGCGGCTTCTCCCGCATCTATCCCAAGAAGAGCATGAAATTCAAATTCAAGAGCATCTACGGTCCGTCCAAGCTCCACTACAAGCTCTTCCCCACGCGGGATATTTCCGAATACAAGGGATTCATCGTCCGCACCGGCGGACAGGATATCTACGGCACGCTCATCAAGGACGACCTCGCCTGCTACCTGGCCGACGGCCTGATTGACGTGATGGCCACCCGGCCCGTCGTCTACTACATCAACGGCCAGTACTACGGCTTCTACTGCCTCCGCGAGAAAATCAACAAGCACTTCGTCGCCGGGCATTACAACATTCCCACCGACTCGATGGACATCATTATGGGGAATTCCAACGTGGAGGAAGGCTCTGGCAAGGATTGGAGCGCGCTCCTGAGCTACATCCGCACCCACGACCTCTCCAAGCCGGAATACTACCAGTACGTCACGGACCGGCTCGACATCAACAGCTTCGTCGACTGGGTCGTCGCCGAAACCTGGATCGGCAACTCGGACGCCGGCAACGTACGCATCTTCCGGAGTCCCTACCTCGACAACAAATGGCACTGGATCCTCTACGACGTGGATATGGGCATTACGCGGCCCAATTCGGACAGCTTTATGATTTACTATAAGCCGACGGATATGCGCCTCCACCAGACAGATGTCATCCGCGGCCTGATGAAGAATCCGGAATTCCGCGAACTGTATGTCTACCGGATGGAATACCAGATGTCGTCCATCTGGAACAAGGACCGCGTCAACGCCGCCATCGACCATTTCGTCGAACTGATGGACTCGGAGGTCGGGCGCAACTGCAAGCGCTGGCCCACCACCAATTACAACGCTTGGAAGACGAAGATCGCCGGCCTGCACGACTATGCCAACGGGCGCCAGGCCTATCTGAAGAAGATGTTCGCAACGGATCCGCTGCTAAAAAGCATCGCCCATCTCACCCCCGAAGAGCTCGACCGCTGCTTCGGCTATTGATCCCGCCTACTTCGCGACGGCAAAGCGGAGACCGTCCGTCCGGTCCCATTCGCCGCGGGTGAAATCCGGCATCACGACCGGCATTGAGCCGTACTTGATGGAGACTTCCGTCAATTCCACGAGGGAACTCCATTCCGCCGCATCGTACAAGTCCTCGTCAAGCGGAAGGCCGTTGTGGAGGCAGTAGATCAGGCGGTAATCCATAATGAAATCCATTCCGCCGTGGCCGCCGACCTTGCGGGCCAGGGCCTCAATCTCCTTGGCAATGGGATGTTTATAGGCTGCCAGCATGGAATCCCGTTGGGCTTCGGTCATATATTTCTCGGCGTTGAGGTCGTCGGAGCTCAGGACTTCCACAGCATCGCTCCCGAGGGCCAGACCCGGGGTCGGATATTTGTTGGCATAACCTTTAGTACCGACAATCTGGTACATCCGGTTGTACGGGCGCGGCGTCACCACGTCGTGCTCCACCAGGATGGTTTTTCCGTTATGGGTACGGATAAGGGTCGCCGTGAGGTCGCCGTTCTCGTATTTCACCTTTCCTTTGCCATAGCGGGAATCGGCCTTGTCCTGGCCGGCGAAGGCGTCGGTATCCATCGAGACCAGCGTCTCCATCCTGTCGCCGCGGTGAATGTTCAGCACCTGGCAGACCGGGCCGATTCCGTGCGTGGGATAGACGTCGCCGTGATGATCCTTGTTGTAGGTCATCCGCCAGTCGCCCTGGTAATTGTCCCACCAGGGATCGAGGTTGTGGTGATAGGAGCCCTCTACGTGCACGACATCACCGAAAATGCCGTGCTGGGCGATGTTGAGGCAGGTCAGCTCGAAGAAATCGTAGCAGCAGTTCTCAAGCATCATACAGTGACGACGAGTACGCTCCGACGTATTTACGAGCGCCCAGCACTCCTCGATACTGGTCGCGGCGGGCACTTCCACGGCGACGTGCTTGCCGTGCTCCATTGCATAGACCGCCATCTTCGTATGCAGTTGCCACGGGACGGCCAGATACACCAGGTCGATGTCGTCGAGTTCGCAGAGCGCTTTCCAGCCATCCTCCCCGGAGAATTCGTGGATCGCCCGCGGCGCGCCCCGCTTCACGAGGCTCCTCTGCGCCCGCTCGATCCGCTCCGGAAGCAGATCGCACAGGGCCACCACCGAAGCGTGCTCGATAAACGCCATCCGCTTGGGCACGTCCTTCCCCCGGTCACCGAGGCCGATGACCCCGATCCGGACCGTCTCTATCGGATCGCAGGCAAAACCCAGCATACTTTGCTGGTCCGCCGGGCGCGGGGGCGTGTTGTAGACGATCTGATGGCCCTTGATCTTGTATCCGTACGCACTTTTGGGCTTGGACGCGCCGGAAAGGCAGACGGTCAGAAGGATGGAAACGAGAAGGAGTGTTCGCTTCATAGGACGCTATACTTTGAGAAAAACTTTTTGCTTATACATAACCAGGAGGATCCCCAGCAGGATGGACGCGTCAGCAAAGGCCAGAATGACGGGATAGCAGCCGAGGCCGCTGAATCCGTGCAGGAGGGATTCCGAAACGGAGGTGAATTTGATCACCTCGCCGATGCAGTAGGCCGTGATGGCGTTCATTCCGTAGATCTTGAGCCAGTCCGCGCCCTTGTGCCATCCACGCACGTCCACCAGATAATAGGTCAGCGCGATAAGGAGGAAGCAGATTCCGCCCGAGAAAAGCGTCATACTGCTGCTCCAAATCTTCTTGATGATCGGGAAAAGCGGCGAAATGGCCAGACCGGCCGCAACCAGGGCCGCACCAACCACCGCCATCCACATGGCGCGCCGCCCGGGTGCCGTCTTGTCACGCTTGAGCAGTTCTCCGGCGAAGCATCCCAGCAGCACGGTAACGGCGAAATTGAGGCTCGATAGGATCCAGGTATACTGATAGCTCTTGCGGAAGCGCCAGGCGCCGTCGGCGAGCCATTTGACCCCGTCGCGGTGCGAGCCCAGCACGGCCTTGTCGATGGTCATCGCAATATTGTCCTGCGGGTCCAGATTCATCCCCGTGCAGGCGAAGGCGATCCAATAGGCAGCGAACAGGACAACCGCCGCCACAATCTGCCACCGCGGCTTGCAGTGCACGAAGAGTAGCGCAGCGACCACGTATCCCACGGCAATGGCCTGGAGCGTGTTGGTGAAGGGATGGAACAGCTTCCAGCTGAATTCCAGCAAATTTCCCTGTACGATCCAGCCCAGCAGAAACAGCAGGCAGAAACGCTTAACGAGCTTGAGATAAAACTTCCCGTCCGGCCGGATGCCCTCTTTGTAGCGGGCCATCGAGAACGGAATCGTGATGCCGGACATAAACAGGA
>JAFZAI010000145.1 GCA_017557325.1 Bacteroidales bacterium
CCTGTGAAGGGGATGTCTGCGGGAGTGAATTCGCGCCGTTGGAGACAACCTCGACGGAAGCCGCCCGCGAGGAAATCGTTTCACCCCCCAGGGTTGCCGTGGCGGAAGGAAGGCGGAAAGAACCGGCCTTCTTCGGCATCAGGATATAGGTATATGTATTCTGGACCGTCTTCGTCATCTTTCCGTTCACCACGGAGATATTGGTGGAGGAACCGCGTTCCGGCCCCCACACGAGCTGGAAATCCTCACCCGGAGACCACTGGAAATTGGAAGGTTTGCCCTCCCCCTCTATGACGAAAGCAACCCGGAACTGTTCGTCCAGGCTTACGAGATTGGGGGCTTCCACCTTGATGGCGGATTGTGCATAGCCGAGCGCCGTAGCGGCCAGCATACTGAGTATCAGAAGTAATTTCTTCATCCCGTTACCAATTCTTATCTTTCTGCCGGGCCTTGAGGGCGGCGGCTTTCTCCTTGTTTACCTTGTCCTGGGTCTCTTTCTCCCGGGCCTGGATGGCCTGGAGAATCTGCTGGGCCTGCTGCGGGGAGATCTGAGGCTGCTCCTGCTGATCCTGATCCTGCCGGTCCTGGTTCTGATCCTGGTTCTGATCTTGATTCTGGTCCTGATTCTGGTCCTGCTGATCCTGGTTCTGGTTCTGATCCTGGTTTTGATCCTGATTCTGGTCCTGGTTCTGCTGGTTCTGCTGATCCTGCTGGTTCTGCAGCATCAGTTTCGCATAGATATAATTCTCCTTGGCATCCAGGTCATCCGGCGAGAGGATCAAGGACTTCTTGAAGGCATCCACAGCCGCCTGCCAGTCTTTTTTCTGCAAAGCGGCATCTCCGGCGTTGTACCAATAATCCGAAGCGTGAGCCGAGCCCTCCACCTGCCCCTTGATCTTGTCGAGGGATTTCGCGGCCCCGTCATAATCTTCCTGCCGGTACAGGGCGCTCGCGAGGTTGTAGTTCCCGGCAAAAGAGGTCGAGTCCGCCAGCAGGGCCCGCCTGTACTGCAGGTCGGCCATCTTCCATTTCTCCTTGTCAAAGGCACGGTTGCCGCGGCGGACACCGCTCTTGTCTGGGCCGTATTGCGCCGAGGCGGCGATGCCTCCCGCCAGAAGCAGCACCCATACCGTAAGTATTCTATATAATACGCGATTCATCACTTCTCAAACAGATGGCGGCGGCTCCTTCTCGCGCCGATGAGCATTTCCGTGACAAACAGCAGCAGGGCGATGCCGAGGAAATACATATATTGTTCGTCATACTCTTCAAAGACCACGGAGTTGAACTCCTCGTCCTCCATCTTCCGGATATCATTGACAATCGGATTCAGGCCGAATTCCTCGTTGCCGGCATGGATATAGGCCCCGCCACCGGCCCGGGCGATCTCCCGGAGGGAGCTCTCGTCCAGGCGCGACACGACGATGTTGCCGTCCTTGTCCTTGAGGAGCTCTCCCCGTACGGGAATGGGCTGCCCCTGCGCCGATCCGACGCCGATCGTGTAGATTTTAATCCCCTCGGAGGAGAGCGTCTTGGCAGCCTGGACGGGGTTGCCTTCGTGATTCTCGCCGTCAGAGATCAGAATGATCACCCGGCTCTTCTCGCTCTGGGCGCTGAAGCTCTTACCGGCGAGCATCAGGGCTTCTTCCATCGCCGTTCCCTGAATCGGGACCGACTCGGTGTTGATGCTGGACAGGAACATCTTGGCGGAAATGAAATCCGTCGTAATGGGAAGTTGGACGAAGGCCGTCCCGGCGAAAACGATGAGGCCGATCCGGTCGTCCTGCAATTTATCCGTCATCCGGGAAACGGCCAGTTTGGCGCGTTCCAGCCGGTTCGGGGAATAATCCTCCGCCAGCATCGAATTCGACACGTCGAGAGCAATCATCACCTCGGCGCCCTTCATCTTGCGCTCGGTCAACTTGGCGCCGATCTGCGGGCGCGCCAATCCGACGGCAAAGAAACCGAAGGCCAGGGCCAGGAGGACAACCCGTACCCAGCCCTTCGAAGAGGACCAGGAAGGCATCAGTTCCCGCACCAGGTCTTCGTCCCCAAAGCGGCGGAGACGATGACGGCGCAGATACCGCGCAATGCCGTAAACAATCGGAAACAGCGGAACCAGCAGCAGAAGCCACAAATAGGCGGGATGTGCAAACAGGATCATGGCAGCCTCCTTAAATACAAAGCCCGGAGCAGCACTTCCACCAGAAGCAGGATAAGTGCCGCCACGGCATAGCGATGGAACAGTTCTTTATAGACAGGGAAGCTCTCCACCGAGGTACGGGACTTCTCCATCTGGTTGATCTCCGCGTAGATTTCGGCCAGCTTGGTGTTGTCGGTCGCCCGGAAATAGGAGGCTCCGGTCTGTTTGGATACTTCTTTCAGCAGTTCCTCGTCAATCTCAACCGGCAGGTTGCGGACCTCAATACCCCAGGGGGTCTGGACAGGGTATGGAGCCTCGCCGTTGGCGCCCACGCCGATGGTGTAGACGCGGATGCCGTAGGTCTTGGCGATCTCGGAAGCCATCGCGGGGGTAATCTCGCCACTGTTGTTGACACCGTCGGTCAGGAGGATAATCACCTTGCTCTTGGCATCGGAGTCCTTGAGACGGGCCACGGCGGTCGCCAGACCGTTGCCAATGGCCGTTCCGTCCTCGATGATGTCGGTCTGGACCTCCTTCATCAGGTTGATGAGGGTGGCCCGGTCGGTGGTCAGAGGGCATTGAGTGAAACTTTCCCCGGCAAAGACCACGATGCCCATCCGGTCGGAAGGCCGCTGCGAGATGAATTCTATGGCGATGTCCTTGGCGGCGCTGATGCGGTCCGGCTTGAAGTCCCGGGCGAGCATACTGGTCGACACATCCATCGCGAGAACGATGTCAATTCCCTCCGTATCAATCTTCTCGACCTCCGACTTGGAACGCGGACGGGCGATGGCGACGATGATCAGCACAAGGGCCGCAAGACGCAGGATGTAAGGAAGATGCCGGATCCAGCCGAGGATGCTCGCACCACCGGTAACCCAGGGCCGGAGGGCCGAGACCCTGAGATGCGGCTCCCTCCCCCGGATCTCGCGGTACACATAAAGAGCCGCAAGCAGGACGGGGATGGCCAGAAGCCAGAGCAGTTTGGGATATTCAAAATACATTACTCAACCTCCTCCTCAATCTCGTGCTGATAGGTATCCGTCACGAAGCGGACCGCCAGCGGCAGCACTTCGGCATTCTCCTCGCGAGAGGCGGTATGCTTGGCAAACTTCACGAAATCCGCCCGCTCGAAAAGGTCCTTGAGCCCCTCGTACAGGTCGACAGGGAGCGTCTCTTTCTTCAACTCGGGCATAATCTCGGCCGTGGTCATCTCCATAGCCCCGATACCGTACCGGGCGTCAATGTATTCGCGCAGGGTATCGGTAACCCCGGAATAGAAGGCCTTCTGCCGGTCGGGCTCCCAGAATTTGTCGCCGCGGAACTTGTCGAGCTTACGAAGCGCCCGGATATGGGCGGGCTCCTTTGCGGCCTCCTCTACCTTCTCCTTATGATACTTACGGACGAGCCAGAAGATCAGCAGGGCCAGGGCAAGGATTCCGAGGGCGATGCCAATCCAGGGCAACGTCTCCCGCACGGTCACGGGATAGCGGATCTGGTCCTTGATGTCGTGAATGACGAAGGTGGCCGTATCGACAGGCATCGTGCGGACATCCAGGAGCTGGGTATCGAACCAGACGGTATCTACCTGGCCGTCCGGGGACCGGCGGAACACCGAAAGCAGCGGCAGATAATATTCCCCTTCGTCAAAAGCGGCAATCCGGACACGGCCGCGGATATCATAAACAGGATGCTCCTTCCCGCTGGTCGTCAAGGTATCCACCTCCCAGGGAGAAAGCACCTCAATCCCGTCCATCAGGCCGTCCTTCCACTCGGGCAGGCCGATACCGGTTCCCTCGGGAACATCCCTGAGGACGAATCCGTACTCCAGCTGGTCGGCAATCAGCACGGAATCCCGCGGTGTCAGCGGCCGGAGGAAGGATCCGCTCCCCTCGGGAAGCGTTCCGTCCGAATCCGCCTTCCCTTTCGAGCAGGCGGCCACGGCAAGCAGCATCAAAACATACAAACCTTTGCGACGCATAATCTTATCGCTTGTGGAAGAACCCCAGCAGGGCCTTCGCATAATCTTCATTGACGGCGACTTCGACGCTGTCGACCTTGTAGCGGTTGAGCATCTTCGCCGAGGCTTCACGGGAGTCCGCCCACCAGCGGGCATACCGCTCCCGCACCTTGCGCGAGGACGTGTTGACCCAGGCGGTTGCGCCGGATTCGGCATCCTTGACATTGACCAGGCCGATGTCGGGAATTTCCTTTTCGCGGGGATCGCTGACGCGGATCACCGAGAGGTCGTGGCGGTTCACGGCGACCTTGAGGGCCTCCTCGTAGCGCGGCTCTCCGGCATCGTCCACATCCATCATATCCGACAGCAGGAATACCGTGGACTTCTTCTTGATGGCGCCGGTGAGGAAGCGCAGGGCGCCTCCGATGTC
>JAFZAI010000146.1 GCA_017557325.1 Bacteroidales bacterium
CCAGGCCCAGGCCCAGGAAACCAAGGCCCAGGTGAGCGCCAGCAAGGATGCCATCAACGCCAACAAGCAGTCCATCTCCGCCTGCAAGACCGACATCGATGCCTCCAAGCGCGAAATCAGCATCATTCAGGATGCCAACAAGCAGATCGGAGAGAAGGTCAAGGCCAGCAAAGAGGTCCTCAAGCTCAAGAAGAGCCAACTTAAATCCCAGAAAGACCTCCTCAAAAACAAGAATTACAACGGCAACGACGTCTCTTACGAGACCGTCCGCACCATCGAAGCGGAAATCCGTGCCATCGATGCCGACATCAAGGCCGACCAGCAGAAGATCAACGCCAACAAGGACCTGATCAAGCGTCATCAGAGCGACATCAAGACCAAACAGAATGAAATCAAGGCCATCCAGGCCGAAAACAAGACCCATCAGGCCAACATCAAGGCCAGCCAGGCCGCCCAGAAAGAGGCCGAGGGCAAGGTGAAAGAGGCCAAGAACGACCTGAAGGAAGCCGAGAAGGCCGTCAAGGCCGAGGCCCAGGTCAAGGAGCAGGTCGAGAAGATCCAGGAAATGGAGCGCAAGGCCGAGGAGGCCGGACAGAAAGTCGATGCCATCGACCAGAAGGTAGAGAAGATCGAGCAGAAGATCGAGCAGCCGGCCACCGAGCCCGAAACTACCGCCACTCCCGTCACTTTATAATCCATTCCCCGGAGTATGATCAAGGTATTCTGCAAGAACACGGGAACCTCCCAGAGTTTCCAGGAGGGGACCACCCTGCTGGAAGTGCTGGGCAGTTTCGAATTCGAAAAGCCTTATCCCATCCTGTCCGCCAAGGTCAACAACGTTTCCGAGGGGCTCAAGTTTCGCGTCTTCAACAGCCGCGACGTCGAATTCCTCGACTACCGCACCTACACGGGGCGCTCCACTTACAGCCGTTCCCTTTGCTTCCTGCTTTGCAAGGCCGCGAGGGACCTTTTCCCCGAGTGCAAGATCCGGCTCCGCCGTCCCGTCTCCAAAGGTTTCTTCTGTGAGTTGAGCAAGACGGACGGCTCTCCGCTGCTGGATGAGGAAGTCGCGCAAATCCGCACCCGGATGCAGGAGCTGGTGGAGAAAGATGTCGATTTCCACCGCCACGAAGTCCGCGTGGAAGAGGCCATCGAGGTCTTCCGCAAGATGGGCTATACCGACAAGGTCAAGCTTCTGGAAACCTGCGGCCGCGTCTACATCAACTATTACACCCTCGACGGCACGCCCGACTACTTCTACGATGCTCTCGTTCCCAGCACCGGATATTTGAAGGTCTGGGATCTGACCAAATACCGTCACGGAATGCTCTTGCGTGTCCCGGACCGTCATCATCCCGAAGACCTGGCCCCCTTCTACGAGCAGCCCAAGACCTTCGACGTGATGATGGAGAATGAGCATTGGAACAAGATTATGGGGCTGGGCAACGTCGGCGACGTCAACCTGGCCTGCCAGAAGGGCCTCGCCAGCGAGCTGATCCAGGTTTCCGAAGCCCTGCAGGAGAAAAAGATCGTCCAGATAGCGGAAGACATCTACAAACGTTACTACGGTGAGCATCCGGTCCGCATCGTCCTGATCACCGGCCCCTCTTCCAGTGGCAAGACGACGGTCTGCCGCCGCCTCAGCGTGCAGCTCAAGGCCTGCGGACTGCGTCCGGTATTCTTCTCCACCGATGACTATTTTGTCAACCGCGAAGACACGCCGCGCTTCCCGGACGGCAGCTTCGATTTCGACGGATTCGACACCGTCGATCACGCCTACCTGGAAGAGGACGTGATGCGCTATCTGGCCGGGGAAGAGGTTGAGATGCCCGAGTACAACTTCGTGACGGGGCTGCGTGAATTCAACGGCAAGAAGATTCGTTACGCGCCCGGCACCGTCCTCCTCATCGAAGGCATCCACGCGCTGAACACGATGTTGCTCCCGCACGTTGATCCCTCGTGCCAGTACAAGATCTTCATCAACACCATCACGAGCATCTCGCTGGACGACCACAACTGCATTCCCACCAGCGACAACCGCCTTCTCCGCCGGATCGTGCGCGACTTCAACAAAGGCGCCTTCACGGCCCGGGAGACCATCCGCCAGTGGCCCAATGTCCGCCGCAGCGAGGTCAAGTGGATCTATCCCTATCAGGAGACGGCAGACGTCCTGTTCAATTCCGCCTATCTGGTAGAATTCGCCGTCCTGCGCAACCACGCGGAGCAGATTCTCTCCACCGTACCGAAGAACTGCCCGGAATACAGCGAAGCCGACCGGCTCCGCAAGTTCCTCTCGTACTTCTGCCCGGTCTCCGACAAGGAGATTCCGCCGACCTCCCTCCTCCGGGAATTCGTCGGAGGCTCCAGTTTCAAGTATTGATGAAGAGATTCCTCCTGATGACGCTGCTGTTTCTGCCCACCCTCCTTTTTGCGGAGGGCTGGGCGGATTCCTTAAAGGTAGCACTGACCTTCGAGAAGGATTCGCTCGGGTTGCCCGTTCGTCGCGTTTACGACGAGACGCCGCTTTGCCGGGACAGTGTCTTTTTCGTCATCTCCAAAGTGCATCAGGAGCATATCTGCGTGTATGAAAAGCGCCAGCGGGACACGGTCCTCCTGGCGGCTTATCCCTGCTGCCTTTCGGCCATCCGGGGGCAGAAAGCCTACGAAGGCGACTGCCGCACGCCGGAATCCTGGCCCGGCAAGCCCTTTAAGATCTGGCGGATATCGGATCTCCGCAAACTCAATCTCCGGACTTCGGAATTCCGGATGTTCGGTCCCTATTATCACGCCCTTAAAGTCCCTGGCGTCGTCGGCGTCGGTATTCACGGGACCAATAGTCCCTCCTCTATCGCCCACGGGCGCCGCAGCCACGGTTGCATCCGCCTGCTGAACGAAGACGTGACGCATATGGTCGACCATTACTCCGCCGTCGGCAACCAGGTCATCATCCTGCCCGAAAAACAGGGCCCGCTCCCTTTCGAGGAGCGGGCGCTGAGAGTGGTCTGCGGCCTGGAAAGCCTGACGGGAATGGGGCACGAAATGGACTGTTTCAAAGTCTGCAGCCCCTGCCACCTCATTCATATCAATCCCGGGCTGGATATCCGCCAGTCGCGGCTGGGGCTGTAAGCTACAGATCCTTGAGGGCGGCCATAAAGAGAGCGAAAATGGCAAGGCCTCCGATGATGACATTGAGCCAAATCCAGACTTTCGCCTGTCGGTTCTTTGCTTCAGACTGCTGATACAGATAATATCGCCGCGCAGGCTCGGTCTCATAAAAGGCCTGGGTGTACAGTTGATTGGACTTGGCCGATAAAAAGATTGCAATGAGGCCGCCGAACATACAGCAGAAGACGGTGGTAAGAATAGCCCAAACCATCACGCTCTTGTGCTCCAGAAGGGGGAGGGACGTTGTGTGCTTCTGAGACTGCCCCGGCGCCGACGCGAGGGCCGGTGCGTCCTCCGCAGCACGGGCATACCTAACTTCTGCATCGTTACGCTGTGCATTCCTGTCGTCATTCCGGACTCCCGCCCCGTCATTCCGGACGGTTGGTGAGCTTGTCGAACCATGTTCCGGAATCTCTCCAGGCGCGTGCGCCAGAGCTGGCGCCGTTTCGACAGGAGCTACTTCGACCGGCGGCTCTACTTCGACAGGCTCAGTAACCGTAACAGGCTCCGTAACCGCCTCCGGGATCGGCTCTGCTGCAGGCTCATCAACGGCCAAATGCGCCAACGCAGGGTGCTGCGGCAAGACTGGCTCCTCGGTCGGCACAGGCGTATTGTCAAACCCTGGATTACTGTAGTCCGGTGCAGGTGTCAGGTTCAAATCATCCATATTTCTAATCGATTTTTTACAAAGATATACAAAAAAACATTTCCCTCATCAATGATGATGACCGCCGCAGCAACCACCGCCGTGGTGATGGCCTCCGCCACCGTGGCCGTGACCGCCGCCACAGCAGTGATGTCCCTGAGGAAGAAGTTCCGTTAGAAGCGCTTTCCAGCGGCCGGGGACGATGATATGGTGGTTTCCGATAGGCTTCCTAAGGAAATATTCGCGAGCAAGCGCAGGCTCATCGAGTTGCAGGACAATCTGGCTGCGGCAAAGGTCGGGCTCCGAGAGATTCCGGACAATACGGCCCTCGGCGACAAAGGCCTGGGAGAGATCCCCGGAGAGTTTCAGGATGGTGACGTCCTGCTCGGGATAATGCCCGCGGATGCCGATCCCGATGCCCGACTCGAAATGCGTGTCGAGCGCCACCTTGTCGACGATGTCCAGCGGAATGGTGCAGTGGGCAAAGACGATTTCCCCCGTCTCGGGATTGATGCGGGAGGGATTGGCCATAAAGCCGGTATGGCCCGTCGCCACCTGCGCGACCGTCATCGACAGAAGGGCGGGAATATCACCCTCGCACCCCGCGGGAATGCCATCGGCATTAAACTGGGCCAAGGCAAGACACCCCGTATTACCCACGTCCCCAAGAAGGTCGAAGCAGCGGAGGGTGAATCCGTCGAGCCGGCGTCCCTTAACGACGGCCAGGAGGCCGCCATAGATCTGCTCTGCGCCGGGGATAGCCTTTTTAACCGGGCCGGAAGCACTTTCTATGGCCTCTGCCGGAAGCGGGACCTGTATCGGCGAGGCCTTTGCAATCGCATCCTTGACCTCGCGCATCGGGACCTCGACGAGGGAAATGCCGAGGCCCTCCTGGATCGCCTCCGGGTCGACGTCGCTGGCGATTAGCCAGTCGGACGGTGCGCCCAGGACGCCAAGCCGGAGCCCGTCAAGCCGCTTGCGGGCCTCCGCGATCTGCCGGAGCGTGTCGATCCGTCCGCGGATATATTCCGGGGAGCCGTGCAGGATTTCCCCGCTGAGCCCCACTTTGCCGAGGAAGGAGAGGATCTCCATCGATGCCGCCAGGGAATTGTTGCCGCCGGAAGTGAGCAGCAGGAAATGCCGGGCACCCCGCTTGAACAGCTCGGGGACTACCTGCAGGAACAGCCCTTCAGCACCGCCGGTGCGGACAAAAATCAGGTCGAGGCCGTCCTGGCCGTAGGTGGAGAAATCGCTTTCGTGGAAGTTGAACCCGCCCTGCGGGAATACTTTGCCGAGGAATTCATCCGAAATACTTTTGATCCGCTCTTTGTCGTGAAGCGGGGAAGTGAGGGTGTAGATATTAATCATAGTCTTCGTAATTGTATTCGTTTTTGTTCATTTCCTCCTGAGCCGTCCCCGTGATCTGCGCCCCGAAACCGGTTAAGGCCGCAAACGGTGCAAACTGGGCGGCCCGGTCAAGGCGGCTCATCCGCGGGTGGCGCTGCGGCGGCTCGGGATGGGGGAGATCGAGGATGTCTTCGTACGGATTCATGCCTTGTGCCCTCCGATTTGCTGGTTGCGTTCAATGGTGGTGGCGCCGTCTTCGAAGTCGATTCCCTTCAGGATGGCATTTTTGCCGAATTTCCGCCGGATGGCGAGAATGGCTTCCTGCGCGCTCTTCTCCTTGGCCGTGTCGGGCGCATCCTCGAAAAGGTTGAGCTGGATACCGCCTGCCTGGTCTTCCGGGATGGTGTGATTCGCGACGACATACATCCGTCGGACGAAGAGCTGCGGGTTGACAATGCGGTCGAAAAGGCCCGTAACGGCATCTGCAATCATCTTGAGGGAGGATGTATGGCCGCCGAGATTGGTGCTGCCGTGGGCGGGCTTTGGAGCCTGACGTCCGTAATAATCCGCCGTCAGGTCGCCCTTCCAGCCTTTGGGAAGCATCGTGTCGTATCCGACGGAAATGACGACCTGATCGGTGACCAGGTGTTTTTCCAGCAGATCCATCACGAGGCTGTCCGCCATCTCGCGGATGACGACCCGGGCCTTCTCAAACGTATAGGGCTCCTTGAGGACCTGCCCGCTGGAAAGGCTGCTGCCTTCCGGCCGGTATGCCTTGATGTCGGCCATCGTGCAGGGTTCCCAGCCCCAGGCGTGGTCGATGATGAGCTCGGCATTAACGCCGAAGAGACCGTAAAGCACCTCGGGATTGTGCCGTTCCCAAGGCTTCCCGAGGGAGCAGCGGGCGATGTCGCCCATCGTGTAGAGCCCGGCACTGGCCAAACGGGCGACGGTCCCTTTGCCGACGCGCCAGAAGTCGGTCAGGGGCAGGTGACTCCAGTATTTCTGCCGGTAAGTCATCTCGTCGAGGGCGGCAATCCGGACACCGTCTTTGTCGGGCGGAGAATGCTTGGCTTCGATGTCCATTGCGATCTTGGCGAGATAAAGATTGGTGCCGATGCCCGCCGTGGCGGTAATGCCGGTCTCGGCAAGCACTTCACGGACCAGTTTCATCGCCAGATCGTGGGCGGAAAGATCGTACATTCCGAGGTATTCGGTGGCATCGATAAAGACTTCATCTACGGAATATACGTGGATATCCTCCGGCGCGATGTAACGCAGATAGATGCTGTAAATCTTGGCACTGGTAGACATGTAATGCGCCATCCTGGGCGGCGCAACGATGTAGTCGAGGCGGAGGCCCGGATCGGCGGCCAGGGCGGGTGCATCCGCCGAGGATCCGTGAAAACGATGCCCGGGAGCCTTTCTGAGACGATCTTCATTGATCTTCCTGACGGCCTCGACGACCTCGAAGAGCCGTGCCCTTCCGGAAATGCCGTAAGCCTTGAGGGAGGGGGAGACCGCGAGGCAGATGGTCTTCTCGGTGCGCGTCGGATCCGCCACCACCAGGTGCGTCCTCAGTGCATCCAGCCCCCGTTCCACGCATTCCACCGATGCATAGAACGATTTCAAATCTATCGCCAGGTACGTCTTCATAGAAAGTATACAAATATAAATAAAAAATCCATACTCTCCGCGTCAACCTGACCCGTCGAATTATGTCGGAAATTCTTTTTATATTTGCTTCTGAAATGGCAAAAAAAAGGGAAATATCGGTGACACGGACATCGCTGCCGCCGTTTGAGGAGTTCTGCGAGGCCATCCGGCCGCTCTGGGAGAGCCATATCGTGACGAATATGGGACCGCTCCACGAGCAGTTCGCAGCAGCGCTCCAGGCGCGCTGGGGGCTTGACGGCATCACGCTTTTCTCCCACGGGCACCTGGCTCTGGAAGCGACACTGGAGGCACTGGCGACCTCACGTCATTCCGGACTTGATCTGGAATCTCCTCAGGTCATCACAACGCCGTTCACCTTCGTATCTACAGTCCACGCCATCGTACGATGCGGGTTTACGCCGGTATTCGCGGACGTGCTGCCGGAGGACGGGACGATGGATCCCTCATCCCTGGAACCGCTCATTTCGGAGCGGACGGCCGCGATCCTGCCGGTTCATGTGTACGGGAACCCGTGTGACGTGGAGGCTATCGATGCCATTGCCCGGCAGCACGGCATCCCGGTCATTTACGATGCCGCCCACGCCTTCGACATATATTATAAGGATATTCCGCTCGTACGCTATGGCGACGCCTCCATTCTCAGTTTCCACGCCACTAAGGTCTTTTCAACAGTCGAAGGCGGCGCCGTATGCCTGTCTTCCCAAGGCATCGCAAAGGCCAAAGGGATCTCCCTTCGCCTTGACGACATCAAAAACTTCGGCATCCGCGACGAGGAGACCTGCGTCTATCCAGGCGGCAACGGCAAGATGAACGAGCTCGAAGCGGCAATGGGCCTCTGCAACCTGCGTCACATTGACGAGGAAATCGCATCCCGTGGAGAAGCGTACATGTCTTATCTGGAAGCATTGCAGCCTATTCTGGCCAAACCGGATGCCGCTGTCCGGCTGCTTCGTTCCCGGCCCGGTACGCGCCCTAACTACGCGTATTTTCCCCTGCTGCTGCCCGATCAGACGTCACGGGACAGCTTATACACGGCCTTACGCGCGGAAGGCATTCACGCCCGTAAGTATTTCTGGCCGCTGGCATCAAACACAGACTGTTACCGATCCCTTGCCTCAGAAAGGATGGGAAATGCATCCAAAACGCCCGTCGCTACAGATCTCGCTGCCCGCGTCCTCTGCCTGCCGCTTTTCGCCGGGTTGCAACGGGACGATATCGAGCACATCGCCTCCGCTGTGCAGAATATTTGAAATAATTTGCTTATTTTTGAGAAAATTCCGTGCTTTTATGAAAAAATTACTGTACCTCGCATTCATCCCGGCCCTCCTGATCGCGGCCGTATCCTGCCAGAAGGATAATCCCAAAACAAAAGCATTCCTCTACCGGCAGTGGGAAATGTTGGACCAGAGCGGCGTGTCCACCTCTGCCATCCTGGACATTTCCAAAAAACAGCTTATCTGGAAAAACTGCAGCCACGACGCCCTGGCCTTGCCCGAGCTGATGTATGACAATTCCCACATTTTCCCAATTTCCAAAATCGCAAAGCGACACACCCAGCAGGAAGGAGATGTCTGGGAGATCAAGGATATCTACGGCAATTCCTATTTCATATTTGACGTGACGGAAGAATCCGCCAAATACGTTCCCTACGATTTGGAAATAAGTCGGGACGATTGGCTCTTGCTACGTCCGGTCAATCCCTCGGTCAAGTTGACGTATCACTATGTTCCCGCTTCCGCCGTCGATCTGGGCCTCAGTGTCTATTGGGCCCGGTTTGATATGCGGGACGAGTTCCCGGAGAATTTCGACCCGGAAACGGATTATTTCGACAATTACGTCTATGACTCGGAGAAGGATGATTATGTATACAGCATTGGCGGATTCTATGACAACTCGTTGAAAGACGGACAACCCAAAGATCCCGTTCACGACAAGTTCGGCGGCCATTGGCGGATGCCGACGAAAGCGGAATGGGAGGAATTGCTTGCCGGTATGGATTGGGTTTATTTCACGCCGGAGGATAACGAGGACTTCCCGTACTGGCATCTGGATGGCTGTGGTAAGAAACCCGGTTATGACTGGGAATATATCTCCTTTACCTTAAATGGCTATTATAATAAATCCACGCTCCATAATCATTACATTGGTTATTACTGGGCGGCCTCGGAAGGGACCGACGCTCTTACCCCCTGCGCACAACTATCAGATGCCGAAACGCAGGAAGTTAAAGACTTCCTCCGCCCCCTGAAATGCAACATCCGGCCCGTCTGGGATCCGAATCTGTAGCTTATTTCTGGAATCGGTAAACCAGGCCGAAAAGTCGTTTTTTGATGGCGCGCACAAACCGCTTGGGCAGGTTTGTGCGCCCATCTTCTGCATCATAGAGCGCACAGCGGGTTCGGATAGCGTCGGCATAGCGGCCGTGGGTGCATTCGTCCAGCGCGGCGAGCATCTCATTATCCCTGCGGTGATGCTGAACCCGGGCCTCCTTGTCTTTTAACCGGTTCGTCCAGGAGCCAGGGACGAAGAACCGGTAAACGCTCATACAATCCTTCAGATAGACCATTCCGCCCCGGAGCGACCCCTGGATTTGCAGGGAATAATCATTGAAAAGGACCTCGCGGAAGGGGGCGGGAGACTTCCAGACAGATGCCCGGCACAGGATGGAATTCGTCGCGACATAATTGCCGCCCCCGATGATGACCTCTTTCGGAGAGAGGACCCGGTCCCGGATGGCGGGCGCGTAATAGCGCGTCATCTTTCCCGCCTCAATCACCTCGGCGGCGTGGGTACAGATGTCCGCCTCAGGATGCGCCTCCAGAGCGGCGACCTGCCGGGCCAGTTTGCGCGGATCCGTCCAGTAATCATCCGCCTCGCAGAGGGCAACATATTCCCCGCGGACAAGAGGGTAAAGGATTTCCCGTGAAATGTTTATCCCCTTTGAATACAAGTTCTCCTTCTGGTACACCGGCCGGATGATCTCCGGGTAGCGGGCGGCATACTCCCGGATGATCTCCGTCGTTCCGTCGGTCGAAGCATCGTCGTGAATGATTACCTCAAACCGGAAGGGAGCCTCCTGAATCACAAAACCATCCAGCGCCTGGGCAACGTATGGTGCGTGATTATACGCGAGACAGATGACAGAAACCTTACACATAACGGAACCTCCCAAGCATTTCGTGAAGCTCCTCGCGGGAGCGGTTCATCACGGAATCGATAATGGAAAGATTGTCAGGTACTTCCGTCTGCAGGAAACGAAGTTCTATGCCGTGAGCGGCGAATTCGGCCCGATCGTAGAGAGCCTGTCCGCCGATGGCGTTGACATAGACGTCCGCCCCGGTCCGGCGGCAGAATTCGTACAGTCTTTCCTCCCGGACCAAACGGGTATTCCCGGCATAATCCGAGGTAAATCCCAGCTGCGTCCCGATGCCGAGATAGTCGCAAACTTCCCGGATGGAATGAGTCAGGAAACGGCATAGATTCATATCCTTGCAGAGAAGGATCCGCTCTGCCAGCGCGAACCCGTCCGCAAAATAGGGCGCCTTATGATAGGCCATTTCCAGGGTCCGGAGCATGGTCGAGACGTCGGGCGGAAGGATCTCCGTCTGGGCAATCGTCCGGTGACAGCTCATATCCCGGACGCGGATGCGAAAATACGTCTGAGAACCATTAACCCGAATCCGATTGCGGTAGATCCAGCTGTGCTTCATAAAAGCGTTATCGTCGCCGATGAGGAACAGATCCGCCTGCGCGATGAGTTGCCACCACGGAAAATAGGGGAGAAAGTAGGGCTGATTGGCGCTGAGGATCATAGGATGTCGCAAAGAGGGGTCAGGAGGGCGGTCTCGTTGGCATCTGCCGCGTGCAGGACGGCCGCCTTGCGGTCGTCGACGATATTGGTGACGGGAAGGCTGGAGCCGCGGAAATACCCGCTGTCGAAGTAGCGGTCATCCACGCAGAGCATCATCCCGCAGAGGTAGTCATCGAAGGGTGTGCCTTCCCATACGGTCGAGAAGGTGCGCTGCCGGAGGAAGGGTTGCAGGATGCCCTGTGGACGGGTTTTCCAGAGCGAATGCCAATCCTCCGGCGAAGTCAGCGGCCCCGGCACGACGCCTTCGCTCTTGCCGAGCCGGGCAGGCTTGAAGATGTAGCCGTCCTTGTTTACGACGGCATCCCGGAGAATGTCTGCGGTGGAGGAATCGCTTGTATCCCAGGTGCGGATGGCGTGCTCCCGGAGGAATTCCGCTTCCCCTCCGGTAATAAAGTCATCCTCAAACCAAAGGGTCATAAACCGTTTGTCGTGAATGAGAAAGATGTTGCGGAAGTCGCTGATCATCCTGGCCTCCATCATTGCCTGCAAGGTCTTGTCTGAAAGTGACAGGATATCCTTTTGATTGAGCGCACTCAGCAGGCAGGCGCCGTCCGACCATTCATCCCTCCGCGCCTCTATCTCAAGGGCTTCCAACACCGTGACCTGCTTGCCGTGCGCCTCATAGAAGCGCTTGTAAAGGCGGATTTCACTGCTCTTGTCGGCACTCTTGAAAACAAAGATCCGTTCCCGGTCCCCGACGAGGCCCAGCATATATTCCATCATTTCCGCAAAGCGGGAATGGTGGGGGAGTCCCGGGAAATGTTCTTCCAGGAAGGAGTGGGCAAACTGGTCGCCAAACCAGGACATAAAGATTCCGTGGGCGAAAAAGCGGGAAGTGATCTCGCAGAGGCGGAGCGAGCCGTCCGCTCCGACGAGATAATCCGGCCGCCAGGTTCCCGCCCGGAAAGGATACCGCTCCTGCTCCTCCAGAATAGCCCTCTCCCGCGCGCTGAATCCCCATCTCTCTGCCACCGGTCGCCAATCCGCCACCAGCCGCACCACGGCACCATACAGTGCACTATGCAGCCTTCGCAACTTTTCCCGCCTCTCCGGCGTTATGAGCACAGGTCTGGGATGGTACCACCGGTGGTAATATTCGGCTAAATCACTGAACATTGTTAAAACAATTCACTCTGATAGCCGAGGCATTGGAAGCCGTTGCGGTTGATGAGGGGGATGAAGTCCTCGGTGAGATTGAGTTGCTTGCGGACCCAGTAGCAGATGCTGACGCTCATTCCGAGGATGTCGGTGTAGGCCATCAGCCGCTTGATGGAGGCGATGCTCAAATCCCGAGAGGGGGCCGTGCGGCCACGCTGCTTGCGGTGGTCGGCGTTGTCGGGGCGGATGTAATCCTCGTACAGCTGCCGCTCCAGCGACTTGTCGAAATAGCCGAGATACTGCCCGAGCAGGGCAAGATTCTCCATACAGGCTGTCAGGAATTCGGGTTTGTAATTGATGATGCCGGCCTCGTGCAGGGTATTGAAGAAAGACTTGATATGATCATCCGTAAGGTATGGCGTGAAAATCGGTTGCACCAATGCTGAATTCGCCTGGATACCCCGTTCGCGGCAAAGGGCTACGGCCTTCATCCGCTCGTCGAGTGGAGCGCCATATGGCTCGAGGATATCCCGGAATGCATCCGGCATAATAGACACACTGGTATTGAACTGCATCTTCCCTTTAAGCCGCTCGAAAAGATCTAGGATCGACTCCCCGTCATACTTGTATTCCAAATGCTTTGCCCCCGCCTTAGAAGCGACGAATAGGCGGGCCTTGGAGTCCGGATTCTCCGCAAAATGATCGACGAAGGCATGAAGGATCCGGTGGGCGATCCCCGTCAGGAGCGTGGGCTCCTGGAAGGCCTCGGTCTTGGGGGAGAAGTAGTAATAATGGTTGACATTCTCCGATCCGGCACCATTCTTCTCATCCAGCAGTTTCTTGACGTACAGATGGTAATTGTCGATCGCGATGAGCTCCTGCCGGTGCTTTCCGTCGGTCACAAGGCAGTACTGACAGCCGACGCCACAGCCGAGGACCGGATTGATCTCATAGGTAAGGGTCGGGCAGCGACCGGTGTAGTTGTGTATTTCTGTCTCGATCGAATCGGGATCCGTCTCGACCGTGCGGTACAAAGGCTCCGGGATAAGGGTTTTGTTCCGAAGGCCACGAATCAGCAGTTCTGATCCGCTCCGGAGGCCGTCGAGGGTTTCCTCTGCAGGAATGGTCTTGACGCCAAGCCGCTTCAAATAGGCCTCGTCGATGATTTCCGGAGAGAAATCCTCCAGATTATACACGTTATGCAAGCGGGAATAAAACGGAATGTACGACTTCGCTTCTTTCATAATTGAGAATTCATACTTTCATCTGACTAAGTTACGTATTTTCACGCAAAAATGGCTATATTTGTGTGAAATAATTAAGATATGGTACAAAGCATCTCCAAATCCGTCCGCTACATCGGCGTCGACGACCTCGATCTCGATCTGTTTGAAAGTCAGTATATCATTCCCGAGGGGATGGCCTACAATTCCTACCTCCTGGAAGGGGAAAAACTGGCCGTCCTTGACACCGTCGATGCACGGAAGGGGGTCGCCTGGAAGGATAACCTCGCGGAGGCGCTTGCCGGCAGGCAGCCCGATTATCTCGTCGTTCATCACCTGGAGCCCGACCACAGCGGCCTCGTCGGCTGGATGCTGGAAACGTATCCTGCACTGAAGGTCGTCCTTTCCGCCAAAGCGGCGCAGATGCTCGGTCAATTCCTGCCGGAAGCACCTGACGCAGAGCGGATTGTCGTGATGGGCGAAGGCGGCGTCCTCGACCTCGGCGGCCTCTCGCTCCGCTTCTATGCCGCCCCGATGGTCCACTGGCCGGAGGTGCTAGTCAGTTTCTGCCCGGAGGAGGGGATCCTCTTCAGCGCCGATGCTTTCGGCAAATTCGGCGCCCTTTCCAAGTGCGGATTCTGGGGGGATGAGGACGACGACTGGGCCTGCGAAGGCCGCCGCTATTATTTCAACATCGTCGGCAAATACGGCGTCCAGGTGCAGATGCTCCTCAAGAAACTAGCCGGCCTCGACCTCAAAGTCATCGCGCCTCTCCACGGCCCTGTTCTCCGGCAGGATCTCGCCCAGTATCTCGATCTGTACCAGACGTGGAGCACTTACGGTGTTGAGACTGAGGGTGTATTCGTCGCCTACGCATCCATTCACGGCGGTACGGCCGAAGCGGCCGAAAAGCTCGTCGAGATCCTCCGGGAGAAAGGCTGCCCGAAAGTGGCCGTCAGCGACCTCACACGTGACGACATCGCCGAAGCGGTGGAAGATGCCTTCCGCTATGGCAAGATGGTGTTGTGTGCGGCTTCCTACGATGGAGGCCTCTTCACCCCGGCCTACAAGTTCCTCCATACCCTTCAGATGAAGGGTTGGCAGAAACGCCGCGTCGCCCTTGTCGAAAACGGCTCATGGGCCCCCTCGGCCGGTCGTGTGATGAAGGAAATGTTC
>JAFZAI010000147.1 GCA_017557325.1 Bacteroidales bacterium
AGCCGCGACGGCGGCACGGACAGACCCGTAGTGTAGCAGGAGGGCCTTGGCCTCCTCATAATCGGGGAGCCCGGTCTCCGCCATAATCATCCGGGTGCCACGGTCAACAAGCATACTGTTAGTCAGTTGCATATCGACCATCTTGTTGCCCTTGACGTGGCCGAGACGGATCATCACCGCCGTCGAGATCATATTGAGGACGAGCTTGGCGGCCGTTCCTGCCTTCATCCGGGTCGAGCCAGTCACAAATTCCGGCCCGACGACCGTCACCAGCGGAATGTCGCAGGCTTCTTCGGCCGGAGAGCCCTCGTTGCAGGTGATACAGGCGGTCAGAAGACCGGCCTTGCGGGCCTCCCGGATGGCTCCCAGCACGTAGGGAGCGCCACCCGAAGCCGTGATGCCGATAACGGTATCCTTCGGCGTAGGCTGATACGGAAGCATATCCTGCCAGCCCTGCACCGGGTCGTCCTCCGCCCCTTCGATGGCATTACGAATGGCATCATCCCCACCGGCGATGATGCCGATAAATTTGCCCTCAACGCCGTAGGTGGGAAGAATTTCCGAAGCATCCGTGATGCCGATTCGTCCGCTGGTACCGGCGCCGATATAAAAGATGCGGCCGTCCCGCGCCACGATGGCGTCCACCAGCTTCGTGATCTTCGGGATCGTCCCGCCGATGGCAACGGGAACCGTCCGGTCCTCCGCATTGATGCCCCGGAGCAGTTCCTCCGTGGTCATTTCATCCAGATGTTGATAATGGGATTCTGATTCTGTTGCACGCATACGCTAATACTGAATGGTCGGGTCGGTATTCGCAGGGCCGGTCTTGCCCATCGCCCGTATCCGGGCGAAAGAGGCCTCCATCGCGGGAAGATAATAGGCCTTGAAATCACTCCAACGGTAATAAGGCCCTTCCGCCGCGGCGAAAGGAAGAACGGCTTCATGCTCGTTCCAGAGAACCTTGACGAGGATCTCCGGGGACTTCCGGCTCCGGTAGAAGATCAGCTGAAGACTGCCTCCCATCGGCATATTCCACAGCGGGAAGATATCGAAAGCCTCCTCCGGCGAAGTCGCCTCGCGGCCGTAACCGTTAATATTCATAAAAACGACCGTCGGCATCACAGCAGAGTCGTGGCTGAAACGGAGCCTGAGCTGGCACTGACCGGAAGCCATATCTGCATCCGCCTTGTCAATGATATCCTTCAAGGTATAAGCGGAGAAATCGGGATAATAGCTCCCGGAATCCTTGTACCGCCCCAGGAAGAGGCTGATCCGATAGGCACTGACCCGGGCGATGGCGATCTTGTCCTCCAAGGTGAAGATACCCTCGCAGAGATCCGGCTCCCCGTCCAGGCAGTCCCGGCCGTTGTCCAGATCGAACAGATAGCGGACAAAATTCAGGTCGTCCATCTTCAGGCGGGCAACCGCTGTCGCCGGATCCTTGAAAATCCGCCCCAGGATGCCCTGCATATCCACCGTCTCCCGGAGATACGGGACAAACGGCGCTTCCATCTTCTCGACCGGATCGGGACGGCCATCGGCCAGCGGGCTGAAATTGGGCCGGAGAATCGGCGAGAAAGCCTCGGAACCATTCGCATCGGCCGTGAAGGTCTTGTCCCGCTCTTGCAGGCCGTCGATAAAGGAGGTCATACTCATAATGACGCGGGGAACGGGGGTGGAGAGAGCAACCGCCTTCGTATCGCCCTTGAAGACCTCCGGGAAGCGGCGAAACATCCTGTCCGCGATGATCCGCTCCTGCGAGATACCCTTGCCGGAAAGATCCCCCGAGCAGTAAACGGCCCGCTCGTGGAAGGGCTTGTATTCCCGGAACAGGCGCTCGCCGCGCTCGGTCAGGAGGCCTTCCTTCTCCGCCCTGGTGAGCACCTTCTCGATCAGTTTGTACTGCTTAGCCAGTAAATAGCGGGTGCCGTGCCGGCCGTAATGACTGATATAAAACGGCTTATACCCCTTCGGCGCGGGCGTCATTGCCGCCTCTGCATTGTAGTCGTACACATACATCAGCCCCCCGGCCTTCGCCGGGTCGGCAATGATCTCCTCCCGGGGCGATGCCACTTCTGGTGACCCTTGCACGTCCGCCTTGCTTTGGGCCCAAGCTCCAGACGGCCCGAGGGCACCTCCGAGGAGAGCAAGAACCCCTAAAAGCAGTACTTTTTTACTCATTGCATTCGTATTTTTTTGTATCGTCCATGTTTTCGGCGTTTTTCTTGGACAAATCGACACTTTCCCGTCTGTCGTCCAAGTTTTGGGCGATTTTTATGGACGGAGCGCGTCGTCGCGGTCGCAGACGGCCCGGACCCGGAAGCCCAGAGAGGGATGGGCATTAGACAAATATATATGACCTTCATATTCTCCGTCCGGGATGCTATAAGATATACAGCGAGCGCCCCAACCCTCGTTATAAGATGCACACCAGACCGAACCGGTAGACGACGAGGAGGTCAGCGGCAGGAAGATCCAATTATCCGTATAGCCCTTCTTCTTTCCCGAGACCTTGTACCCCTTATAGCCGCCTATTTCCGCCTGCTCCCAATTGCAATCATCAACCAATTTCTGAGCATCTTCCTCAACCGGCATCCTCCAGGCGCCGCCCAGGCGCACGGAAGCCACATCGACCTCGCGGGGAAGGACTTTCGGCTTGTCGGAATAGGTATAATTGCTGTACGTAAAATCCTCCTTTGTCACCGTCTCTCCCCAAGCGAACCTTTCGCCAAACGACTGGGGCAGGACGGCGCCGATATTGGATTCCGCCCATAGCACGCCGATGCCGAGGTCGACGACATTCATCGCCAGTCCCTCATCCGTATAGGTGTAGAAGGTGACGGTCTCCCCTTTCTCCTCCTTTCCATCAATCATTGCATAAGCATAATAACTGTACGCCGAATTGGGAGACAGATTCAACAGAACAGCTGCAAATTCAGGGGATATCCCACATACAATTTTATTCGTGGTCTCGATCCCGTCAATGAGGCCCGTAACGTATATGCCGCGCTCTGCATCCCGGTATTTGTCCCCGGACTCATATGCGGCGTAAAGAGAGGCTCCCGTGGTCGTAATACTGTCCGGAAGCAGCGTGGTGATCTTGTAATAATCCTCAGGAATGGGTTCCTCCCCTTTCTTGCACCCGGCGGAGAGCACCAGCAGCGCCGCGAGGAAAAGGCAGTTTAATTTTTTCATAGACATCCTTGTTTTTAAAGATTTCCCCTCTTTGTTGTCATTCCGAGCGATACTCCCGTCATGCCGAGCGACAACGAAGGAATCTCTACAAAATTAGCGATTCCCCGCCAAAAAACCAAACGGGCACATTCCCTCCGTGAGCACCGCGCCTGTTCCACTGCTCACCGACACCTCCCGAAACCGGCCTCCGTGAGCAAAACGCAGGCTCCACTGCTCACCGAAGTACGGGGGGGCGCTTGGCAGTTTCGGGGATGTTTGCTATTTTTGCGGAGAATTAGCAGCGTACTATGAAACTACTTTGCGAAAGCGGCGCCACGA
>JAFZAI010000148.1 GCA_017557325.1 Bacteroidales bacterium
AGATCAGCGTCGCTCTTGTAGTTGGTAACAAAGACTTTGACGTCGGCGTCACTCTTATATTGCACGGAAAAAACCGTCTGCGCCGAGGCCGCAAGAGTGCCGGCGAGCGCAAGAATCAGGATGAGGATGAACTTTTTCATGGCGGTTGGTTTTTTACGGTTTTATTTGCAAAATTTATACCGATAGAATTCGTGAACCAGACTCCGGTAGCCGAGGGCTTTGAGGTCGGCGTAACGGGTGCGGTAATTGACCTTGGTGTGACGGCCGGTGGCAATGTAGCGCGCATACTGCTGGAAGTACCTGTCGATCTCCCGCAGGCCCTCCACCCGGTTGATGACCGGGAAGAACCAGCGCGACCAGGACAGGGCCTCGGGGTCGTCTCCTTCGAAGAACTTGTTGTTGAAAGTCCGGAGGAATCCCTTCATCGCCTGCTCCGGCGTCTTCCCCTTGCGGACCCGCCACCGGACGAGCGCCCTTGCCGCCCGCCGGATTTTCCCCTTCATCTTGTCCCGGGTCGCCCGTGAAATATCGATAGCATTGCCCAGGCATTGGAAGCCCAGGAATTCGAAAGGCTCGTCCGGGGCATAGATATGTTCTTTCTCCGGATTGATTTCCAGACGGTATTTTTCCAGGAAGGCAAGAAGAGTCGCTTTGTGGATCTCCAGCGTCTCGCGGTCGGGGGCGAAGAGGATGATGTCGTCGGAATAGCGGGCATACAGAACGCCGGCATCGGCAAAATGACGGTCCACCTCCTTCAGATACACGTCCGCCAGGAAGGGGGCCGTCGGCGTACCGGCCATAATGCCCCGCTGTCCCCGGATCACTTCCCCGTCCACAATCGCCCGGTCGTCCGACAGCATCCGCTCGAAAAAGGCATAGAGCGGCGGATCGTCGGCGAGAAGGTCTTTCAGAATGGGCAGGAGAATGGGAACGGAGATCGAATTGAAGTAGTCGTGGATGTCCAGCTTATAAGCCCAGACGGGACAGCCGCGAAGGGCCTTCCGGAGGCGGAAAATGGCGTCGCTGGCCCGCAGGCCGCGCCGGAAAGAGTAGCAATTGGGCGAAAAGCGGTCGTCATATCGGTAAAGAAGATAGGAGATGAGCTTGAGCACCCGGGTCTCATCCGGCGGATAACTATAGACCGTGCGTTTCTTACCGGTACCCATCTTATTGACCCGCTTGCATTCGGGGATCCCAAGCGATTCCCCCCGCATCAGCGCCTCTGCCACCGGGAGGTATTGCTCCTCCGCAACATAACGGTCGGCATCTTCGAACACCCGCCAGGTAAAGCGCCCCTTAACAAGGCGATGCGCGAGGAAATCTTCCCACACTGCCTGATCGGCGAGTTGTCCGATGATGCCGTCCATAGCGAAAAAAAAAGAAAAAGGGGAAGGATTTTGAATCGGCAAAATTGCCGATCACGGGACGGGTACATTGTCCGGCTGCCTGCAAGCCATCAGGATGACAATGCTGCGTCCTTCGCAGGCGCGGCCCGGGGCCGCATCCCCTTTTTCTGGAAAATTAACCGAGATACCTGTGAAGACGGCCAATCACATAGCCGCGCTCGTTGGGCATCTGCGTGTAGAAGTTGATATAAGGGATATTCAACTTCTTGGCAAACATCCGGGCCACCAGATACTTGACGTTGGAGTCATGGCTATGGCCGGAACCCAGCATCACGACTCCCTTCGGCGTCAGGCCCTGGTAGAGGACGAAGGTATAGGGCTGCCCCCATTCGGCGCGATACACCTGGCGCGGACGGGTCTTGTAGAGCTTGAATTCATCGGAAGCATAACCGGCAAGCTCCGTCACGGGCACATCCTCGCGGATGGTATAATTGTAGCACTCCGCCTGCAGAATCTCCCGGAAATACGCCCGCCACTCGGCAGCAGACTTCTCCCGCACAGGGGCGCTATACACCTGATTGGTACGGGTCGTCGTGGTCGTAGAAGGCCTGGGGTTATTGGATGCAGGAGTCCCGGTCGCACCACCGGTGGCATTGTTGATCTGCTTCTGAATGGCATCGGCCAGCTGGTTGCCGAGCACCTTGCCCAAAATAGATGATAAAAGTCCCATATTCGTAAGGTTTTAGGATGCTAAATTACGAATTATTTCCGAAATGCAAAAACCAGAATGAGGGAAGGCATCTCTATCGCCCAACTACAATTCAACATTTTGTAAGGAAATTCACCAAAATTGATTATATTTGTAAGCTAAAGAAGCTTATAAACATTACAATGCGTAATTGGAAGGCATATCTGGCAGCCATCGGGACGATCGTTCTGTGGGGGATGTCGTATATCTGGGCGGACCGGCTGCTGGACCTGAAGATTCCGGTGGAATTCTTTGTGCCGGTCAGGATTCTTCTGGCCGGAGGGCTGCTTTTCATCCTCAACAAGATCGCCCGGTACGATATGCGCATTCGGCGGAAGGATTGGTTTAAATTCCTGCTGCTGGCACTGTGTATGCCATTTGTGTATTTCGTCGCCGAAACGTATGGCCTCCAGTTTACCGATTCGCCGACCCTCACCTCGCTGATCATCGCGACCAATCCGTTGTTTGCAATGGGCGTGGGGATGATTATTTTCCGGGAAAAATTCTCCTGGCTCAATATCCTCGGCGTTTTCATCACCCTCGGCGGGCTCTGGCTCGTCACCTATACGCGCACCGAGACCGGGCCGCTGTTCTACTGGGGCATCCTGATCCTTTTCATCGCCGTAATGGCGGAAGTCAGCCAGATTGCTTTTACCAAGTCGCTTTCCGACACATACGCGCCTTCGGTCATCGTGATGTACCAGTTCCTGTTCGGGGCCGTGTTTTTCCTGCCGCTGTTCTTCACCCGGGGGATTGCGCAGTTCGACGCGACCCTCTATCTGAGCTGGAAGGTCCTGTACCCGACTCTGGCACTGGCCCTGCTCTGCTCTGCCACCGCATTCACCATTTGGGCGTATGCCATCAAGCACCTCGGCGTCGCGCACACGAGCGTATTCCTCGCCGTCTGCCCGCTGCTGACCGCGATCCTCTCTTTCCTCTTCGGAGACGAGCGCCTTTCCTATCTCCAATGGGCGGGAATGGCCGTCGCGATGATTGGCATCTGGCTGACTCAGCGCCCTGCAGAAAAGAAAATTCAATAATATGGAACTCAATATACATTCTGAAACCGCCCGTCTCCGGGAAGTCGTCCTGGGGCTTCCGTATTCCAACGGCCCCACGCCGAGGCTCGACGAGACCTTCGACAGCAAGTCCTACGAGTCGGTCCTGCACGGAGTCTATCCGGCCGAAGCCGACATCATCCGGGAAATGGAGGCCTTTGAAGCCATCCTCAAGAAATATGACGTAAAAGTCTACCGCCCCGATCTGGTCGCAAACTGCAACCAGGTCTTTGCCCGGGACGTGGGATTTGTCATCGACGACAAGATCATCGTATCCAACATCATTCCCGACCGGCAGGAAGAGATCGATGCCTACGAGAACATCTACCGGCAGATCCACTACAAGCAGATCTACAACCTGCCGGAAGCGGTGCACGTGGAGGGCGGCGACGTCATTCTCTACAAAAACATTATCTTCCTCGGGCAATACGCCTTCGAGGATTATCCCGAGGTAAAGACTGCGCGGACCAACCGTCTCGCCCTGGACTACCTCCGGATGATCTTCCCCGGCAAGACCATCATCCCCCTCAACCTCCGCAAGAGCGATACCGACCCCTACGAGGGCATCCTGCACCTCGACTGCACCTTTATGCCCGTCGGAAAGGACAAGGCCATCATCTACCGCAAGGGTTTCCTCAACCCCCGCGACGCCGACCATCTCGTGGAAATGTTCGGCAAGGAGAATGTCTTTGAATTGACCACCGAGGAGATGTACTATATGAATTCCAACATCTTCTCCATTTCGGAGGATGTGGTCGTGACGGAAGAACATTTCACCCGGCTCAACAACCATCTCCGCACCGTCTGGGGAATGACGGTCGAGACGGTCCCTTACCGGGAAATTTCCAAGATGGGCGGCCTGCTGCGATGCTCAACATTGCCACTGAGGAGAGATTAACACCTTGTCATTCCAGGCTTGACCCGGAATCTATTATGAAGACACATACCAATAAACTAGCCATGGTGGCCTTCGGCGGGAACGCCCTGCTGCGGGCCGGAGAAAAGGGAACGTTCCAGGAGCAACTGGCCAACGTCGAGCGGACGTGCGCGCAGCTGTGCCACCTCGTCTCCCGGGGATATGACATCGTCATCGGGCACGGCAACGGCCCCCAGGTGGGGAACGGCCTGCTCCGTCACGAAGCCGGGAAGAAGCTCTTCGGCCTGGAGGCGATGCCTATGGATTTCTGCGGAGCGGAAACGCAGGGCTCGATCGCCTATCTGATCGAGACGGCCCTGGAGCGGGTCCTTCGACAGGCTCAGGACCCGCGTCCCGTCGTTTCGCTCGTGACGCGGGTGGAGGTGGCGGCCGACGATCCCGGCTTCCGGAATCCCACAAAACCTGTGGGGCCGTACTATACGGAGCCCGGAAATGACGGCGCGACGTACCGTGCAGACCCGGCGGGACGGGGGTGGAGGAAGGTGGTCGCATCGCCGAAGCCGATTCGGATCCTGAACATTGACCTTGTCGAGCGGCTGGCCCGGGAAGGGTATATCGTTGTCACGGTAGGTGGTGGCGGAATTCCCGTCGTGAGGGATGCAGAGGGACTTCGCGGCGTGGAAGGTGTCATCGACAAGGACCTCGCCAGCGCCCTGGCCGCCGTCACGATGAAGGCGGATGAATTCTACATCCTCACCGACGTGCCCAAGGTTTACCTGAATTTCCACACCCCGGAGCAGCGGGCACTCGATACGATGACCATCGCCCAGGCCCGGCAATACCTCGCGGAAGGGATGTTCACGGAAGGGTCGATGGCCCCGAAAGTCCGTGCCGGCATTTATTTCGTCGAAAACGGCGGCGGCGCGTGCGTCATCACCGAAGCCTCCGAACTCGGCAATCCTTCCTGCGGAACCAGAATTATTCCTTAAAAATATATTGATATGGCATACAATCTTCGCAACCGCAGCTTCCTCAAGCTGCTGGACTTCACCCCCAGGGAAATCGAATTCTTCCTCGACCTCGCGGCCGACCTCAAGAAAGCCAAATACACCGGCACGGAACAGCCGCGCCTCAGGGGCAAGAACATCGCCCTCATTTTCGAGAAAACCTCGACCCGCACCCGCTGCGCCTTCGAGGTGGCCGCTCACGACCAGGGCGCGCACGTGACTTATCTCGGCCCCACCGGTTCCCAGATCGGCGTCAAGGAGTCGATGAAGGATACTGCCCGCGTGCTCGGCCGGATGTATGATGGCATCGAATACCGCGGATTCGCGCAGAAGACCGTAGAGGAACTGGCGGAATATTCCGGCGTCCCCGTCTGGAACGGGCTTACCAATGAATTCCACCCGACGCAGATCCTGGCCGATTTCCTGACAATGCGGGAGCACGCCGGGAAGCCGCTGCGCGAAGTGACCTACGCTTACCTCGGCGATGCCCGCTTCAATATGGGCAATTCGCTGCTGGTCGGCGGCGCCAAGATGGGAATGGACGTGAGGATCGTGGCCCCGAAGGCCCTCCAGCCCGCCGCGGAACTGGTCGCACAGTGCCGGGAGATTGCCCGGGAGACAGGCTCCCGGATCACTATTACCGACGACGTCGATGCCGGAGTCAAAGGATGCGATTTCATCTATACGGATGTCTGGGTGTCGATGGGAGAGCCGGACGAAGTCTGGAAAGAACGCATCGCCCTGCTGAAACCCTATCAGGTGAATGCCTCCCTGATGGCGCGCACCGGCAATCCGGCCTGCAAATTTATGCACTGCCTGCCGGCATACCACAATCTGGAGACGAAGGTCGGCCGAGACGTGTATGAAAAGTTCGGCATGGATGGTGTCGAGGTCACCGAGGAAGTATTCGAAGGCCCGACCAGCATCGTCTTCGACGAGGCCGAGAACCGGATGCACACCATCAAGGCCGTGATGGTCGCGACCCTCGGAGACTGACGGATTTTTCGTATCTTTGCGGACGGAATGCTCCGCAAAGTCCTCATCGTAATGCTGTTGTTTCTTCCGGCTGCCACCTGGGCCGCCGGAGAATCGGCGTTACCGCCGGATTCGCTCAAGACAAAGGTTGTCCGGACGGCGAAGAAGGTGGACCGATTCCTGCTGAAGAACCAGCAGAAGCAGAACACAGACACCGACTATATCTTCAAGCCCCAGCAGAAATGGCTGTTCCGCACCCGATCGGATATCGTCCTCAACCTGCTCACTTTCCACAACGACCACCCCGCGCTGGGCATTGATTACGGCGTGGACCTCAAGGCCAAGCCGCTCTTCCGGCAGAACATCGGCGTCGGCTACCGGGGGGTCATCCTGGGATTCGGCATCGCCATTCCATTCAAGAACAAGGACAAGGAATTCAGCCTGAAAGTCTATACCAACCGGGCGGGCGGTGAGGTGACATACGGTCAAATCTGGTCCCTCAGTGGCAAGTTGAGCTTCAACGAAAGCTCCTTCGAGGTCAACCCCGGCGCGATGCCGACCCAGTATGTCCGGGTCAATGCCTACTATGCCTTCAACTGGAAGAAATTCTCGATGCCGGCGGCGATGAGCCAGTCCTTCATCCAGCGCAAGAGTGCCGGCAGCCCGCTGGCGACGTTCGGATTCCGGGCCGACTGGGGCACATTCAAGCCGGCGAAATTCAGCAACCGGGAATTCTTCGTCGGCCTCGGCGGCGGATACGGCTACAACTGGGCTCCGTCCGAGCACTGGCTGATCCACATTTCCGGCACCGAGACATTCGGCCTGTTCGGGTGTTCCCGCATTACCGCCTTCAACAACACAACCAAATTCCGGATGCGGTTCCTTCCGCTCCTGACTGCCGCCAATGCTGCCGTCATCTATTATTACAAGCGCTTTTATGTCGGCGTCTTCGGGACCGCCGACGTCCTGTTCATCCCCACCCGGGAGAAGCAAACCGGGGAAGACCTGTACTACACGATGAGCCACGTCACCGGCCACCTCACCCTCGGCTTCCGGCTGTAATTTTGAAAAAATTTGCAGATTTTTCCAACCTTTCGGGGTCGGTTTGCGTTATACGGGTGAACATTAAATTTTGATACACTATGTTAGAAGACATCTTAGTTCCCCTTGCCATCTGTGTCGCACTTCCCGTGCTGATTGTCTGGTTGGTCGGCAGAGTCCGGCAGAATGAAGTAAACCGCAAGACGGAGGTTATGCTGAAGGCCATCGAGTCCGGTGCGGAGATCAATCCCGATCTTCTGCAGCGGGCGAAGAAGCCGAAGAGCCTCAAAGAGCGCATGCTGGGACGGCTTACCGCCGCCATCATCTGCACGCTGATCGGCATCTCGATCCTTTTAACAGGGCTCCTCACTCCAATGATAGAAGGATTTGAGAATGCCCAAGCCCGCATCGTTTTGGGCTTCCTGGTGGATAGTCCCGGCCTGATTTTCATCTCTGTTGGCATCGGCCTGTTCGTCTACTATTTTGCCGGCAAGAAGATGCTGGCCAAGGAACTCGAGGCCGAGTGACGCGGGAGCGGTTCATCGCCGAGGTACGAGTGTGTCAGGGGTCGCTCCGGCGGTTCCTGACATCGCTGTGCTCCGACGCCGCCCTCGCCGACGACATCGCCCAGGAAGCCCTGGTCCGGGCTTATGTCAGCTCGGGACGCTTCGTCGGCAATTTCAAGGCGTGGCTGTTCCGCATCGCCTACAACTGCTTTATCGATCATTTGCGCAGGGTCCCGCAGCAGGTCTCCATCGGCCCGGAAGCCCTCGCCGTCCCGGATGGAACCGCATCGGATGCTGCTTTCCAGCACGAGAAGCTGCAACGGGCCATCGCCCTTCTCCCCGAAAAAGAGCGCACCGCCATTGCCCTGCATTATTTTGAAGACCTCCCCTTGAAGGACATCGCCCGCGTGATGCAAATCCCTCTAGGGACCGTCAAATACCTCCTGTCCGTCGGCAGGAATCACCTTAAAGAATGGATTCGCTTATGAACGACCTGGATCAATTCCTTCGGGACAACCGGCCCTCCGCTCCGGAAGAAGGGCAGTTTCTCATTGAGACCAACGCCCGGCTCAACGCCGTGGAAGGCCTCAAGAAGACCGTGGATACGGAGCGTCGCTTCGGCCGGCGCGCTCTTGTGCTCGCCCTGGTGGCCGGTCTCATCCTGGGCTGTCTGGTAACGGCCTTCGTCTTGCTTTGCCCGGTCGTGCACCCCGCCTGGATGGAAAGCGGCCATCTCGCCACAACGCTGGCCTTCCTACAGGCCCGAAAAATCTACTTCCTCCTCCCCACCGCCGTCTTCGCCATTGCCCTCGGAGTGAGGCTAGTCACAAAAAAGGCCTGAAATGTGACTTACCCCGGTCCGCAGAGGGGGGCAGGTAACAAAAACCGGCCAAAATGTGACTGGCCCCTTACCAGCCGAAAACATTCCGCAGAACCCACCAGAGAATCGTTAGGACGACGAGGATCCAGGCGAGAATGGGGTTGCGGCTCAGCAGGTAATAACCGGGGAACCGGTATTTCAGCCATTCAG
>JAFZAI010000149.1 GCA_017557325.1 Bacteroidales bacterium
CATCCCATTCTTCGCTCATAGCTTTCTGATTATGATTCGTATCCGAAACGGCGGAGTTCCTTGCGGCTCTCGCGCCAGTCGGGGTCAACTTTTACAAACGTGGAGAGGAAAACCTTCTTCTGGAAAAAGTCTTCCATCTCGATGCGGGCCTGGGTGCCGACCTTCTTGAGGGCGGCGCCGTTTTTCCCGATGATGATGCCTTTCTGGCTGTCGCGCATCACGTAGATGACTGCGCTGATCTCGTACCGGTCTTCGCCTTCGTGGAAGGCTTCGATCTCCACCTGGCAGCTGTAGGGAATCTCTTCACTGTAATTCAGGAAGATCTTCTCGCGGATGATTTCGGCGGCGAAGAAGCGGAGATTCTTGTCGGTGAAGGTGTCTTTGTCGTACCACGGCGGGGCGACCGGCAGGCGGGCGACGATCTCGTCGAGGATGCTCTGGAGGTTGAATTTCTCCTGCGCGGACGCAGGAATGATTACGGCCTCCGGGAGCTGCTCCTTCCACCACTGCATCAGTTCGACGACCTTCTCCTGGCTGCTGATGTCGATCTTGTTGAGCACGAGGATGACGGGACAGTCGATCTTCTGCAGTTTGGCGATGTATTCCGCATTCTTGTCGGCCTTCTCGACGACGTCGGTCACGTAGAGGATGATGTCGGCGTCGCCGATGGCGGTGTCGACGAAATTCATCATGCTTTCCTGCAGCCGGTAACTGGGCTTCAGGATGCCGGGCGTGTCGGAATAGACGATCTGCCAGTCTTCGCCGTTGACGATTCCCATGATGCGGTGGCGCGTGGTCTGGGCCTTGGCCGTCACGATGGAGAGCTTCTCCCCGACGAGCGCATTCATCAGGGTGGACTTCCCGACGTTGGGATTTCCGATGATGTTGACGAAACCGGCGCGGTGGCTAGACATAGGCTCCCATTTTGAGAATGTTCACTTCGCCCGGGGTCAGGAAACGCCAGGCGCCCTTCTTGAGACCCTTCTTGGTAAGGCCCGCGAAATAGACCCGGTCGAGGGCCTTGACATCGTAGCCGAGGGATTCGAAGATGCGACGGACGATGCGGTTCTTGCCGGAATGAATCTCGATACCGAGCTTGCGGTGGTCGGCGTCGACGTATTCGAGTTCATCGGCGGCAACGGGGCCGTCGGCGAGTTCAATCCCCTCGAGAATGGCCAGACGGTCCTCTTCGGAAAGGGGACGGTCGAGGTTGACCTGGTAGATCTTCTTCTTGTTGTAGGCGGGATGGGTGAGGCGCTGGGCCATTTCGCCGTCGTTGGTGAAGAGGAGGACGCCCGTGGTATTCTTGTCGAGCCTGCCGACGGGGAATACGCGGACGGGGGATTTGCCCAGCAGATCCATCACTGTCTTCTCAGCGTGGGGGTCGCTGGCGGTGGTGACATAGCCGCGAGGCTTGTTCATGACCAGGTAGACCTTCTCTTCGCCCTTGAGGCGCTCACCGTTGAAGCGGACTTCGTCCGTGAAGACGTTGATCTTGGTGCCGAGCTCGGTGACGACTTCGCCGTTGACGGTGACGCATCCCGACTGGATGAGGCTGTCGGCCTCCCGGCGGGAGCAAACGCCCGAGTTGGCGATGTATTTATTGAGACGGACAACGTCCTGCACGGGCGGCTGCACGTAGTCGTTGTCGGACAGGGAGGCGTGGAGCTGCTCCTTGCCTTTCTTGATCATCCTGCCGATGCCGTCGTCTTTTTTCGGGAAGAATTTTTTCGCTCCGGGTTTGGCGCCGTAGGGCTTCCGGTCACCGGACGGTTTCCTGTCACCGTATGCCTTGCGTTCTCCGTAAGCTTTGCGTTCGCCGTAGGGTTTCCGGTCTCCGGAGGGCTTCCGGTCGCCGTATGTTTTACGTTCTCCGCCGCTCCTACGTTCGCCGTAATGGCTTCTCGGGGCTCCAGAGCCCTCGTCGTCGAAGCTGCGGTCGGTCGAGTAGATTCTCTCTGCACTGCCCTCGTAGGCAGGCTTCCTTGCGGTAAAGTGTTTCCGATGGGAAACTTTACCTTCTTTCTTGAAATTTTCCATTTTCTAACCTTTTCTTTCGCTGTGGCATCACGCCACTACTTTAAATATGTATGTAATCGTTCCCTCCTGGAAGGCGGGCGCGTTTGCATCCGTGTTGAAATGAGCCTGGAGCGCGGCCTTGCGGGCGGCGTTCCAAAGGCCCTTGTCGGTGACCGTCGTCCCCTCGACGCCGGGCTGGGCCTCGACGACGTTGCCATACGGGTCAATCTTGATCCTGACGACGACCTTGCCCTCATCCTGCCCGTTGTAGACGGGCTTGGGCAGCGTTCCTTTGACGGTTCGGCCCTGGACGTGGGCATTGGGCTGGCCGCTGACCTTGCCTTTGTCGGTGTTGCCGTCGGGTTCGCCTTCCTTGAAGGTGTCGGAGCCTTCGGTGGCCGTGTGAGGCGTGGTGGAGGTCGAAGGTGCCTCGGACATTCCCGGGAAGGAGGCCCGGGGGTCGGTCACGGGCTCTTTGTGCGTGACCGGGGTCTCCACGTCGCCGTGGGGATCGGGCTGCGAGGCCTGGGTCGTGTTGGGCTTATTCCCCTCGTAGGGGGATTCGGCCTTCTGCACGAGATCGACGGGTTTTTCCAGGTCGATCTCCTCAGCCTGCGGCTCCCGGCCGGTCTGGGAGATGAGCGGCTCGGATTCCTCATCCTGCTCAAACTCGATGAGGAAGGTCGTTTCCGGCGGCGGAGGATACAGATAATGAAGCCCCGTGAATGCACAGAAGAGGGCGACAACGACGTGTACGCCGACCGTGAGGGCGAGTCCGATCACTAGACCCGTCCTTCCGGTTGTTTCCCTTTCGTGCAGATAATACCTCATCTCTTATTCCGGCTGGGTGGCCAGGAGAACCTTGTAATGGTTCCGCTTGGCGATGTTCATGATCGATACGACCTCCCCGACCGGGACGCTCTCGTCCGAGAAGATGGAGAAGGTCGGATCTTCCTGCCCTTCCAGCAGGGAGATCAGCTGCGATTCGACTTCCTCGTAGGTAGAGGGATCCTCGTTGCCGTTGATGTGGAAGGTGTACCTGTCGTTGTGCCAGTCCTTAATGCTGACGCTGACCGTGGCCTTTCCGGAGACCTGGCCGGTGCTCTTGGGGAGCAGGAGCTTGAGGGCGTTGGGGTTGATCAGGGTCGAGGTCACCAGGAAGAAGATCAGCAACAGGAACACGATATCCGTCATCGACGATACCGAGAACGAGGCGTCTGTCTTGGTGTTTCTCTTGAGTGCCATACCGTGCTATGCTTCTTCCTTGCCGTCACCCGGCTCGTGGAGCAGGATGTCGATGAATTCCGTGGTGGAGCTCTCCATCTTGTAGACCAGGTTGGAGACCTTCGAAGTGAGGAAATTGTAGCCGAAGTAGGCCACGATACCGACGATCAGACCGCCCACCGTGGTGATCATTGCGGTGTAGATACCTCCGGAAAGGAGGGTGATGTCGATATTGGAACCGGCCGTGGACATATTGAAGAAGGCGCGGACCATACCGAGCACGGTGCCGAGGAATCCGATCATCGGGGCGCCGCCGGCGATGGAGGCGAGGGCGGGAAGGCCCTTTTCGAGGCGGGCGACCTCAATGTTGCCCGTATTCTCGATGGCACCCTGGATCTCGTTCATCGGACGGCCGAGGCGGCTGATGCCGGTCTCGATCATCCGGGCGACGGGATTGTCCACCTTGCGGCAGAGGGTGACGGCGGATTTGAGCTTGCCGTCCTGGATATAGTCGCGGATGTCGTTCATGAAGTCCTTGTCGACCTTGGAGGCCTTGGCGATGGTCCACCATTTCTTGCCGATGATGTACACGGCGACGACCGACAGGGCCAGCAGGACCCACATCAACGGGCCGCCGAGGCGGAACATCTCGAAGAAATTGACCGTCCGCTCCTGTGCGACAGGACTTTGGGCCGCCTCGTTGATGGCGTCGGCCACGGTCTGGAGGGAATCGGCTCCCTGCAAAATTTTCAGTAGCATATCGTTTTGTTTTTAATAAGTCTTTTGTCCGGACAACAGGCCCTTACGGGGCCTTTTTGTCCAATCTGCAAATATACAAAAATTCCCGCACCGAGGCAAATAAAATTTTCCATCCGCTGGCGTGGACAGTCCGCACCCCGCCCCGTCCACAAAAACAGCCCATTTTTGTGGATGAACCGGTCAAAAACACCATTCTGTCCACAAAAACAGCCCTAAAATGTGGACGAACGGCCGAAAAATGCTGTCCCGTCCACAAAAACAGCCCATTTTTGTGGATGGAAGGGCTAAAAAACAGATATGGGACTCAGAAATTGAATTTTGCCATCGCGAGGATGCGGTGGTTGCCGACCCAGTGGAGGTTGTCGGTAACGGTGGCGTCGGCGTTGAAGTCGGTGCCGAGGGTGAGTTTGCCGTCGGTGTCGCCGCCGTACTGGACCATCGTGTAGTTGTAC
>JAFZAI010000015.1 GCA_017557325.1 Bacteroidales bacterium
ACGACAACGAGTGGGGCTACAGCAACAAGGTCCTCGAAATGGCCAAGGTCATTATGAAGTAGGTCCTTCCTTTCAGGGCTTGTCCTGGAATCCCAAACCCAAAACGGCAGGCCGCAATGGTCTGCCGTTATTTTTTATCTTTCGACGGTGTTATTTCCGATTTCCCCGGCCGAAACTCACGCTGGCGCGGAGGCCGAGCAGGGCATCCATCTGGGTGGTGTGATCGGTCTTGAAATTCAGGGGAAGGAGGTTGGCATAGAGGCCGAGCTGGAACCAGCGGGCGATGTCGAAGCCGATGCCGAATTCGGTAGAGAGGGTGACCGTCTTGGTGCCCCAGAGGTAAGCGGCGCCCGGTCGGAGATCCAGGAAGCCGGAGAAGCCGCCGCCGAAGGTGAAGCGGATGTCGCCGAAAGCGGTGATCCGGCGGAACGGGAGATTCTTGTCGACATTCTCGCCATCGAGCTGGAGGTAGCTCGCACCGGCGCCGAAATAGAAAATCTTGCCAAGCTGGTAGCCGTGGCTCGTCCCAACGTCAAAATAGCGGAGCTGCTTGTCGAAGGAAATACTGAACGGTTCCGAGCCGATCAACATCGCCATTCCGTACGAGCCTTCCACGAAAAACCGATAGCCGAAATAGGGACGCCCGACGGCAATCGGCCAGCCCTGGTCATCATACTTCAGGTTGTCGCCGCCCCGGCCAAAAACGGGGACGGCAAGCAGCAACAGCGAAGCAATGACGAGAAACTTTTTCATATCGGGGTGCAAGTTGGGAAAAAATCGGGAGAAATCAAAGCCTTTCCCCGAAAATCGCCGTTCCGACGCGGACAATCGTACTTCCCTCCTCCATCGCGATGCGGTAATCTCCCGACATTCCGATGGAGAGTTCCCGGAAGGCGGACAGTTCCGGATGCGCCTCCCGCAGCGAGGCAAACAGGGCCGCAATTCGCCGGAATTCCGCCCGGACGACCTGCTCGTCGGAGGTGTTCGTCGCCATTCCCATCAGGCCGCAAAAACGCACGCCCAGGTAATCGGAGGCCCGGTCAAGCACCCCGACAATCTCGGAATCGGAGAATCCCCCTTTGGTTTCCTCCGCTCCAAGGTGCAGTTCAAGCAGAATATCCATTACCTTTCCGCGCGCACGGCACCAGGTATCCACCGCGGACAGCAGATGCAGGGAATCCACCGACTCCACCATCGATGCATACGGAAGCACCTTGCCGAGTTTGTTGGTCTGGAGGTGGCCGATGAAATGCCACACCACGTCGGAGGGCATCTGCGGGACCTTGACGGAGAGCTCCTGGGGCCGGTTTTCACCAAAGACCCGCTGGCCGGCCCGGTAGGCCTCCATCATTTCCTCCACTGAATGGAATTTCGACACTGCAACGAGGGTCACTCCCTCCCGCAGTGTCGAAACCACATCTTGCAGGTGTTCAGCGATCATTTGCGCTTTTTCGGCTTGGCCCCCTTGCCGCCGGCAGCCTGCTGGGCCGCCATCTGGCGCTGCATCTTCTGGGCTTCTTCCAGGCGCTGCTGCCACTTGGACTTGGGCGCCGGCTTGCCCTCGGAGGCCTTGAGTTTCGCCTCGATCTCCTCGGGATGCACGAACCACTTCCGGATGATCCAGGTCTCCAGCATGGTAATGAGGTTGGAGAGCAGGTAGTAGTAGCTCAGACCGGAGGAAAGTTTGTTACAGATGAAGAACATCATAATCGGCATCATCCACACCGACATAAACTTCATCATCCTGGCGTTGGGGTCGTTGCCGGTCATCTGGTTGCCCGAGACGATCTTGGAGTAGAAGAACATCGAGACCGCCATCAGCAGGGCGAACAGCGAAATGTGGTCGCCCAACAGCGGGACATTGAAGCCGAAGTTGACGATCGAATCGTAGGCGCTCAGGTCCTCGGCCCACAGGAACCGCTGCTGACGCAGCTCGATGGAAGCCGGGAAGAACCGGAACATCGCCCACAGAATCGGGAACTGCAGAAGCATCGGCAGGCATCCACCGAACATATTGACCCCGGCCCGTTTGTATAGGTCCATCGTCGCCTGCTGCTTCTTCATCGCCTCGTCCTGGTTGTTGGCCGCGTTGGGGTATTTCTCGTTGAGCTTATCGATCCAGGGCTTGAGCGCCTGCATCTTCGCCGACGAGGAGTACGACTTGTACGCGAACGGCAGTACCACGATCTTGATGAACAGGGTCATCAGGAGGATGATGAGGCCGAAATTGCCGATGTATTTGTGCAGCCAGTTGAAGAGCGGGATGATGACGAACCGCGTAAACCATCCGACCAGCCATCCGCCCAGGGGAATGATCTTCTCATACTTCTGGTCATAGGACTTGAGGGTCTGGAAATGGTTGGGGCCGAAGTAGAACTCGAGCGGAACGGTCACCGTCTCCGCACCGGGCTTGAAGTCGGTCCGCAATTTCGCGCTGCAGGCCATCAGGTCGTGGCTCTCGTCCCCTTCCGGGAAGAAAGTCACGGCGAAATCGCCGGAGGAGAAATTCTCCGGGGCACGCAGAATGGCCGAGAAGAACTGCTGCTGGAAGGCCACCCAGCTCAGGGAGGACTTGACGCTCTTGGAGCCGCTCCGGCCGTTGTTGCCGACGGTCTCCGGCTTCTTCTCGTCCGGGAAATAATAGTTGAGCTTGGAGTAGCGGGTCTCGTTCTGGTAGCCCTTCTCCATCCGCGGAATGACCGCATCGAAGGCGAGGTCCAGGGAGATCACGTTGCGCGGGATCATCTGCTGCATTCCCACGAAGGAAATCGCCTCGTCGACGCTGTAGGAATCCTCCTTCAGCGTATACTTATGCTCGATGTATGCGCCCGTCGAGAACGGGAGGCGCATTACGAGGACTGTATCGGCAGATTCCTCGGCCACGTATTGGAAATGGAGCTTGCGGGTATCCACGGCATTCGGGGCGTAGACGACCTCGCCGAGCGAAGCCTTCCCGTCCTTGAAGAGGTACAGGTCGGAACCGCCATAGTTGGAATAGCCCTTGATCCGGGCCGCGTACGGCTGCGCACCGAGGGAGGTGAAGGTCAACTCCAGTTTGTCATTCTCCAGGGTATAGAAAGAGGCGCTGTCGAGAGTCGCCGCCGCGTTCAGGAGCGAGTCGGTATAGACCGCCCGCGTGTCTTCCTCCGGCTGAGAAACCACGATGACCGTGTCTTCCGGATGCTCGGCGAGCCAGGCGGCGCGGATGGAATCCTGCCGGATCTGCTCCACCAGGTTGAGGGAGTCGATCTGGGCCTGCCAGGCGGCCTGTTTTTTCATTTCGTGGGATTGGAACCAGAAGAATCCCACCATGATCAGTCCGATGAGGACGAATCCGATGATTGATTTCTTGTCCATATCTACTGACCCTCTTCCTCCTCAAAGGCGCGGATTTTCGCTCCGATCTCCTCCAGTTCGGCCTTGGCCGCGGTAATCTTGCCCTTCATCATCTCGATGATGGACTCGGAATTCTTGGAGAGGGAGAAGAAGCCGATGTTGTTCTCATACGTGGCGATCTCCTGCTGGAGGGCGTTGTACTTCTGGACGAGACGGTCCTTCTCGCTCCGGGCCGGAGCATTGCCGCTGCGGCGCTCGCCGCCACGGGTACGGGGGAATTTGGCCTTGACGGCCGCGTTGTACGCCGCATTGATCTTTTCCTTCTCCTTGAACGGGACGAAACCGATCTCTTTCCAGCGGGCGGCGAAGGCGTTCATCGCCTCGGCGTCGCTGTCGTCCCCCTTCAGCTCGTAGGCCTCGATCTCGGCGATGAGGGCCCGCTTGGCCTCCAGGTTCTGGTGGAAGTTGCTGTCGCCGCCATGCTTGCTCTTCTCGTCGAAGAAGGCGTCGCAGGCCGCACGGAAGCGCTTCCAGAGCTGCCCGGACTTCTTGCGCGGAACGGCGCCGATCTCCTTCCACTGGCGCTGGAGCTCAATGAAGGCGTCGGTGGTCTTCTTCCACTCCTTGCTGTCCTTGAGGGCTTCGGCTTTCTCGATGATGGAGAGTTTCTTCTCCATATTGCCGTTCATGTCCTCCTTGAAGCGGTTGTAGTATTCGCGCTTGCGGCCAAAGAATTTGTCGCACGCGGCACGGAAGCGGTCGTAGATCTTCTGATTTTCCTTCCGGGTGGCGAATCCGATCTTGCGCCACTCCTGCTGGATATCCTCGATGGCCTTGGACTGGGTGTTCCAGTCTCCGGAAGAGGTAATCTCCATTTCGGCAATCGCCTCGACCTTCTCGCAGAGGGCGGTC
>JAFZAI010000150.1 GCA_017557325.1 Bacteroidales bacterium
CCGCAAATGGATTGCGGACCTCAATGCCGTTTATGCCAGTTGCTCCACCTGCGGCAGTAACATCGACAACGGCTACGCCTCCATCTATATCGACGGCAACATCCACACCAAATACACCTCCAGGACCCAGGCGCAGCTCATCAACTGGCACGACGGCGCAGGGCACGCAAACTACAACCAGACGCTTTCCGCTCCCCTTTCCATCAAAGGGAAGAATAACGCAACGGCTTATACGACGACCCATACCGCCCAGGACGCAATGACAGCGGCCTGCAGCTATGCCGGGGCTTCCCTGAAAAAGGATGCCGTGGACAGCAGGATCACCCAGGACGTCAAAAGCGGAAGCGGCAGGATCATCAAAGACATCGATGATGTCAGGACCGCCCACGGCACAGCCTGGCCCTCCTATTCCGCCTCAACGACCGAGATTTCGGCCCAGGCGACCGACACCGACGGTGACGGAATGCCCGACTGGTTCGAAGAAAAATTCGACCTGAACAAAAACAGTGCAGCCGACGGGAAGACGATGACACTCGACAAGAAGGGGCGCTATACCAACCTGGAAATGTACCTCCACTATCTGGTAAGAGACATCACCGAGGCGCAAGTTGCAGGCGGTACATACAAAGCCTTGTAAAAAAATTCCGTGCCCGTGCACGGAAATAAAAATTTTTGCTTATATTTGCCCCGTAAACCGATAATTATTAACAAATTTTCTATAACCCATTACAATGAAAACAGCAACAAAGAAACTCTTTCTAGCGCTTCTTTGCCTCTGCACGGCCTTCGTCCTCAGGGCCCAGACGACCGTTACCGGTATCGTCACGGACCAGAACGGCGAACCGCTGATCGGTGCGGGCGTCCTCGTCGAGGGCACTACGACCGGTACGGTCACGGGCATTGACGGTGACTATTCCATCACCGTCCCCGCAGACGCGAAGAACCTGGTGTTCTCTTTCATCGGACTGGCTGACTCCGTGGAGCCCATTGACGGACGCACGCAGATCAACGTCACGCTGAAGGAAGATACCAAATTCCTGGACGAAGTCGTCGTCATCGGTTACGCAGCGGTCAAACGCCGCGACGTGATGGGCTCGGTGACTTCCGTTGACAGCAAGACCATTACGGCCGCCCCCGTGTCCAACGTGAGCGAGGCCCTCTCCGGAAAAATGGCCGGCGTGCAGGTCACCACGACCGAGGGCGAACCCGACGCAGACATCAAGATCCGCGTCCGCGGTTCCGGCTCCATCACCCAGGACAGCTCCCCGCTCTACATCGTCGACGGCTTCCCAGTCGAGAGCATCAGCGACATTGCGGCTTCCGACATCCAGTCGATCGACGTGCTGAAGGATGCCTTCTCCACCGCCATCTATGGTAGCCGCGGCGCAAACGGTGTCGTCATCGTTACCACCAAGAGCGGCGAGCAGGGTAAGATTTCCCTCTCCTACAACGCCTATTACGGTGGCAAATGGATGGCCAACAGGGACGCCATCGAAGTGATGTCGCCCTACGAGTACGTCCGTACGCAGTACGAACTCGCCAGCGTAAACGACAAGATTGACGAACGCTACACTCCCCTGTTCGGTTCCTTCGCCGACATCGACCTCTACGAGAACGTCCCCGGCAACAACTGGGTCGACCAGCTCTTCGGCAACACCGGCAGCACCTTCAGCCACAACCTGATGGTCAGCGGAAGCGGCGACAAGGTCAAATGGTCCGCCAATTACGCGCACATCAACGAGAACGCGATCATGACCGGCTCCAAGTACCACCGTGACAACCTCTCCTTCAAGACGCAGTACAAGCCCATCAAGCAGCTGACCTTCGACTTGAACCTGAGATATTCGCACACCAAGGTCCTGGGCGCCGGCGCGAACTCCATCAATGACGCAGGCAGCACCTCCGGCAGCAACGCCCGCCTCAAGCACGCGGTCATCTACAGCCCCATCCCGCTCGCCAACACCGCGAGCGACACCGATATGGAGGAAGAATATGGCGACAACGCCCCACCGCTCGTGAGCGTCGCAGACAACGACAAGAAGCGCGTCCGCTCCAACTGGACCCTCAACGGCGCCGTCACCTGGCACATCATCAAGAACCTCAACCTGAGGGTGGAAGGCGGCCTTGATTCCTTCAAGCAGCAGGACAACCAGTTCTACGGCCTTACCTCTTATTATGTAGCCAATACCGCTACCAAGGAGTACCAGAACCACCCGGCCGCGAAAGAGATAGACTATTCCCGCCTGAAAATCCGTAACACGAACACGCTCAACTACAAGTTCGACAAGATCATTCCCGACAAGCGTCACAAACTCGACTTGATGGTCGGCGAGGAGCTCGTGCTCACCAAGTCCCAGGCGACGACCCTCGTCACGGAAGGCTATCCGGATTTCTTCTCGTCCACACAGGCTTGGCAGTTCATGTCCTCCGCCGAATTTATGCGCACCGCCAACACGTTCTATGATCCCAACGACATCCTCCTGTCGTTCTTCGGACGTGTCAACTATGACTTTGACGGCCGCTATTCCCTGTCCGCGACGGTCCGCGCCGACGGTTCCTCCCGCTTCATGAAGGGGAACCAGTGGGGCGTCTTCCCTTCCGCCGCGGCTGCGTGGACCATCTCCAACGAGCCCTGGATGCAGAATGCCCACTGGCTCGACAACCTCAAGCTGCGATACAGCTTCGGTACCGCCGGCAACAACAACATTCCTTCCGGCGTCCAGTCGATGACCTTCTCCGGCCTGACCAGCGCCAGCGCCTGGATCTACAACAGCACGACTCCCTGGGCGACCACAAGCGTCGACGGCAAGATCGTGATGCCCAATCCCGACCTGACCTGGGAGACCACCTGGTCGCACAACATCGGTATCGACTTCGCCTTCTTCAAGAGCCGCCTGACCGGCAGCATCGAGCTCTACCACAATACGATCGACAAGCTCCTCATCCAGTTCCCGACCTCCGGTTCCGGCTACACCTACCAGTACCGCAACACGGGTACCATCGTCAACAAGGGTATCGAGCTGAGCCTGAGCGCCGTGCTCGTGGAGCAGAAGAACTGGGGCCTCACCCTGAGCGGCAACATCGCCCTCAACAAGAACGTGGTGAAGAGCCTCGGCGACCTCGACCGCATCGAAGCCTATTCCAACTGGGCCTCCACGAAGATTTCCCCTTATGCCGACTTCGTCGTCGAGGAGAACCAGCCTCTGGGCAACGTTTACGGTTACAAGGTAGACGGCTATTACACCGTGGATGACTTCAATTACAACAGCGACAACGGCGCCTGGACACTCAAGGACGGCGTCGTGGACTGCTCCAACCAGGTCGGCGCCGGATTCCTCCGTCCGGGCGTGATGAAGCTCAAGGATGAAGACGGAGACGGCAAGCCCGACCTCCAGATCATCGGCAACACGCTTCCGCTCGGCACCGGCGGCTTCAGCCTCAGCGGCACCGCCTACGGCGTGGACTTCGCAGCCAACTTCAACTACGTATTCGGCAACAAGATCTACAACGCCAACAAGATTGAATTCACCTCCACGCAGGACTTCTGGAGGCGCAACCTGCTGAAATCCTGCGAGACGGGCAACCGTTGGACCAACGTCAACTGGGAGACCGGAGAACTGATCAGCGACCCGGCCGAACTCGCCGCCGCCAATGAAGGCGTCACGATGTGGTCTCCGCTGAGCAACCGCGTCGTCACCGACTGGGCGCTCGAAGACGGTTCCTTCCTCCGCCTGTCCTCCGCCACCATCGGCTACACCCTTCCTGAGAGCGTTACCTCCAAGATCAAGATGAAGAAGCTCCGCTTCTACGTGACGGGGACCAACCTCTTCTGCATTACCAAGTATTCGGGATTCGACCCTGAAGTGGACTCCCGTCGCGCAACCCCGCTGACTCCGGGCGTGGACTATTCCGCATACCCGAAGAGCATCGGCGTCGTGGGCGGCATCAACATCACTTTCTAAAACGGTACGATGATGAAAACATTCTATAGAATTCTTGCCGCCTGCGGTCTTGCAGCCATCCTGACTTCCTGCATCGACCTCACCACCGAGACGAAATCGTCCTTCGACGAATCCGTCGTCTTCTCCAACTATACCCTCGCGGAGAACAGCATCATGGGCGCCTATGCCGCCTTCGGCATGACGAACGGCCACCGCGGCCGCTTCCTCCCCTGGTATGGCTTCAACACGGACATCGAGGCCTACACGACGACCACCTATTCCAACGGCAAGTTGGAAATGGCCGCCTACGACTGCGCGGTCAACAACGCCGTGCTCAACGTCAACGAAGGGCCTTTCGCCTGCTTATACATCGGCATCGAGCGGATCAACCTCGTCATCAAGGGGCTCCGCGAATACGGCAATGTCGGCGAGGACAAGGACATGCGCTACCTTCTGGGTGAAGCGCTTACCCTCCGCGCCGTCTTCTACGCCGACCTCCTGAAGGCCTACGGCGAGGTTCCGGCCCGCTTCGAGCCGGTCACCCCGGAAACGATCTACCTCAACAAGAGCGACCGTGACGTCATCTACAAGCAGCTTCTCGGAGACCTCGAGGAGGCCATCCCCTACCTCGTCTGGCCGGGTGCCAACGCCGCAACCGCCAGCACCGGCCGTATGAGCCGCGCCTTCGCGGAGGGCCTCTACGCCCGCCTCGCACTGGCCGCCTCCGGCTATTCGATGCGTCCCACCGAGGGCAATGTCGGCACCGGTGACGCCGGTTCCATCCGCCTCACGAACGATCCCGCCCTGCAGTCCGGCGTCCTCTACGAGAAGGCGCTCGGCTACCTGGAGGACTGCATCAAGAACTCCGGCAACCATCTCCTCGACTTCGAGCAGCTCTGGCGCGACTTCAACAATATGGATATGACCGCCGGCAAAGAGGTCCTCTTCGCCTATCCGTTCTCCAACGGACGCGGCCGCTGGAACTACCACTTCGGCGTGGCCAATACCACCGGTACCGCCTGGGTCGGTTCTTCCGCCCGTGGCGGCGATGCGGGCCCGCTCGCGTACCTGTATTATAAATACGGTGCCAACGATGTCCGCCGCGACATCACCTGCGTTCCCTGGCATTGGGAGAAAGGCGCTGACGGCGTCGACCGCGAACTGCCCAACGGCGGAGCCAAATGGTACTTCGGCAAATACCGCTTCGAGTGGATGGGCAACCCCTACACGGGCGGTAACGACGACGGCCTCAAGCCCATCTCGATGCGCTATGCCGACGTGCTCCTGATGGCGGCCGAAATCGCCAATGAACTGGGAAAGACCGAAGACGCCAAGGGGTATCTCCTCCAGGTCCGGTCCCGTGCCTACAAGGGCAACGAGGCGGAGGCAGAGGCTTATGTCAACAGCCTTACCCGCGAGACCTTCTTCGACGCCATCGTCGAGGAGCGCGCCCTCGAATTCTGCGGCGAGTTCCTCCGCAAGGGCGACCTCATCCGCTGGAACCTCCTCAAGACCAAGCTCGACGAAGCCAAGGCGGAACTGCTCGCGATGCGCGACCGCAGCGGCGATTACGCCAACCTGCCGGACTACGTGTACTACTCCTACGAGGCCGACGGGAAGACCATCAAGATGTATGGTCTGAACCCCGGCGAGACGGACTACGAGTCGCTGGGCGAAGGTTGGGAGCCCTACCTCAATTCCGAAGGTGAACTCACCAAGTACTTCTCCACCAGCGAGACCGGCGGCCTGACGGACAAGGCCAACACCCTCTATCGCGAGGGCATCAATCCGGAGCAGCATATGTACTGGCCCATCAGCCAGATCGACCTTACCAATTCCGTTAATACCATCGTTAACGATTACGGTTATTGATATCCATGATTATGAGAAAAATATATTCCCTCATTCTGTCGGTCCTGGCGTTGGCGTCGCTAGCCTCCTGCCAGCGGGACCCCATCGTCGAAGAACTCGACCTGACGCGGTGCCTCGTACCGACCAATGTAACCGCCAACATCCGCAATGGCGAATACATCAACTTCAGCTGGGACAAGTCCAAGACCGCCGAGGCGTTCGAGGTGGAGCTCTACACCAATGAGGAGCTCGCCGGCGAGCCGGCCATCAAGCTGACCATTCCCAAGGAAGACATCCCCTATCTGGCCCACGTAGAGGCCGACATGACCTACTGGTTCCGCGTCCGTGCCGTCTCTTCCAAGAAAGAGCCGTCCAAGTGGTATGTCCACGGCCGCAAGCTCGAGACCAGCGCCATCAAGAGCGACCTTGCTCCCGAGCTCGTCAGCCGCACGGCCAACAGCATCGCCATCTCCTGGACCAAGGACGACGAGGTGGACCACATCCGCGTCACGCCGCCGCTTGACGGGGACGAGGAGTACACCCGCGTCGCCGTAGACGAGGCCGCTGTTGCAGCAGGAGCCCTCGAGGTGACCGGCCTCAAGCCGTCCACGCAGTACAGCCTCACCGTGCACTTCAAGAGCGCGGAACGCGGTACCGTGACCGCCTGGACGTTGCCCGACCTCACCGGAGCCGTCAAGGTTACGACGTCGGAAGCGCTCAAGCAGGCCATCGCAGACGGTGCGGCCAAGATCGAAGTGGCCTTCAGCGAAACGCCGTATGACATCGACGCCGTGGTACCGGTCAGTTCGCTGGCCATCTATGGCGACGAGAATGCCGAAGGAGCCCGTCCCGTCATTATCGGCCGCATTGCCCTCGACCCGTCGGTGGAAGCCGTCACCTCGCTCCATTTCGAGAACCTGGTCCTGGATGGCAACCTGAACGAGAACCACACGCACGCTATCATTGTTTCCAAGGATGGAACGATGTCGGACATCTCCTATCTCAACTGCGATATTACGGGCTACACCCGCGGTTTGATCTATGACAACTTCGGACTGAGCATTTCCAGCTTCAGCTACGACAATGTCACCGTCAGCGGGATTCCCGGAAAAGGCGGCGACGGATTCGACTTCCGCAAGGCCTGCAACATCGGCAGCGTCAAGTTCACCAACTGTACGTTCAACGACTCTTTCCGTACACTTATCCGTATCGACGCCAATCCGAAACTCGAATCGCTCGAGTTCTCGAACAACACCGTCAACAATGTCTGCCACATCGTAGATGGCACCAACAACAACGGTGTCCTGCACATCCGCGCCAAGAAGGCGGACGGAAGCAACCCGACCATCATCCTGAAGAAGAACCTCTTCCTCAACTGCATCTACGATGATGCTTCCGCGACCAACCGCGGCAGCCTCGTCGGTTCCAACTCGGCGGACATGCTTCCTTCGGAGGTTGCGCAGAACTTCTTCTACAACTGCGCCGAATCGTTCTTCGTCCATCCGGTGTCGAGCGTCGAAATGCTGGGCAAGGATGCCTGCATCGCCAATGGCGGCGCGGTTCTCACGGCCGATCCGTGCATCAACAGCGAGGGCGGCAACTTCTATGTCACGAACGAAGCGGTTCTCGCCGTGGCGGCCGGTGCCGAGCGGTGGCTCTCCGGCTATGTCGAGGAACCCGAGGACCTGACCCTTGCCGTAACGACGCCCGTCAAGACCTGGAACCTCTCCGACACCAAGACTTTCGGCAAGGAAGCCAAGAAGGATATGGTCCGTGACGGCATCCGCTTCTACGTGAAGGACAACGCCGTGACCATCGGTGCACAGGGCTTTGTCTTCAACACGGCGGCCAAGGTGTCCGGCGGCGTCCCTACGGACGGCGGTCTCGGCATCCTTGTCAACCGTCCGGGCGGGCTTGTCATCTCGACCCTCTCCAACGAGGATGACCAGGCGTTCATTGCCGTCAGCCTCGAGGGGAAGGTCAAGGCGGGGCTTCCTGTCGGGACCAGCAACAGCAAGGTGATCCTAGACACCGTCGAGGAGGGCCAGGAGACGATGGTTTACATCTATCCGACCGCCCCGATCATCCTCTCCGGCCTTCAGTGGACGGACGATATCGAAGAAGGCGGACCCAAGGTGCTGGATACGCCGGTGCTTGCCATCGACAAGACATCCGTCGCCCAGGGCGAGCAAGAGACGGTCACCGTGAGCTGGGAGGCCGTCAACAAGGCCGGCAGTTATGACGTCACCTTCAACGGTGCCACGAATAATGTCACGGCCACCTCTTACGCCATTGAAACGAAAGCCCTCGCGGTTGGTGACTACACCGTAAGCGTGGTCGCCAAGCCCGCAGCGGACGATCTTATCCGTCAGCCTTCCACTGCCGGCGAAGTCTCCTTCACCGTCAAGGAAGTGCTCAAGAAAGTCAGCGCCTCCGCACCTACCGAGTGGGGCAACGAGTACATGACCGCAGGCATCGCCAAGTTCGGCAGCGGTACCGAGATTACGGCCGACATGGTCTACGGCAACCTGGGCTTCGTCGCAGGCGGCGGCAAGTTCAAGTTCGGCATCGACGATGCCGACACCGCGCCGAAAAACCGCCTGCAGCTCGCCAGCACCGGAACAGTCGGAACAAAGGGCAACCTTCAGTTCATGGCGGGAGGTCCGGGAACGCTCGTTCTGAAAGCCCGTTCTTCCGGTGACGATGCCCGTCCGCTCGTCGTGGCCATCGGCACAACGGAAGTCGGCCGGGAAAACACCCCTGCCAAGACGGCCGATCCTACCGAGTTCACCTTCACCGTGAACGCCGCCGCGGGAGACCTCGTCAACATCTACTCCGCCAACAAGGGCATCAACCTCTACGCCATCACCTGGACGCCCGAGGCCGGCAGCGGCCCCACGCCCGTCAACTACAGCTGGGATTTCAGTTCTTCAGCCTGGCAGTCGGGACTCGCCAGCATGGGGGCGACTTCCGGCACTGACTATACCCCGGCAGCCGATTCCCCCTCTACGCTGACAATTGACGGACTCACGTTCTATTCCCAGGTCAAGTGGCGGTTCAACGCCAACAACATCCAGTTCAGCGGCGCCGGCATCAACGCGACTTCGGGCAATTTCGACCGTCGCTTTACCTTCACGGCGCCCGTCGACGGAAAGCTGACGCTGAAGACCTCCAACACGAGCAACTCTGAGGATACCGACCGCAAGGTCCATGTCAAGGTCGGTGAGGACGAAGAGGAGAAATCCGGCGGATTCGCCTCCGGCAGCCCGGGCACCGTCAGTTTTGACATCAAGGCCGGCGAGGTGTACATCACGACAACCGCAGCGCTCCGTTTCTACACGATTCAATTTACCAACCAGTAAGTTCCTTTCAGGACTTCCTGGAAAACGAAAAACCGGCCTCAGATGGGGCCGGTTTTTTATTCGGAGGCTTTGACTGCGCAGTTGATGCCGTCGAGGGCGGAGGAGACGATGCCGCCGGCGTAGCCCGCGCCTTCCCCGCACGGGTAGAGGCCGGGCAGCTGGGCGTGCTCGAGGGTCTCAGGATCGCGCGGGATGCGGATCGGGGACGAAGTGCGGGATTCGACTCCCAGAAGAAGGGCGTCGTTGGTGTAGTAGCCCTTGATGAGTTTGTTGCCAACAAAGGGAAATGCGTGGCGGAGACGCATTGAGACGCACGCCGGCAGAAGTTCGTGAAGCGGGGCAGACACGGCGCCGGGATGGTAGGAGGTCTTCGGGAGGTCCCTGGAGACGACGCCCCGGCAGAAATCCATCATTCGCTGGGCAGGAGCCCGAAGAAGATTGACTTTCTCCAGCGGCCGGCCCTGACTGTCCCGCGGAACCAGCGAGCGGGAGTACATATACATTTTCCGCTCTACATCCCGTTGGAAATACAGCACGGAGAATACGCCATACTGCGCGTATTCTTCCGGCACATCCTCCGGCTCCACCTGCACTACAACGCCGGCATTGGCCCATTTGGAGTTGCGGGCGCTGTTGGACATTCCGTTAAGGACCACCGACTTGTCGGTCGTCGCCGCCGGCACGAGGATGCCACCCGGGCACATACAGAAGGAAAACACGCCGCGTCCCTCGACCTGCGTAACGAAGGAATATTCGGCCGTAGGCATAAAGGGCTGATACTTTCCGTGATACCGGGCCTGGTTGATCATCCACTGCGGATGCTCCACCCGGACGCCAAGGGCGAATCCCTTCGGTTCGATAGCCCACCCGTTACGATGAAAGAGTTCATAAATATCCCTTGCCGAATGTCCCGTCGCCAGGATCAGCTTCCTGAAACGGAACACCTTCCCCTCCGACGTCTCCACCTCGTATCCTGCCATCGCGCCGTCCTTTTCAGCTTCCCTTCCGTCCTTCCCGGCCTGGCCCCTTTCCGTCATTCCCGGGCTTGTCCCGGGAATCTTCCGTATCTCCGTCACCCGGCTGTCGAAATGGTATTCCCCGCCGTGCTCCTCGATGCAGTGGCGGATGTTCTCCACCACAACGGGAAGGCGGTCGGTGCCGATATGGGGATGGGCATCGATAAGAATATCCTCGGAAGCCCCGAAGCGAACCAGCTGATACAGCACCTCGCGGATGTCGCCCCGTTTGGAGGAGCGGGTGAAGAGTTTGCCGTCCGAGAATGCGCCTGCCCCGCCTTCGCCGAAGCAATAGTTGGAATCGGGATCCACGACACCGGTCGTGGAGAGGGTCGCCATGTCGACCTTGCGGCGGTGTACGTCTTTTCCCCGCTCGAGGATGACAGGCTTGAGACCGAGCTGCAACAGCTTCAGCGCGGCAAACATTCCGGCCGGGCCGGCCCCGATGATGCCCACTTCGGGCGCATCGTGTACGTCCTTATACTCCGGCAGGGCGTACTCCTGCATCTCCTCCCCTTCCCGATACGCCTCGATCCGGTAGCGGTACAACACGTCCTGCCGCGCATCGATGCTGCGGCGTACCACACGCGTTGCCACGACTTTGTCGGCCTTCACGCCGAGCGCCTTCGCCGCCGCCGTCCGAATTTCCTCTTCAGGAAGCTGCGCACCGATTTTCTTTACAATCTCAAACTCTTTCATTTTAGAAGTCGGCCATTCTGCTCACCGGCGCGACATCCAGCGGAGTGCGCGCTCCGGAGAGGTAGTGATAGTATCCGGCGATGGCGATCATCGCGGCGTTGTCGGTCGTGTATTTGAATTCCGGCAGGTAGGTATTCCAGTGACGTTTCTGCCCTTCCGAGACAATCCGGCTGCGAAGGCCGCTGTTGGCCGAGACGCCGCCGCCGATGGTGATCTCGCGGATGCCCGTCTGCTTCGAGGCCTTGATCAACTTGTCGAGGAGGATGTCGATGAGCGTTTTCTGGAAACCCGCGCAAAGGTCTTCCTTGTTGTTTTCGAGGAAAGAAGGATCCTTCGCCATTTCGTCGCGGACAAAATACAGGAGCGACGTCTTGACCCCGCTGAAACTGTAATCCAGTCCGGGAATGTGCGGCTTGGCGAAGGTGAAGCGGAGCGGATCGCCCTGGGCGGCGAGCCGGTCGATCACCGGGCCGCCGGGATAGCCAAGCCCCAGCATCTTGGAGCACTTGTCGAAAGCCTCCCCCACCGCGTCATCGATTGTCTGACCGATGATTTCATATTCCAGCGGAGAGGAGACCTTCACGATCTGCGAATTGCCCCCGCTCACCAGCAGGCACAGATACGGAAATGACGGCTCTCGGACCGGCTTCCCTTCCTCCCGGATGAAATTGGCGAGAACGTGCCCCTGCAGGTGGTTGACCATCACCAGGGGAATGTCGAGCGACAGGGAAAGCGACTTAGCGAAGGACGTCCCCACCAAGAGCGATCCCAGGAGCCCCGGGCCGCGGGTGAAGGCGATGGCCGTGAGGTCGGCAGGCTTTACGCCTGCCTTGGCAAGTGCCTGGCTTACCACCGGGACAATGTTGAGCTCGTGGGCGCGGGAGGCCAGTTCCGGGACCACACCGCCATAGTCTTTGTGGACCTGCTGCGAAGCGATGACGTTCGACAGCAGATACCCGTCCCGGATGACAGCCGCCGAGGTGTCGTCGCAGGAAGATTCTATGCCCAGTATGATGTCTGCCATAATTTCGACTGCAAATATAACGAAAAAAACGTTATATTTGTAGATTGTAGTATTATGCGCAAATTTCTGAAAATACTCGGGATCGTCGTTGCGACAATTCTGCTGCTGGTCTGCGGAGCCATGGTGGCCCTGCAGATTCCCGCCGTGCAGCAGAAGATTCTCGAGCATTTTCTCCGGAAGACCGACGGCTACTTCGACGGGGACTTCAGCGTCGGAAGCATCAACCTGCTCCCCTTCAACACGCTGATTGTCAAGGATGTGCTCATTCTGGACAAATCTCCGTACATCGACCCGTACGATCCCGACCCGCACCCGAGGGACACCTTTGCCTTCATCGGATACGCCTCCGTGCGGCTCTCGCTCAAATCCCTCTTCAGCGGCGAGGGAGTCGAGATGAAAAAGGCCGTCGTGCGCAATGCCGAATTCAATCTCTGCATCCAGCCGGACTTCGAAATGGAGATCCGCGGCAAAGGCGTCACCAACCTGCAGCAGATCTTCCACCTCAAGCCGCCCGTGAAAAGAAAGCCGGAAAAGGGCAAAATTTTCGAAATCCAGAATGTCGAAGTGGAGAATTTCATCTTCCGGCTGATCAACTACCGGCAGAAAGAAATCCAACGCCGCCAAAACAAGGGACGGCCGGACCAGGGCGGCATCAACTGGAACGATCTGGAACTGATCACCGACGTCAAGGGCCGCAACCTCGGGATGGTCGGAAGGGTGATGCACGGCACGGCCGACCACGTCGAAATCTTTGAGAAGAGCGGCTGCTTCATCGACCACGTCGAAGGCAGCACGGAGGTTGGCCACGGCAAATCCCTCTTCTATAATCTCCGTCTTCAGGATGCCTGGTCAGACATCAGCATCCCGTCGATGCAATTCCTCTATGGCGATCAGAAGCACTTCAACGACTTCATTCACGGCGTCCGTATCGTCGCGGACATCGCCCCCTCGAAGGTGGATATCGGACGGACCATCGGTTACTTTGCCCCGGCGCTGCTCGGCAATCCCATCGTGGCCGATGTGGAAAAAGGTGGCGTAGACGGTCCCGTCTGTGACCTCGGCATCAAGGACATCCATTTCACAGATCTCACGAGCGGGGTCAGCGGAGCCCTTGACGGAAGGATTACCGGCCTGCCCGAAAAGGATTTCACCCTCGACTTCAACCTCGACAAATTTACGTTCAGCACCGCCTCGCTCGGCAAATTCATCCGAGGATGGGCGCCAGGGCTGAAACTCGACCTGTCGAAATTTGCCCCGAAGGAAACCTTCCGGCTGACAGCACAGGGCCACGGTCCCCTCAACCGGCTTATTCTGGACGGCAACCTGCAATCCACCGTCGGAAACGCCCGATTCAACGACCTCATTCTCGAGAACGTCACCGACAAAAACAAACCCATTGCCATCGGCGGCGGACTCTCCACAGAGCGGCTCAACATCGGCCGCATCATCGGGAACGACAAACTTGGCGAACTGACGATGTCCTCCTCGCTGGACGCCACCCTCGGCAAAACGCCGGAGGTCATCATCGATTCGCTCTCGATCCGGAAACTGCACGCCCTCGGCTACGACTACAGCAACATCCGCGCGCAGGGTGTCTACAAGGGCAATTCCTTCGACGGGCGCATCGTTAGTCACGACCCCAACCTCGACCTGATGGCGCAGGGGCTGTTCAACCTTTCGGAGGGAAGCGGCAACACCTCCTACGAGGGGTACATCAACCTCGGCTATGCCGACCTCGGGGCACTGGGATTCGACAAGAACGGAATGCGGATCGCCCTCAATTCGGACGTCAACTTCATCCGGACGAAGGATGGGGATCTCGTCGGCGACATCGACGTTACCGATATCAACCTGGCCAACGAGCGGGGCTCCTTCAACATCGGCAACCTCTCGGTTCAGTCCCACTTCAACGACGAAGTCAACCGGATGAAGATCGCCTCCCGCTTCATCAACGGTACCTACGTCAGTTCCAGACCCATCAATGCTTTCATCAAGCAGCTCCTCAATGTCATGGCGCGACGGGAAATCCCGGCCCTGTTTACGAAGAAGAGCGATGGAGACTATCCGGCCGACTACGCCCTCGAACTCCGCTTCAACGATATGGGCAAGCTGCTGGAATTCGCCCTTCCTTCCGCCTACATCGAAGATGATTCCCGGCTGGACCTGCATCTGGACGAAGCGGGGAACCTCAATGCCAGGGTCATTTCGGGACGGCTTGCCATCGGCGACAAATTCATCAAAGACGTCACCCTCGACATTGACAATAAGGACAACAGCCTGAATGGCATTCTTCGCAGCAGCGAACTCCGCATCGGCGGAATCCGCCTCCTCGGGGCCAACGCCAACCTCTATGCCGACGACAATGTCATCGGCGCCGATATCCGCTACGACAACAAGACGGAAAAAGAGAACAAGGGCGACCTCAGCCTCACCGCACAACTTCGCCGGGATGCCGACCAGCAGCTCGTCTGCTCCGCCCACGCCCTTCCGTCCAACATCTTCTACGACGGAGACCTATGGCGCATCTCTTCCGATGAAATTCTCGTGAAGGGGAAAGATATTAAGGTCCACCGTTTCCAGGGGGCCAGCACCGACCAGTCGATCCTCGTGGACGGTGGCTATTCCCCTACCCGGACGGATACCCTGTCGGTACGGCTCGAGAAATTCGATATTTCCCTGCTGGACGGCATCGTCAAGGGCGGATATTCCTTCAAAGGAAGGGTTACCGGCAATGCTTTCGTCACCTCACCGGCCCAGGGAATGCCCGGTCTTCTGGCCTCTCTCCAGTGCGAAGGGGCCGAAGTAGCGGGATACCCGCTCGGCACGCTGGATCTGGGCAGCCGCTGGGATGCAGGCGGCAAGCGCTTCCTTGTCGACGTAACCAACCACCTCGACGGGAAGAACAACATCAGCGCCCACGGCTGGATTACGCCCAAGGGCGAACTCGACATTGCCGCCGACCTCGACCGCTTCAACCTGGGGGTCGCGCAACCCATCCTGTCGTCGGTCTTCAGCACCTTTGACGGCGGCGTATCCGGAAAGGTCCGGGCTTACGGCTCCGCCAAGCAACTTCGGCTTCAGAGCGAGGGCGCCCGGCTGGACGACGCCCATCTCGGTCTCGATTATACCAAGTGCGTCTATACGGTAAACGGTCCCGTCAACATTACCGAAAAGGGCATTGAATTCAGCGACGTGGACATTACCGACAACCTCAAGGGAACCGGCAAGGTGACGGGCGGCGTCTACTTCAATACGCTGAAGAACATTACCCTCGGCGTGCATCTTGCCGTCCGCAATATGCTCGTGCTGGATACGCACGAGGGCGACGATCCCACCTATTACGGCCACATCATCGCGGACGGAACAGTGGACGTGACCGGCCCCACGAGCAAGATCAATATCGGCATCAACGCCCGGACAACCGGCCCCGGCGACATCCACATTCCGCTTGGCAACGCCTCCGGCGAGAAGCGCACCTTCCTCACCTATACCCAGGCTGAGGAGGATGAGACGACGGATCCGTATGAGTTGATGATGAAAAAGCGCGAGAAGAAGTCTGCGGGCAAGAGCGACCTCGACGTCGGCATCCGCATTCTCGCCACGCCGGACCTGACGGCCTACATCGAGGTCAACAAAGCGACCGGCAATATTCTCTCCGCGACCGGCAACGGCACGATCGACCTGGTCTACACGTCCCGGAACAATTATTTCGGTATCAACGGCCAGTACATCATCAACTCGGGGCAGTACCTGTTCAACGCGATCAACATCATCAACAAGGAGTTCACGGTACGGGAAGGCGGCTCAATCCGGTTCAACGGAGACGTGAAGGAGACCGATCTCGATATCGACGCCATCTATACGACGAAGGCGTCCCTCCAGACGCTGCTGGCCGAAACCGACGCCGTCGACACCCGCCGGACGGTGGAATGCGGCATCCACATCTCCGACAAGCTCCGCAACCCGCAGATCGGCCTCAGCATCGACATCCCCGACCTCGACAGCGCGACGCAGGCCCAGGTCAACAGCGCGCTGAGCAGCGAGGACAAGGTGCAGCGGCAGTTTATCTACCTGCTGATCTCGGGGTCGTTTATGCCGTCGGACTTCAGCGGTATCGCCAACAACACGAGCAACCTGCTGTACTCCAACGTCACCAACATTATGACCAATCAGCTCAACAATATCTTTGCGAAGCTGAATATCCCGCTCGACCTCGGTCTGAACTACAAGTCCACCGAGGCGGGCAACAACCTCTTCGACGTCGCCGTCTCCACGCAGCTCTTCAAAAACCGCGTGATCATCAACGGCTCCATCGGTAACCGCGAGCAAAGCGCCACCTCCCGGAGCACCAACGTCGTAGGCGATATCGAGGTAGAAGTCAAGCTTGACCGACAGGGTGCGGTACGTCTCAAGGCATTCTCGCATTCCGCTGACCAGTACACCATTTCCCTCGACAACTCCCAGCGCAACGGCGTCGGCGTTTCCTACCAGCGGGAATTCAATTCCTTCCGCCAGTTCTTCCGGATGCTGTTCCGCTCCCGCAAGAAACGGCAGGAAGACTTCATTCTGGAGAACCAGAACATCAAGACCCGTACGCTGGAGATCGGCCGGGACGGCAATGTGGTGAATGAGGAAAAGCAGCGCAAAAACACGAAAAAAGATGGCAAACGGTAAACTGTACCTGATTCCTTCCCCGCTGGGGGAATACGATCCGGCGCTCGTAATCCCCGCCCCGGTGCTGGAGCGCCTGCAGGGCATCCGGGTTTTCGTCGTGGAGGAAGTACGGACGGCCCGGCGGTATCTGTCGGCCGCGGGGCTCAAGGGACATATCGGGGAATTGGAATTCCATACGCTCAACGAGCATACGCCGCTCTCCGAAGTGGAAGCGCTCGGGGGACTTTTTGCGGACGGACAGGATGTCGGTCTGATTTCGGAAGCCGGGCTGCCCGCCGTGGCAGATCCGGGGGCGCAACTCGTGGCCCTGTGCCACCGCCGTGGCATCGAGGTCGTCCCGCTGGTCGGGCCCTCCTCGCTGATGCTCGCGCTGATGGCTTCCGGCCTGGATGGACAGCGGTTTGCCTTCCGGGGCTATCTGCCCGCCAAGACGGATGAGCGCCGCTCCGCCATCCGCCTGCTGGAGAAAGATTCCGCCGTGCGGCACGAGACACAGATTATCATCGAGACACCCTACCGCAACGATGCGCTGCTAAGTGACCTCGTCTCGATCTGCCGGGGCACGACGCGGATCACCGTCGCCGCCGACATTACCCTTCCCTCCGCATTCATCCGCACCCGGACGGCCGCAGAGTGGAAAAGCAACCTGCCGGTCATCGGGAAACGGCCGTGCGTATTCCTTGTCCTCGCTTGATGAAGATTGCGTTTACAACCCTCGGCTGCAAGCTGAATTTTGCGGAGACGTCCACCTACCGGCGGGCGCTCGTGGAGGCCGGTGCCGAAGCGGTCGGTTGGAATTCGCCGGCTGACGCCTATCTCATCAATACCTGTGCGGTAACGGAGCACGCCGAGAAGAAGTCCCGCAACCTGATCCAGCGGGCGCATCGGCTCGCGCCGGCGGCATCCATTTATGTAACGGGATGCTATGCTGAGTTGCGAGGTGCTGATATTGGACTTTTACCGGGCGTCCGGCGCATTTTCGGGGCTGCGGAGAAAGGGCAAATCGTCGGGGCGGTGTGCGAAGATCTCGGCCTGGGAGCCTGCGGGACCTTCCCCGGCGACACGCTTCCCGCCTGGTCTTCCGGCGAACGAACACGATCGTTTTTGAAGGTACAGGACGGCTGCGACAACTTCTGCGCCTATTGCACCGTGCCCTTCGCCCGCGGCCGGAGCCGGAATCTGCCGATCTGCTCCCTGGTACGCGACGCCTCCGAAATTGCCGCACAGGGCATCCGGGAGATCGTCCTGACGGGGGTGAACACGGGCGATTTTGGCCGCTCGACCGGAGAGAGCTTTTTATCGCTGCTGCAGGCGCTTCAGGACGTCGAAGGCATCGACCGCTACCGGATTTCCTCCATCGAGCCGAATCTGTTGACGGATGAAATCATCGACTGGATTGCCTCAGGGACCAAGGTGCTGCCGCATTTCCACATTCCCCTGCAAACGGGAAGCGATACGCTGCTGAAACGGGTCGGGCGTCGATACGACACGGCGCTATTTGCCTCCCGCATCGACAAGGTGCGGGCCGCGATGGAGCATCCGGGCGGGCGGAAGGTGTTCTTTGGCATCGACGTCATCGTGGGCCTGCCAGGCGAGACGGACGCCCTGTTCGAGGAGACGTACCGATTCCTCTCCGAGCGCATCCGGCCGGCCTTCCTGCACGTATTTCCCTACTCCCGTCGTCCCGGAACACGGGCCGCGACTTGGCCCGATCAAGTGCAGGACCGCATCAAGACCTCCCGCGTAGCCCGTCTGGAGGCCCTTTCAGAGGAGTTGCACGCCTCCTTCATCACCGCCCACAAGGGACTCCGCGCGCCCGTGCTTTGGGAATCCACCTCCCGGGACGGCCAGATGAGCGGATTCACAGACAACTATATCAAGGTTACGAGGCCCTATGACAAGGCACTCGTCGGGACTATTACGGAGGTGACGCTATGAATGCACGGCTGACATTCCTCGGGACAGGGACTTCGCAGGGTATCCCCATTATCGGCTGCCGTTGCCCGGTATGCACTTCGCCGGATTCGCGTGACAAGCGTTTCCGGGCCAGCGCCCTGGTGGAATATGGCGGCCTCACGATCCTTATCGACGCCGGGCCGGATTTCCGCAGCCAGATGCTCCGCGCCGGTGTGGGCCATCTCGACGCGATTCTGTTAACGCACAATCACAAAGATCACACGGGCGGACTCGATGACGTGCGCTCGCTCAACTACATCGACCGCAAGGCCGTGGAAATTTACTGCGAACCCAAGGTCGAGGAAACGATCCGTCGCGAGTACGCCTATGCGTTCGCCTCACCCAAATATCCCGGCTCGCCGGAATGGAATATCCACCGGATCGGGAATGAGCCCTTCGAGGTAGTCTCGAATGACGGGTATGAGCTGGAATGGGTACACGACGTGGGGTATTTTTACCGTCCGGTGGAAGGTCCTGTCCCGCCGCCGCGCCGGGTGACGGTCATCCCGATCCGCGGCTACCACGACACGATGCCGGTCCTTGGCTTCCGCTTCGGCGACATTGCCTATCTGACGGATATGAGCCGCCTCCAGGAGGAGGAATTCGTGAAATTACAAGGACTGAAACACCTGACCCTCAATACGGTAGGCTACAAGAAACACCATTCGCACTTCAGTCTGGACGAGGCGCTGGAGTTGGCGGGGCGTATCGGAGCCGCACACACCTGGCTCACCCATCTCTCTCACACCTTCCCCGCCCACGAAGCCTTCAGCGCTGACCTCCGCCACCTCTGCGCCGAGCGCGGCATCGCCTCGGAAGTCCTTCCCGCCTACGACGGACTGATTTTGGAATAGGTCCCCCGCTTCCCGAGGTTCCGCACGTTTTGCCGTGAATTCGCCCGGAACCTATATTCCGGCACTGAGGTTGCGCACGTTTTGCTGGAAATTCGCCCGGAACCTACCGCCACGTACTATATGGTACCTTCGAAAGGAACGAATTATAGTACCGCCTGTCGCCCGTGACCTCCTCGCCGAGCCACTCCGGGCGCTCGAAGGCCTCGTCTTCGCTCCCGAGTTCGATTTCGGCCATAATAAGCCCGGCGTTCTCTCCGAGAAATTCGTCGATCTCCCAGCGGCGCGCCGGAGATACACTCGCCCCTTCGGGGCTCGGTATGGCAGCAGGGGCGGGGCTCGGTATGGCAGGGAGTGCCGGCACGATATGCCGCACCTTCTCGATACGCCCGCTCTTGGTGAGCCGCATCAGGTCCTCGGCATCCCGGAGCGGGATTTCGATCTCCCACTCCGCCCGGCTCATCCCGTTCGTAGGCCCCTTGATGGTCAAGATCCCCTTGTCATCGAGAATGCGCACACGCACGGTGTTGCCTCCGTCGTGGGCGATATATCCCTGCGAAATGCGGTGGCTCTCCGTCACCGCAGAGCGGAACGCCTCGCTCCGCACCAGAAATTTTCGTTCGGTCTCAGTATGCATAGCTTTAAGTCTACATTAACCAGCGCGTGGCGTCCTGTCCCGAGGCAAGGGTTTCACGGATTTCCGTCGAGGAAATCGTCACCAGCGGAGCCTTCAAAAGTTCAATCCGGTAGGACGGGTCCTCCCGCAGCAGCCGGGCCTTGAGGTAACCGCGGTGGTACCCCTTGCGGGGATATACGGCCACGCCGAATTCGCGCAAAATCACCTCGTGCTCCCGCCAGCGGGGCATACTCTCCAGGTTATCGGCACCAATCGCCAGCGTAAATTCATTCTCCGGCTCGCGCTCGCGAAGGGTGCGAAGCGTTCGCACGGTATAGTGCGGCGGCTCCATTCCGAGCTCGATGTCATCCACCCGGACCTTCCCGGCAAGTTCCGGATGGCGGGCAACAGCTTCCCGGGCAGCCCGGACCCGGTCCGCCGCGGTCGCATTCCCAGAGGCATCCTTAAATGGGCTCTGCGGGCTCACAACGAGATACACGCCATCGAAGCGCGCGGCAAGCAGGCGCAGGATGGCGAGATGCCCGATGTGAAGCGGGTTGAAAGACCCGGAGTAGACGGCGATGTGCATAGCCGGCGCTTATTCCGCCAGGAAGGCGGCTACCATCTCCTCGCTCTCCCGGAAGGCCTTCTCCAGGTCATCGTTGATCAGAACCCGGTCGAACTGCGGGGCGTAAGTCATCTCCTCGGCAGCCTTGGCGACCCGCTCTTCGATAGCCTCGGGCGTATCCGTCGCGCGGGAGACAAGCCGCCGGCGAAGCTCTTCAATGGACGGTGCCTGGATAAAGACCGACAGCGCGGCGTCGCCGAAATACTTCTTGAGGCTGACTCCGCCCTTGACGTCCACGTCGAAGGCGATAGCGTGCCCCTTGGCCCAGATGCGGTTGACTTCGCTCTTGAGCGTGCCGTAGAACCGGTCCTTATATACCTCCTCATATTCGACAAACTTGTCGTCGCGGATGAGAAGCCGGAAGATGTCGGCGCTGTAGAACAGGTACTCTACGCCGTCTTTCTCTTCGCCCCGGGGTGGACGGGAAGTGGCCGAAACGGAGAATTCCACGTCATTCCGCTTGCGGAGAATATTGCCCACAATGGTGCTTTTGCCGGATCCGGACGGCGCCGAGAAAATGAGAACCTTGCCTGCCATAGAAGTGAATGTTTCTACAAAGATAAAAAAAATCCATGATATCTCTCCCCTTGCAAATCCGCCGGAAAAAACTTATTTTTGTTACAACTAAAATCAAAGTATATGCAGACCTCCCTCCGACTCTCCCTAATGGTATTTGTGATCCTCCTTTCTGCCATTTCCTGCAAAAAAGAAAACAACGTATCGCTTTCCGTCATCACAAACCCGGTACCCGATTCTGATATTTATACCAACAAAGCCATCCTGAGTGCGACAGCCACAATTGAGAATGCAGCTTCGGGCAAGGGCGAAGCCTGGTTCCAGATCGCGACATCCGAAAACCAGCTTCCACTTGCCCCCAAACAAGGCATTCAAGAGATTCCCGCCAAGGGTGGCGAGTTCGGGATGACCGCATACGACCTCACACCACTGTCGGATTACTATTTCCGGGCGGGCGTGAGCATTGACGGTAAAACATCTTACGGTGAGATGCGGCATTTCGCGACACGGCAGGCTGCCGTCCAATTCAACAACGTTGCTTTCTCAAATTTTGGCCACGATATTATCACAGAGAACGACCATGTCAGCGTCGTGCTCTCCGGGCTGGTAAGCATCAATATTACCGTTCCCAGCGGCACTTTTATCCAGTCACACGCAGACGTCTGTTTTCTTCTCTCCGAGACACCGGAGGGGCTTTTTACCCATCCGATCCGTGTGAGCGCCAATCCGGTTGCCGCCGGAGGCGGAATGTTCTCCGCCCGCTATGACGACCTTCGATGGGGTGTGGATTATTATTACAAAGCCGAGATTACGATCTATGACGAGTCACGCATTTCCCCGACGGAAAATACGTTCCATACGCCGGAGGTCGCGGCCGTCGATCTGGGCCTTAGCGTCAAATGGGCCAATATGAACCTCGGCGCACACGCTCCGAAGGAATTTGGCGATTACTACGGCTGGGGTGAGACGCAGCCTAAGGATTCATACACGGAAGCGTCATATACTTATATGGGTAATCCTTTGGTTTTGGCACTGGAAAACGACGCGGCTCACGCACAGTTGAAGGGGAATTGGCGGATGCCGACCGTGGCGGAGTGCCTGGAATTGATCGAAAGCTGCGCCATCAAGCAAAGGACTTATATGGGCGTGAACGGAATGGTATTCACAAGCAAGAAGGAGGGACACGCCGAAGATTGGATCTTTCTCCCCGCTGCGGGCTCCCGGTTCGGCACGGGTATTTCCGGGCTGGATGAGTACGGGAGCTATTGGACATCCAACCCATACTCAGGTTCGGCATCTGCGTACACCCTCGATTTCTGGAATCGTGATGAGGCCGGCTGCGATGGGAATAGCCGCCATATTGGAAGACCCATCCGGGCTGTCTGTCCGTAAAATGATTCCGAAACAGTTCGGAATGACTATTTGAAAATTCTTTAAAAATGATTAAATTTGCGTCGCTTGAAAAGGATATTAATATAACTTAATACTTATCATTATGGTATCTTTCAAAGAATTGGGTCTTGTAAACACCCGTGAAATGTTTGCCAAGGCCGTCGCAGGCGGTTACGCCATCCCTGCATTCAACTTCAACAATATGGAACAGCTCCAGGCCATCATCCAGGCCAGTGCCGAGACCAAGTCCCCGGTCATCCTTCAGGTTTCGAAGGGCGCCCGCAACTACGCCAACCAGACGCTCCTCCGCTACATGGCCGAGGGTGCCGTCGAATACGCCAAGGAACTCGGCTGGGAGCATCCCCAGATCGTCCTTCACCTGGACCACGGCGACAGCTACGAACTCTGCAAGAGCTGCGTCGATATGGGCTTCTCTTCCGTGATGATCGATGCCTCCTCCCTTCCGTATGAGGAGAACATCGCCCTCACCAAGAAGGTCGTCGAATATGCCCATCAGTATGACGTGACCGTCGAGGCCGAGCTGGGAGTCCTGGCCGGCGTCGAGGATGAGGTTGCTTCGGAAGTTTCCCATTACACCAAGCCCGAGGAGGTGATCGACTTCGCCACCCGTACCGGCTGCGACTCCCTCGCCATTTCCATCGGTACTAGCCACGGTGCCTACAAATTCAAACCCGAGCAGTGCAAGCGCGACCCTGAGACCGGCCGTCTCGTTCCCCCGCCGCTCGCTTTCGACGTCCTCCACGAGATTGAGAAGAAGCTTCCCGGCTTCCCGATCGTTCTCCACGGCTCTTCCTCCGTTCCGCAGGAATACGTCGACATCATCAACGCCAACGGCGGCAAACTTCCCGATGCCGTCGGCATCCCCGAGGAGCAGCTCCGCGAGGCCTCCAAGAGCGCTGTCTGCAAGATCAACATCGACTCTGACAGCCGTCTCGCGATGACCGCCGCCGTCCGCAAGGTCTTCAATGACAAGCCCGGTGAGTTTGACCCGCGTAAATATCTCGGCCCCGCCCGCGACGAGATGAAGAAGCTTTATATGCACAAGATCGTCAACGTCCTCGGCTCGGACGGCAAAGCTCTCTAATCCCTCCAGATTATGGCACAGATCAATTTATCCAAATACGGCATCTCCGGCGTCAAGGAGATCCTCTACAATCCCACGTATGAGGTCCTTTACAACGAGGAGACCAAGCCCGGCCTCGAGGGCTTCGACAAAGGCCAGGTAACCGAACTCGGCGCCATCAACGTGATGACCGGCATCTACACCGGCCGTTCGCCCAAAGACAAATACATCGTCTACGACAAGACCACCAAGGAAGGCGCCCCCGGCGAAATCTGGTGGGACACGGAAGGATACCACAACGACAACCACAAGATGTCGGAGAAGGTCTGGAAGACCGTCAAGAAGCTCGCCCAGAAGCAGCTCAGCGGCAAACGCCTGTTTGTCGTTGACGGCTTCTGCGGCACCCACGCCGACACCCGGATGAAGGTCCGCTTCATTATGGAGGTCGCCTGGCAGGCCCACTTCGTCACCAATATGTTCATCCGCCCCAAGAACCAGAAGGAATTTGACCAGGAGCCCGACTTCGTGGTCTACTGCGCTTCCAAGGCCAAGGTGGAGAACTTCGAGGAGCTCGGCCTCCGCAGCGACACCTGCGTGGCCTTCAACGTCACCTCCCGCGAGCAGGTCATCCTCAACACCTGGTACGGCGGCGAGATGAAGAAGGGTATGTTCTCGATGATGAATTACTACCTTCCGCTGAAGGGCATCGCCGCCATGCACTGCTCGGCCAACACAGACATGCAGGGTGAGAACACCGCCATCTTCTTCGGCCTCTCCGGCACCGGCAAGACCACCCTCTCCACGGATCCCAAGCGCCTCCTCATCGGCGACGACGAGCACGGCTGGGACAACAAGGGCGTCTTCAACTTCGAAGGCGGCTGCTACGCCAAGGTCATCAAGCTCGACAA